>CAYWST010000026.1:0-26917 GCA_964461075.1 uncultured Solibacteraceae bacterium | reverse complement strand
GCCTTGATGTAGCTTCCGAACTGCTCCGGTTTGGCCGGGTCCAACTGCGGGCCCGGCCATGCCCATTCTGAGTCCTTGAGCGCGCGCGGCGCTCTGTTCCCGGGCGCGTCGGCCGGTTTGTCCACGTGGTTGCCTTCGTAACGGTTGCCCGCGAAAACGACCCCTTCCGCAGGACCCCATCCGGGCCCGATCGAGTACGTGCCGTCTTTGGAACGCGCGACTTCGTGCCCATAGCGCGCGGTTCCCTTCGCATGGAAGAGATTGTCGCGGAACTCAAGCCCCTTGGCCCAGCCGCTCCAGTCGGCGATCAGCGCCAACTGCACGTCGAGTCCCTCTCCGATGTAAACGGCGTTCTCATACACCTTCGTGTTCACGGCCGCGCCGCCCACATGGAACGTCCTCGCCCTGTCGTTTCTGCTGATGTTGTAGCGCGCGATGGTGCCCTGATTGCCGAGGTTCTCGGCTTCCTTCCGTTTGCCCGGCGTGCAGATCAGCAGAAAGCCGCCTTCATTGTCGTGCGAAAGATTGTACTCGATGACTGTGTTGCGCGAGTTGTAGTCGGAGTCGAAACCCTGCCCGTCCATCGTGGTGCGCGTGAACGACGCGCGATTCAGGCGCATGACGGTGTTGTCCGTCGACCACGGCCAGATCCCCGCATTGAACGTGCCCGCCCGGCGATTGCAGTCCTTTGCGATGTTGTGCTCGACGAGCGCGCCGTCGGTGGCCCATGGCACGATGCCGTCGCCGCCGATATCCTCGACGTGGTTGTCGCGGATCACCACGCGCAGCGACGGATTCCAGCGCGTGCGCATGGCGTGGTAGCTCGAAGCCGCGATGGCGCTGCGGTCTACTTTCCAGATGAGATTCCGTTCAATCGTGAGCCCTTCGAAACGGCTGGGCGTCACATCGCCCGTCGTGCGGAAAATGATCCCGCCGTTGTCCTTCTTCTTGTTCGTGCCGTTGACGTCGTGGATGTAGAGATTGGCCACTGTCACATCCTTCACCACTCCTGCGTTGTCCGCCCAGATGTGGACGCCGCGGCGGGTCGCTTCACCCTCGCCCCTGTTGGTGATTTCGAGGTCGCGCACCGTCGATCCGGATGCGTTTCTGATCAGGACTGCGTCCTCGAATTGCCCCGCGGCGTCGATCCGCGGCAGGGGGCCTGAACCATACTTTCCATACGAAACGCCCTCTCTGACGAGCAGTTGTCCCGCCCACCGGCAGCCGGACTTGAACAGGACGGAGTCGCCTTTAGAGAACGCTGCGGCGTTGACGTCGTCCAGCGACTTCAAGCCGCCCGCGGCGGCGCAATCAACGCGGTGCTCGCGGGCTGACAAGGTCAGCGCGATGGCCAACCAACAGTACCAACGCATGCCCTTATCTTATTCTCTTCAATGCGCTGGTCAGGGCGCCGCTGTGCGGTAACTGACGCTCATCAGGTCGCCGATCTGGGGAGTTGAATTCACCTCAAAGGTGACCACGCTGCCGCTCACCGTATAGTCGACCGACGCCTTTTGCAGGATGCCGTTCCTGTAGAGGTGAACGCTCGACGCGGGAAACGGAATCTGGCTCAGCGTAAAGACCCTGTTCACTCCATCGATCGATCCCGCCGGCGTTTCCGCGTCCACAAACGCAAACGCCGCTCCGCCGCCTCCAGTCCCACACGGACCCGAGGTGCCGTCCACCCGGATGCAGTCGCCCGGCGATCCGAGGACGGCCGTCAACTCGCCATTGATATCCACCGTCACGGCGCGTCCGTTGGCGAAACCGGCGGCCTTTGTCGGGCGGTCGGCCAGCGCCTCGTTCAGGCCCTGGACATCACTGAGCAGAATCGTGCTTGGAACGCCTGTACCGCCGCTTCCGCCGCCGGTTGACGGCGAGGACGCCACCCGGACATCCTTGACAGCCACCGCCGTTGCGCTCACCGGGACGGACCAGATCTCGCTGAACTGCGTCTTGCCTTCCGCGTTGAAGCGCGCCAGGTAGTACGCGCCGGCGCTTGCGTTTGTGGTTGGAACCAACCGGAGCCGCAAAAGTCCATTGGTGATCTGAACCGTGAGCGTGTTCATCGGGATGTTGGATGAGTCGGCCGCGACGAATGACTTCCAACTGACCGTGACGGACCCGCTGAACAGGGTCCCGTCGGCTTTGTAGAGCGTGTCCTGAATCAGGGTCAAAGGCGGCGCCGCCTGAACAGCGCCGCACGCCATCAGGGCCAACAGCAGCTTTCTCGTGCCGTGGATCAACATTGTGGGCTGGCCTCCATCGAGGAATTCGGCCGGGCGGATCGCCCGGGCGTCCACATTGAGGCACGGCCTGTCTCGAAATTTGGCGGCCGGCTGCCGGCCTCCCACTCTAAATCATTGAGCGGTAGTAAATTGGCGCCGCGAAGAAAATCCGCTTTCGTTGTGACCCGTCCCCTCGCGAGGCGATTAGAGCGCTTGGCCCGGCATGATCACCTCGGCGTTGAGATAGGGCTGAAGCGCCTTAGGCACCACCACGCTGCCGTCCTTCCGCTGGTAGTTCTCCACGATGGCGACCCAGGTGCGTCCCACGGCGAGCCCGCTCCCGTTCAACGTGTGAGCGAACTCGCTCTTCTTCTCCGCCTTCACGCGGATCCCGGCGCGCCGCGCCTGAAAGCTCTCGAAATTCGAGCAGGAACTGATCTCCTTGTACGCGCTCTGTCCCGGTAGCCAGACCTCCAGATCGTAGGTCTTCGCCGAAGCGAATCCCATGTCTCCCGTGCAAAGGAGTACGCGCCTGTAGGGAAGCCCAAGCTTCTCGAGCACCGTCTCGGCGCAGCGCGTGAGGTTCTCGAGTTCCGTGTGGCTCTGCTCCGCCGTGGTGAAGTTGACAAGCTCAACCTTCTGGAACTGATGCTGCCGGATGATGCCCCGCACGTCGCGGCCGTAGGAGCCCGCCTCGCTACGGAAGCACGGCGTATAGGCGCAAAGCCGGATCGGCAGCCGCGACGCCTCCAGCGTCTCGTCGCGGTACAGGTTCGTCACCGGCACTTCCGCCGTGGGCGCGAGCCAGAAATCGAATCGCTCGCATTTGAAGAGATCTTCCGCGAACTTCGGCAATTGGCCCGTCCCGTAAAGGCTCGCCGAGTTGACCATGAACGGCGGCAGGACCTCGGTGTAGCCGTGTTCGCGCGTGTGCAGGTCGAGCATGAAGTTGATCAGCGCGCGCTCGAGCCGCGCCCCGATCCCGTAATAGACCGCGAAGCGCGCCCCGGTGATCTTGGCCGCGCGGTCGAAATCGAGAATGCCGAGTTCAGGGCCGAGGTCCCAGTGGGCCTTGGGCTCGAAGTCGAACTCGGGCGGAGCGCCCCATCTCTTGACCTCGAGATTGTCTTCGGCGTCTTTGCCCGTTGGAACCGACTCGTGCGGGATGTTTGGAATGCCCGCCAGCAGGGAGCGGAACTCGTCGTCGAGCGCGGCAGCGGTTTTTTCGAGTTCTGAAGCCTTCTCCCCGAGCGCCCGGACCTCCGCCTGCAGCGCTTCGGTGTCTTCCCCGGCTTTCTTGCGGCGGCCGATCTCCTGGCTGTCGGCGTTGCGCCGCGCCTTCAGCGTCTCGGCTTCGGTCAACGCGGCGCGGCGGCGCTGGTCGATTTCCCGAAAGGCTGCAAGGTCGAGAGTGAAGCCGCGGGTGGCGAGGCGGGCTGCCACCGCGTCGAGGTTGGCGCGGAATAGAGCGATGTCGTGCATGAATTGAGACTTCCGGAGGGTCTATTTCGATTCTAGGACACACGGCGGCCTGGGCTAGACTGTTACAGGAGGGTTTGTTGTCGATGGCGATGGCCAGAAGTGCCGCCGTGCAGGCGCCCGCGGCCAATACCGCGGCGCTCGATCGTGAAAGTCTGCTTCACGCCTTCCGGCTCATGCAGATGTCGCGCAGGCTGGACGACCGCGAGGTCATGCTCAAGCGCCAGAACCGCATCTACTTCCAGATCAGCGGGGCGGGCCATGAGGCGATTCAAACGGCGGCCGGCATGGTCTTCCGTCCGGGCCACGACTGGTTCCATCTCTACTACCGCGACCGTGCGCTCGCGCTGACGCTTGGTGTCACACCCGAGATGATGCTCCTACAGAGCGTTGGCGCATACGCGGATACCGCGAGCGGCGGCCGCCAGATGCCTTCTCACTGGTCAAGCCCCGAACTCCACATCTTCACCGGCAGTTCCCCAACGGGCACGCAGTTCCTCCACGCCGTCGGGTGCGCGGAAGCCGGCCGTTACCTCTATCCCGAGAGCGACGAAGTCACCCTCGTCACCACCGGCGACGGCGCCACCAGCGAAGGCGAGTTCTGGGAAGCCCTCAACGCGGCCTGCCTCAACCGTCTTCCCGTCGTCTTCCTGGTGGAAGACAATGGCTACGCCATCAGCGTGCCCGTGGAACGGCAGACGCCCGGAGGAAGCATCTCGGCGTTGTTGAGCGGCTTCCCGCTGCTCGCGCGCATCGAGTGTGACGGCAACGACTTCCTCGCTTCCTACCGGGCCATGCGCGAAGCGTTCGAAGCCGCGCGGTCCGGCCGCGGGCCAGCCCTCGTCCACGCCCGCTGCATCCGGCCCTACTCACACTCCCTGTCCGACGACGAGCGGCTCTACAAAACCGAAGCGGAGCGCCAGGCCGAAGCCGCCCGCGATCCCATCATCAATTTCCCGCGCTGGCTCATCTCGGAGGGGCTGCTGGACGAAACGGCCTACAAACGGATGTGCCATGAAGTGGATGTTGAGATCGAGGAGATCACCGACCGTGTTTTGAAGGCTGAACCGCCGCCCAAGTCCTCGGCCCTCGTCTACCTCTACTCGCCCGACATCGATCCCGCCGGCAAGGCCTTTGAGGCGGAAGCCGAAACCGAAGGCGAGATGCGCACGATGATCGACTCGATCAACAAGACGCTGGACGAGGAGATGGCGCGCAACCCGCACATCGTTCTATTCGGGGAAGACGTGGCCGATTGCAGCCGCGAGGAGAACCTCCGCGAGGTCAAAGGCAAAGGCGGCGTGTTCAAGGCCACCCACGGCCTGCAGACCAGGTACGGCTCCTCCCGCGTCTTCAACACGCCCATCGCGGAAGCCGCGATCGTCGGCCGCGCCATCGGCATGGCCTCGCGCGGCATGAAGCCGGTGGCCGAGATTCAGTTCTTCGACTACATCTGGCCCGCCATGATGCAGATTCGCGACGAAATGGCCAACATCCGCTGGCGCAGCTTCAACGGCTGGAGGTGTCCGGCTGTCATCCGCGCGGCCATCGGCGGCTATCTCAACGGCGGCGCGATCTACCACTCGCAGTGCGGCGAAGTGGCGTTCACGCACATCCCTGGACTTCGTGTCGTCATGCCTTCCAACGCCCTGGATGCCTGCGGCCTCCTGCGCACCGCGCTCCGCTGCGACGACCCCGTCCTCTTCCTCGAGCACAAGCGTCTCTATCGCGAGCCCTACAACCGCGCCCCGCATCCGGGCCCGGATTTCACCATCCCGTTCGGACGCGCAAGGATCGTTAAGCCGGGCAGAGACCTCACCATCGTCACCTACGGGATGACGGTCCAAAAATCGCTGCTCGCGGCTTCCCTGCTGCAGCAGAGGAAGCCCGATCTCTCGGTGGAGATTATCGATCTACGTTCGCTCGCCCCTTACGATTGGGAGTCGATCGCCGAAAGCGTGCGCAAGACCTCGCGTGTCCTGATCGTCCACGAGGACACCCTCAGCTTCGGCTATGGCGCGGAGATCGCCGCCCGCATCGCCGAGGAGCTATTCGAGTCCCTGGACGCCCCCGTGAAGCGTGTCGCCGCCATGGACACCTGGGTCGGCTATCACCCCGATCTCGAGGACGAGATCCTTCCGCAAACCGAGGACATTCAGAAGGCGATGGAGCAAACCCTCGCCTATTAACCAACTCCCCTCGTCATTCCGCGCCGCGCTTGCGCCCCGGCCCGTTCGTTATGACTGATGCCGCAGTCCCTGGCCTGCTCCGTTTTCCCCCAGGCCGTGCCGGAACCCAGGCATTGGGCTCAGTCCTGGTCAAGCGGTAGTATCTGCACCTCTCGCATCGGAAAATCCTTCACGTTCGCAGTCACCAATACGGCCCCGTGCTCAATTGCCGCTGCCGCGATGAGCAGGTCCGGCAGATGAAACGTCCGCCCCTTCCCTCGCCACTCGCGCGCCATCTCACCCGCTCTCTTCGAAACCGCCCAGTCCTATTCCAGTAGCCGCAGACTCCTGAGAAGGCGGTCGGTATTTGGGATCTCATTCTGTCGCGCTCGGGAATAGACCTCGGCGAGTTCGGGATGATCTTCCTTCCTCCAGGCGCCTGTCGCCTGCCGGATGGCTTCTACTTGGTCCAACCGGCGGAGTTCCTTCATGCAGTTCTCGATCACGAACTTCTGGCGGTTCCGCACACGCACCCTCCCGTCGATCTCCGCAGCCAGTTCCATCGGCACAACGACGACAGTCTTCTGAGTCCTTCGATCAGTCGCTCGATGGATCGCTTTATCAGTCGCCTTCGCGCGTGCTTTCATGATCGCTATCCGAGTCGCTCCACATTGAACCCACCCACCTGAGCGCGTCCTGTCAATCCTCTTGCCGCGAGCAACTGCGGCGCCAGCAGCCGGAGTTCGCCGTCCCAACCTGAACGTGGTAGGAGGCAAAGGCGACGCCTTCAAGGCCGCCCGCATCGCGGAGGCGTTGTTCGGGTACCTGGACGCCTGGGATGCCAAAAATTCAATCAAAACCCGCTCGTCAAGGCTCCCGATCCCGTGATAACATACTCCCACATAACGGGAGGTTCTGATGCTGTCTCGATTCAAATGGGTTGGGCTTTGTGCCTTCTTTTCGCTAAGCGCGTCTCTGCCGGCCCAGGAAACCCGCTCCATGCTTTTCGGCCGCGTGCTCGACCCATCGGGCGCCGCCGTGGTCGGGGCGGTCGTCGTGGTTCGCAACGCCGAGACTGGCGTTGCCAACACATTGAAAACAAATGATACAGGTTACTACGAGGCGAACCTGCTGATGCCCGGCCAGTACGAAGTCACGGCCGAAGCCCCGGGCTTCAAAAAGCTGATTCGAAAAGGCATCACATTGCCGGTGTCCTCCCGCATTCAGATCGACATGGCGATGGAGATCGGCGGCGTCACCGAAACGGTGTCAGTTACCGCCGATGCGCCCTTGCTCGAAACCAACGCCGTCAGCAGCGGGCGCGTCATCGACAACAAATCGCTCATGGAGTTGCCCGTCATGGGCAACAGCGCCATGTTGCTGATCAAACTCGCGCCGGGCGTGCAAACCGGCGGCGTCAACAACTATCTTGCCTTGCACTCGAACGTCGGCGCCTCAGACTACAGCGTTGGCGGCAACGTCGGCGGCAACTCCTGGACCCTGGACGGCTCGCCCAACATGGGGCCCTCGCGCCGGACCGCCTACCTGCCGTATACCGACGCCGTGGCCGAGTTCAAGGTGGAGACCAACAACTTCGACGCCGGCATCGGACAGGCATCCGGCGCCGCCATCAGCATGATCTCCAAGTCGGGGACCAACGACTTCCACGGTACCGCCACCTGGCAGCACTGGCAGCAGCGCTGGCAGGGCACGCCCTTCTTCGTCAAGCAGAACTATTACCGCCGGATCGCCCAAGCCGAAGCCGCGGGCAACACCGCCTTGGCCAATGATCTTCGCAGCCAGGACAAGCAGCCCACCGGCCGCTCGAACAACTGGGGCGCCTCCGGCGGCGGACCCGTCATTATCCCCAAAGTCTATGACGGCAAGAACAGGCTCTTCTGGTTCTTTACCTACAACGCTTTCAAGGACGTCAAGGTCGAGGATGCGGCCAACTTCAACCGCACGGTGCCGACCCTCAAGGCCCGCGAGGGCGATTTCAGCGATTTCCTTAAAATCAGCACCAATCCCACCCGCTATATCATCCACGATCCGACGACGATCACCCGGGATCCGGCTCGTCCAAACAACTTCGTCCGCACTCCGTTCCCGGGCAACGTGATCCCCAAAAGCCGCTTTGCGAATCCCGCCTACGACGCCATCATGAAGCTCTATCCGCTGCCCAACGTGCAGATTCCGGTGAATCAGGATCCGGTCAATAACTACCTCGCCTCGCAGACGCCATACAACTGGGATTACAAGGCGTTTTCCAACCGCGTCGACTACCAGATCAGCGACCGGTGGCGTACGTTCGGCCGCTGGTCATTCAACGAATTCGGTCCCGAAGACCGCGGCGACTGGACCTACGAAACCGCCCGCACACTGAATCAGAACGGCCTGGTGCGAAACAATAAAGGCGGTAATATTGACGTCGTCTACTCCCACTCCGCTACGACCCTCTGGAACTTCAACGTCGCTATGAATCAATTCCGCGAGGGCAACGTCCGGCCCAAAGCGCAGGAGTTCAAGCCCTCCGATCTCGGCTTGCCCGTTTACATGGATCAGAAGGCCGGGGACCTGACCATGCTTCCGCAGATGGCCATCTCCGGATATAGCACCATCAGCCCGAACAGCTATCCCACCTGGACCAGATACCGCCAGATGACCGCCAAGATCGAGGCGACGCTGATCCGTGGCAACCATTCCATTAAGGCTGCTTTCGACAACCGCAACCAGTACCGCACGGGCGGCGGCGGCGGCAACACGAGCGGCAACTTCACATTCAATCAAAACTACGTTCGCAAGAACGACGACGGATTTACGCCCGCCACCGATCTCGGCCTCGGGCACGCCGCCTTCATCCTCGGCATCCCGAGTTCGGCCAGCATCGCCACGAACGACACCTACGCGACGCACACGCCTTACTACGGCTGGTACGTCCAGGACAACTGGCGCGTCACTCCAAAGCTCACTCTCAACCTCGGGCTGCGCCTCGAGTATGAGCGCGGCGCCACCGAACGTTACAACCGCATGATCGGGAATTTCGACCCGAACGCCGCTCTTCCCATTGCCGCCGCCGCCCAAGCCGCCTACGCGAAGAGCCCGATCCCGGAACTCCCCCCGAGCCAGTTCAAAGTAGCCGGCGGCAACACCTATGTCGGCTCCAACGGCGCGCCGCGTGAGCTCTACAAGGATGAGTTCATGTGGCTGCCGCGAATCGGCGCCGCCTATCAGCTTGACAAGAACACTGTTCTCCGTGGCGGCTACGGGATCTTCTTCGATACCATCAACGTCCTGAACTTCGGCCCGAACCAGTTCGGCTTTTCCCGCACCACCAACACGGTCATGACCAACGATTTCGGCCAAACCTGGAACTTCCCGGCCAATGCCAACCCCAACAACTTCCAGAGCGTCTTGAAGGATCCGTTCCCCGTGCGGGCGGATGGCACGCGCTTTGACGTGCCCACCCGAGACGGGCTCGGCTCGATGGCGCAAGCCGGCCGAAGCTTCAGCTTCACCGCCTGGGATCAGCCGCACGCGCGCCAGCAGCGCTGGCAAGCCGGCATTCAGAGATCCTTCGGCTCCTCCATGGTCGTCACCGCTTCCTATGCCGGAGCTTACTCCGACCGGATCTCATTGGGCCAGAACCTGAAACCCCTGCCCGGACAATATTGGGCCACTGGCCTGACCCGCAATGACGCCGTCGCCAACGCCATGAACGCCAATGTGACCAATCCGTTTTACATCGGCAACTTCAACCAGGCGGATTTTACTCCGCAGGTTTGGGCCGATATGAGCACCAACGGCTTCTTTACCTCCAAGACGATCCGGAAGAACCAACTCCTCCGCCCCTACCCGCAGATGACGGGGTTGACGAACAATACCGAATACTCGGCCTATACTCGAAGCGACGAGTTCCAACTCTCGTTCGAGAAGCGGTTCGCCCAGGGTTGGAACCTGAACATCGCCTACACAGCGATGAAGCTGCGCGAAGCGGACTTCTTCTGGAATGAATTCGATACGAAACGCACCGAGCGGCCCTCGAACGACGGCCGCCCCCATCGCTTCACCGGTACGGGCGTCTACACCGTTCCTGTCGGCAAAGGCAGGAAGTTCCTGTCCAATGCCAATCGCTTCACTGACGCCTTCCTCGGAGGATGGCAGCTCGCGGCGACCTACGAGTGGCAGCCGGGTCCGCTCATCGACTGGGGCAACCCCTTCTACTACGGTTCCGACATCAACGAAATCAACAACGTCACCCGGACATGGGACTCATGGTTCAATACGGCGAACTTCGAACGCACCGCCGCCAAGGGCCCCAACTCCTTCCATACCCGCGTTTTTCCCACCCGCGTTCCCGGGCTTCGCCGCGACATGACCAACCAGTGGAACGCCAACATCGCCAAGAACTTCAAGCTCACCGAGCGCGGCGCCAGCCTGCAACTTCGTCTGGACGCCCTCAACGTCCAGAACCGCTCCCAGATGAACGCGCCCAACACCGATCCCTACTCGACGCTCTTCGGCAAGATCACCAGCCAGACCTCAGCTACCAACCGCTGGCTGCAGGTCCAGGCTCGAATTCAGTTCTGAATCCGGATAGCGCGGCGCATGGCGGATCGTCGATAATTCGGTCATGCCGACTCTTGACCAGTTCAAGGCGAAGTATGCCTCTGTCCTCGAATACATCCAGACCCACAACGTGCGCCTGGATAACCTCCACGTTGAAGGCGATAAACTCGTCATCAAGGGCGCCGCACCCACCGAGATCATCCGGAACGACGTCTGGAACGCGATTAAATCCGTGGACCCGATCTTCGCGGATCTCCAATGCGAAATCGGGATCGACCCGAGCCTGCCCCCGCCGGTGCGCACCTACACGGTCGTGGCGGGCGACTCGCTTTGGAAGATCGCCCAGAAGCATTATGGCAATGGCGCGGAGTACCCCAGGATCATCGCCGCGAATCCGGACAAGCTGAAGGACGACAAGTCCGTGATTCATCCTGGCGACGTCCTGGTGGTGCCCGAGTAACGTGATCAAGACCGTCATCTTCGATCTGGGCCGCGTCCTGATCCCTTTCGATTTCATGCGCGGCTACCTGCGAATGCAGGCTCTCAGCGGGCTCGACCCCGTAGAGATCCGGGCAAGGCTTTCCAGGGACGAGCTTGTCCGCCGCTTCGAATCCGGCCTCGTCGACAACCATGCGTTTGTCGGCGAGGTCGCTTCTCGCCTCGAGGTCGAGCTGGATTACGACGGGTTCTGCGAGATCTGGAGCTCGATCTTCTTGCCGGAGACATTGATCCCCGAATCCGTTGTCGAAGGGATCCGGCGCAATCACCGGACAGTGCTGCTATCGAACACCAACGGAATCCACTTCACGATGCTTGATGCGAAGTACCCGATCCTGAGACATTTCGACGCGCGCATCCTCAGCTACGAGGTCAAGGCGATGAAGCCCGAGCCGGCCATCTACAAGGCGGCCATTGAGGCCGCTGGCTGCGCGCCGGAGGAGTGCTTCTTCACCGACGACATCGCGGCCTACGTCGACGGCGCCAAGGCCATGGGCATCGACGCCGTTCAATTCGAAAGCCGCGAGCAGATTCTACGCGAACTCGGCTCGCGCGGGGTCCGCTGGGACTGAACTACGCCGTTTCCTTCTCGAGTTGGGCCAGGCGGGCGGAGAGCTCTTGGCGAGTCTTGCCGGCGCCGCTGTCGCCCGCCAGATTCTCCATCTCGTAGGGGTCCTTCTTCAGGTTGTACAGTTCGGCCCACTCGGGATGCTCCTTGTACTCAATGAGCTTCCATTCCGGGCTCCGGACGGCGTGCCAGGAGGGAATGCGCGGGTACTGTTGTTCGGAGAAGTACTCGCAATAGAAGTCCCTTCTCCATTTGCCGCGCTTGCCTTGCATCAGAGGAACGAAGGATGCGCCCTTCATCTCCGGACCGGGCTTGGCGCCGGAGGCGTCGAGCATCGTCGGAGCGACGTCGACGTTCAATACGTCCTCGGCGATTTTTGTGCCCGGCTTGATCCACCTCGGATACCGGGCGAGCATCGGAATCCTGAGCGCCTCATCGTAGGCGGCGCGTTTGTCGCCGAGCCCGTGATCGCCGTGGAAATAGCCGTTGTCGGAGGTGAAGATGATGAGCGTGTTGTCGAGTTCGCCGCTCTGTTCGAGCGTGGCCAGCACCTGGCCGATGCCTTCGTCCACCGCGGAGAGCAGTCGCAACTGATTGCGGACGGATTCGTCGGTGGGGCCGCTTTGAGTGGCGGAGCCCTTCTTCGGGGCGGCGACTTCGCGGTCCAGGGCGGGTTTACCCTTGCGAGGCGCTGCGGCGTTGGGATGGCGCTGGATGGGCTGCCCGGCGTACAGTTCTTTGTGCCGGTCCGGCGGCGTGAAAGGCCCGTGCACGGCCTTGTGCGCCAGGTAGAGCGAGAATGGCTTGCTGCGCTTCTTCTTGAGGAAATCGAGGGCGGCTTCATTCAGGATGTCGGTCATGAAGCCGCTGCGCTTGTCGAGTTTGCCATTGACGTTGATCTGCGGATCGAAATACTGTCCCTGTCCCGGGAAACTGAACCAGTGATCGAATCCCGGCCTGGGGCTTGGATCGTTGCCCATGTGCCACTTTCCGATATAGGCGGTCTCATAGCCGGCGGCGCGCTGCAGGGCGGGGAAGGTAACGAGCTTGTGACTGGCCTCGCTGCGATTGGTGTTGTCGATGATGCCGTGGGAGTGGACCCACCGGCCCGTGAGAAAACTGGCGCGCGAGGGCGAGCAGAGGGGAGTTGTCACAAAGGCGTTGGAGAAGATGGCGCCCTCCCGCCCGATGCGGTCGATGTTCGGCGTCTTCATCCATGGATGTCCAAGCAGCGAGAGACAGTCGTAGCGCAGGTCGTCGATGAGGACGAAGAGAGTGTTTGGGCGGCGTTCGGCGGCGAACGCGGGCGCGGCGGCAAGGCCGCCGATCATGCTTCTTCGAGTGAGCGGCATGGTTTTCAGAGGAACCATATCACACCAGCCGCCATGATATGCTTCCGCGATGGCTTCCGCGATGGTCGGCATCCCGAGACCGGTTCGCTACCCTTATCTGCTCCCCGCCACGGCCATGATGTTGGGCTGGGGACTGCGCGGCTTCATCGGCGGCGGGCCGCTGGGAGCGATGATTCCCGGCGCGATGGTGATGGCCTCGATCTGCTTTGTTCATCCGCGCCGCTACGATCAGATTCTTGCGGCGTTCGCGGCGATCGGCGTCGGCTTCGGTGGCGAGATGACCTACGGACAGACGGTGGGATTCATCGTTCGCGCCGACACGTTCTGGTGGGGCTATCTGGGGTTGGCCCTCAAAGGCGCCATCTGGGGCGCCTTGGCCGGTCCGGTCATCGCTCTTGGACTCCAGCCAAGACCGCGCCTTGTGGCGGCCGCTTCAGCCGTCATGTTGGCCGCGACAGCCATCGGCTGGAAACTCGTCAACGAGCCGAAGCTGATCTACTTCTCCCATCCCACCAACAAGCCGCGCGAGGAGATCTGGGCGGGATTCCTGTTGGCCGCGATCGCTTTGACCGGGTTCCTGGCGTGGAAAGGGCTTGCGCGCGCCGCCGTCTGGCTCGCCGCCGCTGGCTTCATCGGCGGCTGGATCGGGTTCGGCTTCGGCGGCGCCATCCAGGGCGTGGGCCGCATCTGTTTTCCGGAATTGAAACTCCATTGGTGGAAATACATGGAGTTTTTCTTCGGCTTCTGCTTTGGCTGGGCTCTGGCGTGGGCCTGGCACAAAGCGAAACCAACTCTGCCACACGAAGGACTGGAGTATGAATCGCCCGATCCGCCCGTGTGGAAGGAGATCCTGTCGGCGGCGGCGATCGCCGCGCTGGTTTTTTGGACTGAAGCTAAGCTGCCGATCCGCTTCGCCTCCATGGTGGCGGGCTGTCTCACGCTGCTGGCGGTCTCGTGCCGCCCGTGGCTGGCCCGGCAGGTCGCCTACTCGGTCACATTCACCGCGGCTGCGTTCGACCTGGCGCGCCACTGGAGTGAGCAGCCGGGAACCCGGCATCACGACGCCGTTTTTCTCATGGCCGCTTTGGCGGGCGTCCTGTTCGCCTGGAGAGTGCGGGTGCTGCGCTTCAAGCTCCCTCAAACTCTCGAACTGCTCACCTGGGGTTGCGTGGGGCTGGCGACGGTGAAGTTCGCTGTGAACCCCGCGGGGCTCTCGAATCTCCTGGATCATGTCGCCATTGGATTCGTGCTGATGGCGGCGGCGGTAAGCTGGATGCTTCGGCGATAGAATGGCGGCTACAACAGCGTGGCGTCGAGGGGCTGCTGCTCGTCTTCCTGCTCAAGAGGAGCGGATGAGGCCGGCTCGGCCCTATGCCCATTCAGGTACCCGGTGAGCAAGGCGAAGTCGCCGTCGAACAGCGAATTCACGAGATCCCGAATCGCGGACTCGCGAACATTGTCCCGGCTGACCAAAGGGCTGTACACGAAACTCCGCCCGACTTTTCTGCGCGCGAGAACCTGCTTGCGAGTCAGCCGGTCGAGCATCGTCATGACTGTGGTGTACGCCAGCGGCCGCTTGGCGAGCAGGACGTCGCGGACGGCCTGGACCGTGCCTTCGCCCATGTTCCATAGAGCGCAGAGACACTCGAGTTCAAGCGGCGGGGGCACTTCGCGGGCAGTGCGGCCTCTCTTCACGCCTTCTCCTTTGCATTCGAGAAGGCCGATTGCAGGGCGTCGCCAAACAGCGTTGCGCTCTTGGGCGTCGCGGGCTTCCTCGTCTGCTGTTTGGCCGCGTCCTGCCGCGCCGCCGGAGGCGCCAGGTACTTGTCCGTATCGAGGACGCTTCGCTCGAGCGCGTAATTGTAGCCCGTCCACTCGCTTGCCGCCTGCTTATCCTTCAGGATCGAGGCGCGCATCGTTTCCATCTTAGAGTCGAGGTTGTCCAGATGGTGCAGGAGCAGCGCTTCGGGAAAAACGGGGACCTTGGGACTGCCGAACTCCAGTTGGCCGTGGTGGCTCAGGATGAGATGCTCCACCAGGTTCCGGAGCTTGGGCGGAAACCCAGCCGGAAGATGCTCCCCAATGATCCTGAGCGCGATTTGAATGTGGCCGATGAGCTGGCCTTCCGTCGTGTATCCGAATGCGCGCTCGTAGCTCAGTTCGTGGATCTTGCCGATATCGTGGAGGATGCAACCGGTCAGAAGCAGGTCCGGATCCGTGTTCGGATAATGGCTCCCGAGCCGGCGCGCGAGCTCGCACAGGCTTAGAACATGCTCGAGCAGCCCGCCGAGCCAGGCGTGGTGGATGCTCTTGGCCGCGGGAGCTTGCTGAAAGCGGGCGGCGATTTCAGAATCGCCGAAGATGGACTCCAACAAGGCGCGCAGGGGTTCGCTTCGGATCGAAGCGATGATGGACCGGAGTTCGGCCATCATCTCGGCCGGGTCGCGTTTGGATGCGGGGAGGAACTCGGCGATGTCGACGTCGGCGCCATCGACGGGGGTCAGCGTGTGGATGGTGAGCTGCGTGCGGTTCTGGTAAGTCTGCGTCACGCCTTTGACGCGGACGAAGTCGCCGCGCTCGAACGTATCCATGACGTGCTGGACGTTATCCCACATCTTGGAGTCGAGCTCGCCGGTGCGGTCCATGAGAATGAGGGAGAGATAGGGCTCTCCGGTTTTCTTCTCGCGGACGTCCTTGTTCTGGACGAGAAAGACCGATTGGATCGTCTGGCCGGGCTGAAGTTCGGCGACGGCCGGGCCGCGGGAAGCGCCCTTGTTGGGGGAAGACATTCTGGCCCTTCTCTACTTGCTGGAACTCTTCCGATTATCGGAGATGGTGGTGCCGGGGATCGGGAAGAGGACGAAGAGCCGTTTGCGGCGGGACCGGCTGAGCACTTCCTCCTTGGTTACGGTCTGCGGCTTGAGCATTGCGGGGTCAGTCCAGGAAGTGTCCTTGCCGGGGGCGGCGCCGGTGTCGATAAAGCCTTCGCGAATCTCCAGAAATGAGTCGAGCCGGAGTTGCGTCAGGTATTCGCGGACTTTCGGCTGCATCTTGGGACCATAAATGCGCTCGCGGATTTCGCCTTCGACCTCTTCGAGCGCCGCCTGCCCTTCCTTGTGATGGTCCTCCACACGCAGGATGAGCCAGCCCGCGTCCACCTTGATCGGATCGGTCACGTGCCCTCTGGGCTTGTCCCAAACGAGCGCTTCCAGGTCCGGGCGAAGCAGTCCTTTTTCGAACGGTTCGAGGAATCCGCCGGACTTCGCCGTCACGGCGTCCGAATTGTCCCGGACAAGCTCGGCGAAGCGTTCACCCTTCTTGGCACGGGCGGCGACGTCTTTGGCCTTCTTTTCCATTGCCGCAGGGTCCTTGCCTTCCGTGGCGATGAGGATCTCGCGGAGGAAGAGGCGCTCCTTCCGGACGAATTCGGCCTTGTGCTGCTCGTAATACTGCTCGATCTCGCTCCTGGGTACGTTGACCTTGGAAGCGACCTCCTGGCCGATGACCCGTTGGGAGAGATAGGAGTTCTTGATCTCCGAGCGGAAGTCCTCAAAGGTCATCCCCGTCTGCTCCCGGATCCATGCCTGGAATTTCTCGGGATCGGCGATCTTGTT
Organism: uncultured Solibacteraceae bacterium; assembly: GCA_964461075.1. GTDB lineage: Bacteria > Acidobacteriota > Terriglobia > Bryobacterales > Bryobacteraceae > JACADU01. Next base: position 10,444 of record CAYWST010000026.1, on the reverse strand, counting down.
CTCGCTTTGAATGTTGGCCAGGTATTTGGAGACTTCGCCATCGACGTTGATGTTCAGGTCGCGGCCGCGCTGAATGAGCAGCAACTGGTCGATGCGGTCGCGGAGAGTATCCTTCTCGCGCTCCTTCATGGCGGCGGCGATTTGCTGCGGGGTGGCGCCGCGCTGCCGCATCTCGGCCTCGTTTTGCTTGCGGAGGCGCTCCAACTCGCTTCTGGTGACGATGTCGCCGTTGACCTTGGCGATGATCTGCTCAATCGTCGTGATGTCGGCGGCCAGGCCGAGCGCCGCCAAAGCCAGTACACTGAATGCGGCACGAATACAAACGGGCATACCCCCATTATGGCCCGTTCGGAGCGTCCGGGGAATCGCCCCACGGCGTTGCGGCGGTTGGCTATTCTCCAAAGAGCGTCACGTTTGGCTGGATTCAAAATTCCTAGAAACAGCGAGGGAGCATTGTATGTCGAAGAAAACTGTCGCGATGGCCGCATCGGAGGCCGCCGGCCTCCTGGTACCGTTCGAGTTCGAACACGGGCCGATTGGGCCCACGGAAGTGGAGATCGAGGTGACGCACTGCGGCATCTGCCATTCCGATCTCTCCGTTTTGAACAACGAGTGGGGGATCTCCTCATACCCTCTCGTTCCTGGCCACGAGGTCATCGGCAGGATCGCAGCGATGGGGGCGCATGTTCCAACCGATCCCGCCAAGGGCGGCCTCAGCCTGGGCCAAACCGTCGGATTGGGGTGGTACTCGGGAAGCTGTATGGGATGCCCTCAGTGTCTCAGGGGCGATCACAACCTCTGTCCCGCCGCCGAGGCGACCATGCTTGGGCGCTACGGCGGGTTCTCGACGCGAGTCCGCGCTTCCTGGCTCTGGGCGATCCCGCTGCCCGCCGCCCTTGATCCGTCCAAATTCGGACCCATGTTCTGTGGCGGCATCACGGTCTTCAACCCGCTCGTTCAATATGACGTGAAGCCGACAGACCGCGTTGGCGTGATTGGCATCGGTGGGCTTGGGCACCTGGCGCTGCAGTTCCTGAATAAGTGGGGCTGCGAGGTCTACGCCTTCAGCTCCACGCCATCAAAGAAGGCGGAGATCTTTTCGATGGGCGCCCATCACGTTGTCGATTCGCGCTCCGGCGAGGCGATGGCCTCCATCGCGGGCCGCCTCGACTTCATCCTCAGCACGGTGAACGTCAACCTGGATTGGCAGGCGTTCATCAACGCTTTGGCGCCACGCGGGCGGCTGCACTTCGTTGGCGTTGCTCCCGAACCCGTCCCTGTGGCCCTGTTCCCCATGATCGCGGCGCAGCGGTCCGTCAGCGCGACTCCGCTCGGCAGCCCTGCGACCACCGCGCGGATGCTCGATTTCTGCGCGCGCCACAAGATCGCGCCGGTCGTCGAGACGTTCCCGATGTCCAAAGCCAACGAGGCGTTCAAGCACCTGCACGACGGCAAGGCGCGTTACCGGATCGTGCTGGAGAACGACCTCTCCTAGGTCTCCAATTCGCGAACAGGATCGCGCAATTCGGCAAGGACCCGGGCGACAGGATCGCCGCCGCTACGGGATCTTTGTCGTCTGGTGCGCCGCCAGCCTCCACGTCCCGCCCTGCCTGACCCAGAAGTGGATCATCATCAGGTGGTCGTTGAACGGGCCGCTGTCATTCTTCCCGATCGTCCTGGCGATTGAGTGAGAGACGGCCGAATCGCCATAGATCTTCACCTGTGTCTTCTCGAACTGGATATCGTCATAGCGCTGCTTGCCCTCTTTGAGGCGATCGAGATACATCTGCCGCGTTTCGATCTTGCCCGTCGAATGGGCGTAGATCAGATCCGGCGTGAAGATCTTCTCAAGCGCGGGGAGATCTCGCGCAATCACCGCCTTGGCCCAGCCCTTTTCGGCGTCCAGGATCGCCTGCTCCGGCGAAGCCGCCGCGCAGAGCGCGCCGGCGAGTGTCAGCAACGTTAGGGTCCTCATGGTGAATTGAGCCACTATATCGCCCCGCGCGCCTTGCTACAATCGCCTCGGCGTATGCATCAGGCTGCTGTCCGCGTGTTGATCACCGGCGGAACGTTCGACAAGGAGTACAACGAGCTCGACGGCTCGCTCTACTTTCAGGACACGCATCTGCCGGAAATGCTGCGGCTGGGGCGCTGCCTGGTGCCGGTGGAAGTGCGCACGCTGATGATGATCGACAGCCTGCAGATGACTGATGCCGACCGCCTGCTGATCGCCCGCAACTGCGCGGCGGCCCCGGAATCGAGAATCATCGTCACGCACGGCACCGACACGATGGTGGAAACCGCCGCCGTTCTGGCGCGCGAAACCGTGGGCAAGACGATCGTCCTCACCGGCGCGATGGTCCCTTACAAGTTCGGCAGCTCCGACGGCCTTTTCAACCTCGGCTCCGCATTCGCCTTCGTTCAGACGCTTTCCGCCGGCGTCTACATTGCGATGAACGGGCGCTGTTTTCCCTGGAACAATGTCCGCAAGAATCGCGACAAGGGTGTGTTCGAACCTCTCTCGGATTGAAGTATGCGATCTCTCATTCTCTCCTTAGCCATCGCCGCCGCGGCCGCGGCGCAGTCGCGCCCCTCCGTCGAGTTCAAGACTTCCGCGGGGCCGCTCAAGCTCACCGTCATCCGGCACGCCAGCTTCATGCTCGAGGCCGGCGGGCAGGTGGTTCACGTCGATCCGTGGAGCCAGGGCGACTATGACGGCCTTCCGCAGGCCGATCTCCTCCTCATCACCGACACGCATGGCGATCACCTGGACATGAAGGCCATTCCCAAGGTGCGCAAGGCGCGGACCACAATCGTCGCTTCCACCGCCGCCGCCGCGCAGGTTGAAGGCGCCTTCGGCATGAGGAACGGAGACACAAAGCAGGTTGGCCCATGGAAGATTGAAGCGCTGCCGATGTACAACATCAAGCGCGGCCCCGAAGCGGGAAAGGTCTTCCACGAAAAAGGCCGCGGGAATGGTTATGTGCTCACCTACGGCGGCTTTCGGCTCTACATTTCCGGCGACACCGAAGGCGTCCCCGAGATGCGCGCTTTGAAGAATATCGACGCTGCGCTCATCTGCATGAACGTGCCCTACACGATGCCGCCCGAGGAAGCCGCCGAAGCCGTGCGCGCGTTCAAGCCCAAGGTGGCCATCCCGTACCACTACCGCGGCGCCGATCTCGCGGTCTTCGAAAAGGCCCTGGCCGGCTCCGGCGTCGAGGTGAAGCTGCTCGACTGGTACAAGTAGCCTTCAGGCCAGTTCGCGAAGTTGCTTCAGCCCGTCCGCCAGCGCGATCCGGTAGAGCGCGATGTCGGACCGCCACGAGATGACGCGATATCCGTACGACCACCACTCCCTCGCCTGATCCATCGAGCCCGGCTGCACGCCGGCCCATTTGCCGTGGGCCGCGCACACCTCCGGCACGCGCTTGAGCGCTTCCGTGAATCGCGAATCCTGAAATGATCCGGCGATGCCCATCGCGTGGCTCAAATCGAAGTGGCCCACCCAGAGGCAATCGACGCCCGGCGTCGCCGCAATCGCCTCGGCGTTCTGAACGCCCGACGGCGATTCGATCTGGCAGATGACGGCCGTCGACGAGTTCGCCTCTTCGAGATAGGTTTTCGGATCGGGCATTGAGTAGTCTGTGTGGGCCGTGCCAAGCCCCACTCCGCGGATTCCCACCGGCGCGTACTTCACGGCACGGACGATTTCCGCCGCCTGCGCGGCCGTTTCGACATTGGGGATCATGACGCCCATCGCTCCGGCGTCGAGACAACGAGCAAGGAAGTGGTAGCGCGGTTCGGGAACGCGGACCATCGGCGTCACCGTGGTGGCTTTGAACCATGCCATCAAGTCGGCGACACGGTCGATGCCGAAGCCGCTGTGCTCCATGTCGACGACGGTGAAATCGGCGCCCGCGGCCTCGACGATCTGCGCGACGCCCCGGCTGCCGAACTCCATGATCATGTGGCCGAACGCGCAGCCTTTGGATTCCAGAGCCTGGCGGAAGCGATTGGTTTTCATACGCGACTCCTGAACTTCTCCAGTTTGGCAAGGAAGCGCTTGTTGGCGAGCACCTCGCGATTCACGAGCCCCGGCGGCGCCTCGCCGCGGGCGGCAGCCAGCAGGTTACGGCACGCCTCGGCGCTGTTGTCGTGGGCGAGTTCCTCGGTCCAGGGCAGTCCGTGCGGGGTGACGATCACGTTCTGCATTTCGAACAACGGGTGATCCTTTCGCGGCGGTTCCTTGTCGTAGACGTCGAGTCCGGCGCCGGCAATCCAGCCCTGCTCAAGCGCCTTGATGAGCGCGCTCTCGTCGATGATCGGCCCGCGCGCCGTGTTGACCAGGTAGGCCGAAGGCTTCATCAGCCTCAACTCGCGTTCGCCGACCATGCCGCGAGTCTCGGCGTTCAACAGGCAGTTGACCGTGACGAAATCGGAGTCGCGCATCACCACGTCGAGCGGGACTAGTTCCACTGCGGCCTCGCGCGCTCTGTCCGAATCCGCGTACGGATCGAAGGCCAGCATTCGCGCGAATCCGAAGGGGGAGGCCAGTCTGAACATCTCCCGCGCGATGTTGCCGAATCCGATAGACCCAAGCGTCTGTCCGCGCAGGTTTCGGCCCATTCTAGGAAGATCGCCCCTCCACTTGCCGGATCGCGCGGTGCGGTCCTGCACAAGCAGGTTCTTCGCCAGGGCCAGAATGAGCGTCATGATGGCCTCGGCCACCGGGGTCCGCACAGCGTCCGGTGTGATGGCCAGCGCGACGCCCGCTTCGGTGAGCGCGGGCACGTCGATCTTGTCGTAGCCGACGCCCCAGCGCGCGATCAACGCCAAGCGCTCCACGCCCTCAAGGCTTTCCGCCGTGACGCGCAGAGCGAGCGCGAAAACGCCGTCGAACTCGTCGAGCGCTTCCGGCGTCGCCAGCAGGCCGGGCAGAGCCGGCATAGGTCCCCACTCGACCGCAGCGCCGCTCAACTCTCTCTCCAGCACCGCTTCAAAGCGGCCCCTGGCGTCGACGTAGAAATCCGGCGACACCCCGACGCGGAACACTTCCTTCATCACGACCTCAACGCCTCATTCGCGAATGATTTGACAGCCGCATCGCGAAACCATAGACTAACAGCTTCCTAAGCGGTTAGCCATACACCGGTGACGCGGGGCCAGCGCATGAAGTCATTTTTCGCCAAGTGGGGCCTGTGCCTGATGATGATGGCCGCCACCACGCTCATCTATCTCGACCGGCAGGCGGTGAGCATCCTCGCGTCTTCCATCCAGAAAGACCTCGGGATGAACAACGAAGACCTTGGGCTGGTCTTCTCGGTTTTCTATTACGCCTACACGCTGGCGCAATTCGCGGTGGGATTGCTGCTGGACCGCTTCTCACTCCGCTGGCTCTACGGCTGCGCGATTCTCGCCTGGGCCGCCGTCAGCGCGATGACGGGGCTTGCGACGAGTCTCGGAATGCTGTTGGGCGTGCGTATCATGCTTGGGCTTGCCGAATCGGGCAACTGGCCGGGCGCGATGCGCATCGTGGCCCGCGCCCTCCCGGCGAAGGAACGGGCGCTGGGCAATGGCATCTTCACGAGCGGGACCAGCGTCGGCGCGCTGATCGCTCCGGTGGTTGTTCTGGGGGTCAGCGCGGCGGTGGGGTGGCGGGCGTCTTTCGCGGCGCTAGGCGGGATGGGCGTTATGTGGTTCATCGTCTGGCTCTGGCTCACCAGTCCACCCGGCATGGCACGGATCTGGAAGACGCAGCCGGACGAGGTCCGGCAGGGGGGCGGCCTGGCGGCCTACGGCGAGGTGTTCAGGCTTTCGCAGTTCTGGAAAGTGTTCGCGATTACGATCACCGTCAACCCGATCCTCTACTTCTTCCTCAACTGGCTGCCCACCTATTACCGGCAGCAGCATGGCATAGGCCAAGGGCCGCAGTTGGCGGGCATCCTCACTGCGACGTTTCTCGGGCTCGACCTTGGGTATCTGGTCTCCGGCGCCGCCGTGCTGGCTCTTGTCAAACGGGGCTGGCCGCTGCGGCGTTCGCGGAGGCTCGTCTTCTCCACGGCCAGCGTGCTGCTGCTCGCCGCCGCCGCCGTGCCGTTCGCCGGCGGCTTGAATCAGATTGTGGCATTGCTTGTCGTGGCAGATTTCGCCATCGGCGTCTGGATCGCGATGTACCTCACGCTGGCGCAGGAGGTGAGTCCGCGCTCAGTCTCCACCGCGGCCGGGTTGCTGGGCGGCAGTGGTTCGCTGACCGGGGCGATGCTGATGTGGCAGGTCGGCAAGCTGACTCAGACGACCGGCGGCTTCACGCTTCCCTTCTACGGCGTCGGCATGATGGCTCTTATCGCGCTGGCGGCCGGTTGGGCGGCGAGCGCCCGCGACGCGGAAACACAGACGGAGGATTCCTCATGAGCTACCTGCCGCCGGAGATGGAAGGCGCAGTGGATCTTCACGTCCACAGCGCTCCGGACGTCGTCGAGCGCCGGTATAACGATTTCGAACTCGCAGAGGAATCGCGGCGCGTTGGAATGAGCGCGATTCTCATCAAGTCGCATCAGAACTCTACCGTCGAGCGAGCGTGGCTGGCCTCGCAAGCCGTCAATGGCATCGACGTTCGCGGGGGCCTCGTTCTCAATGAGACTGTTGGCGGCTTCAATCCGGCCGCAGTCCGTCTCGCATTGAGGCTCGGCGCGCGCGAGATCTGGATGCCGACGCAATCGGCGCGGAACCACATGCTGCATCTTGGGCAGATCAAGGCCTCCGAAGAGGCCGGGCTGAGCGTCTTCGATGCAGGCGCGCTGCGCGCCGACGTCGAAGCTGTTCTTGCGGCGATGGCCGGATCGGATTGTATTCTTGGGACCGGCCATCTGGCTCCCAAGGAGGGCCTTGCGGTGATCGAACGGGCGATCGCGCTTGGCCACCGTAAGATTCTGGTGACCCATCCGGAGTGGGCCGTGACTTATTACCCGAACGCGCTGCAGAAGGACCTCGCCGCGCGCGGGGTGATGTTCGAGCGGTGCTTCGTCTCGACGACGCACAGGTGCGGCTATACGCCGTTTGAGACGATCGAGTCCGCCATCGCCGCGGCGGGCGTCGAGTGCAGCGTGCTCGCTTCGGACCTCGGCCAACCCGATACCCCGCCTCCGGCCGAAGGCTTCAGGATCTTCTCCGAACGGCTGCGCGCCGCCGGCTTTGCTCCCGACGAGATCCGGCGCATGACGGTCGACAATCCCAGGCGCCTTCTGCTCAATGGGTGAACGGCCTGCCGCCGGGGGCGGCGAACCCCTTTGACGCATCGTCGAGCACGAGCACCCAGTCGTTGTCCCGGCCAGTCGATGGCGGCTTGAATCGCTGCGTTCCGGTGGTGGCATACTCTCCGATCGCTGTCGCCTCTCCGGAGCGCGGGTTGAACCACCACGCGCGCGCCGTCCTGCCGGAGACGCCGCTCATCAGAACGAGCGGAAGGTTTCCATTGGGCGTGTAGACGAACATGTAGGCCCCCGTCGAATCGCGAGTCGCAACCGAGCGCGCGGGCGCTTCGGCGGCGGAACCGACCAGGAAGTCGTCCGCGGGAACGCGCGTGAGAAACGGCCGTGACTCCATCAACGACCGTAAATGACGCATCTGGAACGCGCCCGGCGTATCCAGAGACTCGTACCACGGCCGGTATGCCCCGTGTAAGCTGGTTTCCCCCTTTCTCAGCCACGAGATGAAATTGCGGTTCCCGTAAGTGAATCCGAATCCGCCCGAGAACACGGTCCAATACGCGGCCCGCCTCACATCCCACGGTTGAATCCGAGCGCCGGGAAACTGCTCCTTTTCGGCGTTGTTCAGGGGGAAGGACTCCTCGTATGCGGCCTCCGATTCCAGAGTCGGCTTCACAGGCGTTCTCGCGTAGTCCCGCTGCACACGCTCGTAGGAAGAGAAATTGAACCGCGTAGTCGTCTGGATCATGTTGAAGTCGAGCCAGGGTTCGTTGTGCAGGAACTGGGACGAGGAGCGGTTGCCACCCGGGGGGTGAAAGCTCATCATCGTCCTGTTCCAATCGGCGCGTCCGTCATAGACGCCTGAGCCCGACACGCCGTCGGTGATTCCTTCGGCCATGGCCCGGATCATTCGCAGCCGCGCCGGATCTTCCACGCCGCGGTCCGGCAGGTGCATGTCTCCGCCCAGAATCCACAGGATGTGCTTCTTCGCGCGATACCGTTCGCCGAGAAACCGGCCATACCGGTATGCGCTCTCCGGCTCGCGCACCCACTGATGATCGTTGCTCACATCAACGGCCCAGACCGGCAGCAGCGCGAAGTAGAGGCATTGGGCTTCGCCGCGCTCCAGGATGTAATCCACCATATCCCAGAAGTCGTTCTCCGGCCCGCCGACGACGAGCGGCGCGCCAAAGTCGCCTTCCTTGAAGGGCCTGTGCCCATGCGCGTTTGGGGCGTTATCGCCGCCCACCATCCGGGTCTGAATCACCGTGAACCCCTTGGCGGCGCGGTTTTTGAAATAAAGGTCGACGGCCGGCTGCGCCTCGGTCTCCACGCGCGAGGCGTTCATGACCATCCGCCAGCAGGTGTCTCCGAGCCAGAAGAAGGGTTTTCCGTCCTCCGTAACCAGGAACCGGCCGTTGTCGGAAACACGCAAAGCGGGCAATATCATCAGGCCGAGGACAAAAATGGCGTTCATTTTCAGGCCTCCTTATTCCGATTGGGGTTGCGCGGACAGCAATTCGAGCGGCGAAACCGCCGCTCCGCGCTCCGCGCTCAGATAGCACGCTTCCATCGCCGCCATCGACTTCAAGTAGTCCTCGACGCCGGTTTCAAACTCGAGCCCGCGCCGCAGGCATTCGATGAAATGCGACTGCGTCTCGAAGACGCTGTCCCCGCGATACCCGGTCACGACATCGTTTCTCCATGCACATTCCGCGCCGAGCCAGACGCAGCCATCGGAGCCGATCGCCAGCTTCGCCGAGCCGCCTTCAATCCAGGCGTCGCCCAGCGCTATCCCTTCCGGCTCCCGCTCCTCCGAGCAGTGTCCGTCGATCAGGCCGCTGATGCCGTTCACATGGCCGACGGCGATGACGGCGCGATCTTCGCCTCGCATCACCGGATTCGTTCGCGATAAAGTCGCCGAAACAGATTTGATTTCGCCGAAAAGAAATCGGGCCGTATCGAGATGATGCAGAAGAATCTCGTACACAATAAATCGCGGCATCTCGCGCAAATAGGGCTGGTTGGGGAAGGGGTTGGGCCCCAGCCCCTCGTTTTGGCGCATGCGCAGGCAATAGGACCGGACCCCGCCCAGGGCGCCGTCTCCGATCAGTCTCGCGGCCGCCCTGTACCAGGGCTGCCATCGCCAGTTCTCGTGCACCATCGCTCTGACGCCGGCTTCGCGGCAGATGCGCGCCGCTTCGAGCGACTCCGGCCAGGATGGCGCGAGCGGCTTCTGGCAGATCACGGCCACCCGGCGCTTGGCCGCCAGCCGGATCAACTCGACGTGCGTTTCAGGCCTGGTCACGATGTCAAGAAAGTCGGGATGCTCGATGTCAAGCATCGAGGCCGCGGCTCCGTAAGCGCGCGGCGACACAGATCGGGCGCGCTCGATGTCGGCGTCGCACGCCGCGACGATCTCGACGCCCTCGATGCGCCGCCAGGCCTCCAGATGATGCCGCGAGAAATAGCCGCATCCGACGATTGCGCCGCGCATGCCGGTTCAGCGCTGCGCTTCCAGCAGCGCGACCCAGTCCTGCGCGTCCGGAGCCTGGAGTTCGTAGCTCTCCCGGGTGGCCACCGTGCGCGCTTCAGAGAATCCGCCGCTGCGCGGGTTGAACCAGCGCACTTTGAAGGTTCCCGGCCTCGCGCCCAGGTTGAGGTTGACCTGCTCCGCCGTTCCGCGCAGGTAGACGACATAGGTGTGACCGGCATCGGCCAGCGCCCAGTATGTGACCGAAGGCGGCCGAACTCCGGTGCGCGTCGAGCCCTCCTCCTTCCATTGCCGGTCCTTGCCGCGTTCCACGGCGCTCGTGAGCAGGTCGTCGGCCGGCGTGACTTTGGTGTAGTCGAACGACTCGAAGAACTTCCGCATGAGCCCGGCCTGCAGTTCCCATTCATCGTTCTTCTTTGCGTCGACGTCGAAGGGGCCGGGGTCTCTGTGGCCCGCGAAATAAGTGGTGCCGAAGCCGGTCACGATGTAAGCCCCGGCCATCGCGATGTCCCAACTCGAATAGCGCATATCCTCGGTTGTGTAGCTGTTGTCCTTGTCCGGGATTCCGTCTCCGTTCTGATCTCTCAGCAGGTAGCCGTATTCCGAGTTCACGACCGGCCCGTTCAGGTAGCGCGAAACCAGCGCCCGGCCGTGGAGCTGGCGGTAATTCTGCTGGTAGTCGCCGAAGGACATCCACTTGGTTTGCCTGAACTCGCGGACGCTGCCGTGGTTGGTCATCGGG
>CAYWST010000025.1:0-27075 GCA_964461075.1 uncultured Solibacteraceae bacterium | reverse complement strand
TACGGCAGGGCGCTCTCCGGGGGGCGGCGGCAGAAGGTTCTGCTGATGACCAAGTGCGAGGTGCGGTCCAAAGCCGAAGCCATGGCCATGCTGGAGACACAGCTCAGGCGCATGAAGACGGATTATCTCGACCTGTGGCAGTGCCACCAGGTGAGCGAGATGAAGGAGGTCGACCAGATCTTCGCTCCGGGCGGGGCGTTGGAGGCGTTCGTCGACGCAAAGAAGCAGGGCAAAGTGCGCCACATCGGTTTCACCGGACACCGCGACCCGGAGGTTCATCTAAAGCTTCTCGCCGGCACGGACGCCTGGGAAACGGTGCAGATGCCGATCAACTGCATCGACCCGCACTACATGAGCTTCCTAAACAACGTGCTGCCTGCCGCGCGGAAAAAGGGCCTTGGCGTTCTGGCGATGAAATCGAACGCCATGGGAACCATCACGAAGAACAATGTGGCGAAGATCCAGGAATGCCTTCGCTTCACGTGGAGCCAGGACATCGACACTCTGGTCAGCGGCGCCGAGACCGTCGAGCAACTCGAAGAGAACATTGGCGTGCTCAAGTCCATGGCCCCCATGTCGAAGGAAGAGATGAAGACGCTGCTCAGCCGAACCTCACAAGGGCCAAAAGGCTCGCAAATCGAAAGGTACAAGCGTCCTGAGGCCGGCGCCTTCATGGTTAAACCTCACTATGACGGTGAGTGATTAACCCGATAGCAATTCCAATTTCTTCGCGCGACGATGGGGTATCCCGGAGGAGAACCATGCGAGGTGTCTTTCCCATCGCTCTGATCCTCTCTTTTTCTCCGGCCTGCCTGGGGGGCCCGAAGCCAACGGAAATCAGCGACGAGGATGCGCTGCTGGTCCTGACGGCGGTGCTAAAGGAGCGCGGTGAAGCCGGTTGGGACGTGGACACACGCTGCCGCTTCCTGAAGGGAGGCGGCTTCTCCCGCGAGGAGGCGCGGTTCATCATCGAGGCGGCGTCGATGTATGGCAAGGAACTGGACGCCTTAGCGGAGCGCAGAAGCGAACTGCCGACTCCATCCGGCCGCATCCCCGACCCGAAAATCCTTGAGAAAATCCGGGTTCTGGACGAGCAGACCGGGAAAATCCTTCAATCGCTGCAACGGGACCTGCACCAATTAAAGGGCGGGGCGTTGAAAGCGAAGCTTGAAGCCCTGCTTTTCCTGATGAAGCCGAAGATCTTTCAGACGCCAAGCCAATGCCAACTGCGAGCCGGCCGGCTTCTCGCCTATACTGCGATGTCTGAAGCCGCGGACGGAAGGATGACCGCGCTCGCCTTGACCGTCAGCACCGCATGGGCCGGACACAAGGTGCAGGCGAAGACGGTTCTGAAGGCGCCTCCGGCCCGCATCGCCACCACGCTGAGCGAATGGGGAAGCGAGTCCGCCGCCGTCGCCTGGCTGGAAGGGGGCGCAGATGGCCTCTACGTCGGGGAAAGCGAGCACTACGAGTCCTGCGCGGAATCCAATCTGACCAAGTTCGCGGGCGCGACCAAGGGGACCAAGTTCCACGAAGCCGCGGCAAGAGCATCGCTGCAGTAGCGCCCGCCTAAAGCGGCCGGATGGCGGCGCGGGCGGGTGCGCCGTCGGCGCCCGGGATCAAAAGCGGAAGACAGGCGAGCTCGTACCGTCCTGGAGCGATATGTCGCAGATCGAGCCCTTCGATAATCCAAACCCCGGCGGCGAGCAGAATCTGGTGCGTTTCCACGAGGTCCACATGGAAGCCGCCGATGGAAAGGTAGTCGATGCCCACGCAGCGCGCGCGCCGCGCGGCAAGAACGCGAGCGGCGGACGAGGAGAGGCCCACATAGTCATCAACAAATCGATTCAGCGGCCAGCATCGCCCACCGCTGACGGTCTTGAAAAGAATGCGCTCGCCGCCGGCAAGATCAACGGGCAGGTGCTCTGGCAGAATGCTGACCGGATCGTCCACCTCCACAACGCGCGCCGGCCCCATGACGGCGTCGAGCGGCAGCGATTCCATCGCCGCGCCTTCTCGAAGGAAGTGGAGCGGCGCGTCCATGTGCGTCCCGGTGTGGGCGCTGAAATTCAGGTGGGATACGTTGCAGGACGCGCCCTCATCCATCGATTCGACCCTCTGAATCAGCGGTTGGGGCGTGCCCGGCCAAACCGGCATTTCGGCCGTGATGGGGCGCGAGATGTCGATCCACCCGCTCAAAGGCGGACTTCCTTGAAGACGAAGTTGCGGAACGCCACCGGCCCGTGATCGCCCTGCACCATCACCGGGTTCTTCGGCGCTTCCTTGAGGTCGAGACATGAGCGCGTGCAGCCATCGATCTCGGCGCCCTCCTGCACGAGCCTGCCGTTCAGCTCGACGCGGACAAACCGGGCGTTTTCGGTCTTTCGTCCGGATCCGTCGAACCGCGGCGCGCGGAAGACGATGTGGTACCGTTGCCACTTGCCCGGCTCCAGACAGGCGTTCACTTTGGCGACGCTCCCGCCGACAGGTTTGTTATCGATCCAGCGGTGATAGATGGAACCGCAGTCTTTGGTTTCGAGCTTTTCATCGGGGATGCCGTGGCTGTCGAGGATCTGGACTTCGTACAAACCGTGAAGATAGACACCCGAATTGGAGCCTTTCGAAATGTTGAACTCGAGTGTCAGGTCAAGGTCGCCAAAGGTTTCGGCCGTGACCCAATTCTGCGTCTTCGCGTTGGAGTTGAACATGACTGGACCGGACCCCGGGCCGACGGCCCGGAGCTTTTTCGGGTCGGCCGGATCCAGGGTCACGTCCTGGCATTGGATCCACTGGTGGGGCTTGGACGGATCGGCGGCTTGCCATTTGGGAGGCGCGGCGACCGCGAGCGTAGGCGCTGAACAGAGGAGTGCACGGCGGGAGATCATGGCTCGATTATGACGCGAACGGACTAACGCTTGTATCCGATCTTGCGGAGCAGCGAATGGCGCCACTCGATGTCGGCGGGCCCTTCCACGCCCTTGGGCCCGGATCCGTCGATGACACCGAGGATGCCTCTTCCCTGCTCTGTTTCCGCCACAACGATCTCGACCGGATTCGCCGTCGCACAGTAGAGCCCGACCACTTCCGGAACGTCCTTGATTCTTGTGAGCAGGTTAATCGGATAGCCGTCTCGCATGACCAGGTAGAAAGTGTGCCCCGCGGCGACAGCGAGCGCGTTCTTCACGGCGCACGCCTTCAGGTCTTCGTCGTTGCCATCGGCACGCACGAGGCAGGCGCCCGACGCCTCTGAAAAGGCGACGCCGAACTTCATCTGGGGGACGGTGTTCACCACCGCCTCGTAGATATCCTCGACCGTCTTGATGAAATGGCTCTGCCCGACAACGATGTTCGAGTTCTCGGGGAATTCCAGGCGGACCGTTTTCAGTTCCATCGATTGCCTATACTACCAGCGTGGAGCGGCTCATCCTCGATCGGCTGGAACGCGCGCCGCACGGCCGCGCGGGCTTCAAGCAACTGGTCCGCGAACTCGCCTCGCGCGGCGCGACGAGACAGGGGGTGGAGAGCGCGCTTGAAAGACTCGCCGAAAAGGGCAAGGTCATTGAGCTACGCGGCGGGCAGTATGTGTTGGCTTCAAGGACGCAGGAATACGCCATCGGCCGGGTGAACATGCACCGGGACGGCTACGGTTTCGTCATCCCGGACACGCCGCCCGCGGGGCTTAAGGGCGACGTCTTCATTCCGCCCGGAGCGGCCGGATGGGTGATGCACGGTGATCGCGTGATGGCGCGCATCACGCACTCGGGCCGCGATGGCCGCGCCGAAGGCGAGATCGTCAAAGTCCTCTCGAGAGCGCACCCGACTGTTGTCGGCGAGTTCCGCTGCGGGCGCCGTTCGAACTATGTCATCCCGCGCGAGTCGCGGATCCAGCAGTCCATTCTGATCCCGGACGGGATGGAGATGCCGCGGCAGGACGCGGCGCCGGACCGGATCGGCGCTCCACGCGACGCCTACACCGGGCCGGAAGACCTCGACGGCGTTCTCGTCAATGTCGAAATCGTCGAGTATCCGGAGGGCGACGGCGCCATCGTCGGCCGGGTGATCGAAATCCTCGGCCGTGAAGGCGACTTCGGCCTCGACGTCGAGATCATCATCCGGAAGCACCATCTGCCGCACCGCTTCCCGTCCGCTGTCCTCCAAGAGGCCGAATCGATCAGTCCCGTCATCTCCGCCCGGGAAACCGCGCACCGGCGGGACTTCCGGCATCTGCCCTGCGTTACGATCGACGGCGAGACCGCGCGCGATTTCGACGATGCCGTCTGGGTTGACGAACTGCTGAACGGACATTTCCTGCTTCACGTGCACATCGCCGACGTGAGCCACTATGTGCGGCCGGGCACCGCCATCGACCACGAGGCCTTCAGGCGCGGAACCAGCGTGTATTTTCCGGACCGCGCCGTGCCGATGCTGCCGCTGGAGTTGTCCACGGGCATCTGCTCGCTTCTGCCGGAGAGCGATCGCCTCGTCATGTCCGCGCTCATTGAAATCGACCGCTCAGGCGACGTTATCGCGCAGGAGTTCTGCCGTGGAATCATCCGCAGCGCCGAACGGATGACCTACACAAACGTCCACCTGATTCTCGAAGGCGACGCCGGACTGCGCGAGCGGTACTCCCGGCACACGCGGATGTTCGAGCGGATGCGCGACCTCGCGCTGATTCTTAACCGCCGGCGCATGAGGCGAGGCTCGATCGACTTCGACCTGCCCGAGGCCCTCATCGAACTGAACGAGGAAGGGCTCATGACCGGCGTCCGCCGCGCGCCTCGCAACATCGCCCACCGCATCATCGAGGAGTTCATGCTGGCCGCGAACGAAGCGGTCAGCCGCCATCTGGAGTCGCATCTGGAACAGTCGATCTTCCGGATTCACGAGCGTCCCGATCCTTCGCGCGTTCTTGAATTCGAGGAGATCGCCGCCCGCTTCGGTTACTCGCTCGGTTTCGGCGCGTTTCCCGTTAAAAGGTACCCGGTGATGGAGCGGCGGCGCGACGGCCGCAAAGAGCGGCGTGACATCGTCCGGGCCGACGAGCGCGTTCAAGTCACCTCGAAGATGTACCAGAAACTCGTCGACCGGCTGACCGGCAAGCCCGAGGAGCGGATTCTCAACTACCTGATGCTGAGGTCCATGAAACAGGCCCGATATTCCGCCGTCAACGAAGGCCACTTCGCTCTCGCCGCGGAAACCTACACTCACTTCACGTCCCCCATCCGCCGCTACCCCGATCTGGTCGTGCACCGGCTTCTGGGAGGCTTGCTGGACGGCCATCCGGCGCAAATCGACGACCTCGAGGGCGTCGCCGGCTTCTGCTCGGAGACCGAACGGCGGGCCGCGGAGGCCGAACGCGAGCTGGTGGAGTCGAAGAAGGCGAAGTTCATGGAGGAGCGTGTCGGCGAGGACTTCAAAGCGCTGGTCATCAGCACGACAAAATTCGGTTTCTTCGTGGAACTCGACGAGCACTTCGTGGAGGGGCTGGTCCCCCTCGATCTGCTGCCGGGCGAACGGTGGAGCTATCGCGAATCGACCCGGTCGGTGATGGCCGAACGCAGCCGGCGCGAAATCCGGATCGGCGACCACGTCGAAGTGCGCCTCGTGCGCGTGGAGGCGTTCGACAATAAGCTGGTGTTCACTCTCACCCCGCCTGCGGCCCCGAAAAGAAAGCGGCAAGACCGGTGAAGCTCCTTGCATGCCTCCTTCTGGCAGCCGGCGCCGCTGCGCAACAGCCGCAGAGAATCTATATCGCGCCGGACGACCACACCGATTACATGTGGACCGCGGACGAGGAGACCTACCGGCAGGTCTATCTCGAGATGATCGACTACTACCTCGATCAGATGGACAGGACGGCGAAAGATCATCCCGATCATCACGCGCGCTGGAACTGCGACGGCAATCTCTGGATGTGGACGTATGAGAGAAACCGCACGCCCGAACAGTTTGAGCGGTTCCTGAACCGCATTCGAGACGGGCACATGAGCGTGCCGCTGAATGCGGCGGCCTCCTGTTTCGGCGCGACGCCCGCGGAGGCGGTTCTTCGAGGAATGTACTACGCGGGGAGGATCGAGCGCCGGCATAACGTGCGGTTCCCTTTGGCGGTCGCGATGGAGAATCAAACGCTGCCCTATGGGCTGGGCGCTCTTTGGGCCGGCGCCGGGGCGCGCTACAGTTGGCGCGGCATCTGCGGTTGCGCGAGCCGGCTCCTGCCGGTGCGGCATACCTTGAGGCAGCACGAGATCTATTGGTGGCAGGGTCAGGACGCGAGCCGCATCCTCATGAAGTGGAATTCGCTGCTCCGGGAGGAAGGAAAGGAAAAGAAGCAACTCTCCTCCAACAAGTGCATCGGCGGATACGCCGAGGCGTTCGATCCGCTGGCCTCGCTCGACTTCATCGACTCGAACGAACGCTTCAAGCAGGTGTGGCCTTTCAACGTGACCGGCATCTTCGGCAAAGGATGGGACCGGCTGAAGACGATGGACGACGAAGTGGTGCGTGCGGCGAAGCAGCGGTCCAGACCGGGCAGGCGGGTGATCGTCTCGAACGAAGAGGACTTCTTCCGCGATTTTGAAAAGACCTACGGGCGGGAACTGCCGGTCTTCTCCGCGGCGTTCGGCAACGAGTGGGATCTCTACGTGGCTTCAGTTCCGGAGCTTGCGGCGCGCGCCAAGCGTGTTACTGAGAAGCTGCGGACCGCTGAAGCGCTCGCCACGCTTGTCAGCCTGAAGAGACCGCCGTTCCTTCGAGGGCGCGAGGCGGCTCGAGACCTGGCGTTCATGAATCTCGGGCTGTTCTGGGAACATAACTGGACCGCAGACGGCCCCATTCGGAGGGAAACCCGGGCCGCTTGGGGAAGCCGGATTCTCTCCGAGGTCGAGCAGTACGTCGATTCGCTCGAAGCGGACGCGGCGCGGGCGCTTGCAACGATGATTCCCAAGCCCGGAGAACATCCACGCTTCTACATATTCAACCCGTTGAGCTGGACGCGTACGGACACCGCGGATTTTCCGTACGAGGGTTCGGAAGAGATCACGGTGGTGGATGTGGCGTCGGGGCAAGCCGTCCCGTTCGAGTTCGTGCAGCTCGACTGGCGGCGTTTCCTCAAAGGCCGCAGACACCTGCGGGTGCTGGCGCGCGACTTGCCGCCAGTGGGTTATCGAGTCTACGAAATCCAACCGCGCAAAGGCGCCGCCCAGGAGCCGGCCGTGACGGGGCGCGAGGGCGCTTTTGAAAACGCTCGCTACCGGCTGAAGGTCAACGCGAGGGGGTCCATCGTGAGTCTGATTGAAAAAGCCGGGAACCGGGAACTGGCGGTCCGCCTGAACGATCTGGGCGACGCGCTTGGCGAACTTTCGCTCGAATCCTCGGGTGCGGTATCGGCCACGATCAAGGCGCAGATCCGCGCGCCACTGGCCCGCACCACGCGCATCACGATCTACCGCGACATTCCGCGCATCGACATTTCCAATGAGATCACCGAGAACTTCGCCGGCGTACTGGCCTGGGATTTCCACTTCAATTTGCAATCGCCCGACGTCTGGCATGAAGAGACGGGCGCAATCATCCGTGCTCGCCTGACGGCGGAGGGAGGGCACTACTCACCGGTCCACTCGCGGCTCGACTGGCTCTCGATGGGCCACTTCGCCGCCATTTCCGGGGACGGCGGAGCTGGTATTTCCATCTCGAGTCCCGACCTTTCATTCATGCGGCTGGGCGCGAGCGAAGTGGCCGGCGGCGTTTCGCGGCTCGATACGGCGACGCCGCTGATCTCGGTCCTCGCCGGCGGACAGGTGGATGGGCCGAGGCTCGGCATCCCATCGCAAGGCGGTGAGAAGCACTTCCTGCAGAGGTTCTCCCTCCAGCCCTTCACGCGCTTCAATCCGGCGGATTCAATGAGGTTCGCGCTGGAACATCAGAATCCTCTACGGGCGTCTGCCGTGACGGGCGGCACGGGATATCCGGAAAGCGTCTATTCATTTCTGTCCTTAAAGAACCCCGACACGCTGCTGTGGGCGTTGAAGCCCGCCGAAGAGGGCGTCGAACGCGGAGTCATCGCGCGCGTGTGGAACGTGTCTCCGGAGCCGCGCCGGATTTCCTTGAGCCTCGCAGACACCGTCGTCCGCGCCGAAAAGACCACACACATCGAGACGGGCCTCGGCGCCGCCCACGTCGAGAAAGGAGCGCTCGAGGCGGATGCGGCGTCGTCACAGATGTTGACGTTCCGCCTACACACCCGCCAGAGCCAGCGCGCCGGCGCCTTGCGGAATGATGTCCCACCACGGCGGCGCGCCGTCAAGTGAAACAAGACCTCCGCCGTATTCGTGATTGAGCCGCCATTCGGGTTCGCGCGCCCACCAGCTCTCGTCTTCAATTGTGAGCGTCGCGCAGAAGTCGGCGGTCAGATTCAGCGGATTCAACACGATTCCCGTCACCTCAAAGCTGGCGCCTGCTTCACGGAGCCGCCGGTATTCGGGCGATTTGGAGAAGCCGGCGCGATGCTCTTCCATGCCGAGCAATTCCTCGAGGAGTTCCTGAATCGCCGTATGGCGAACGGTCTTGCCCGGCATCGCCATGCCCGCCGGCACGACATGCAGCTTGCCGCTGCGGATGGCGAGTTTCGAGAGCGCACGCCGGGCGATCAGCGCTCTCCAGCCTGAACCCTGACGGCGGCGAACGACGAGCGATACGCCGAGCCCGCAGGAGTTTTCCGCCTCGCCAAGAGTCACCGCGCGCCATAAACAAAGCCGAGATTCGAGCTGGCGCCAGCTCGGACGCTTGCCGCGCTCCGTGAGTTCGCCCAGCGTGGCGAGGAGCTCCCACTCCAGCGCATGGCTCGTATCGAGCATGTTGAAGTACTTGTCGGGACTGGCGGCGACGGTCCCGCTCCAGACGTCGGACCAGCGGAGAATCACCCCATCGTGACTGACAAGGCCCCATCGCTGGTAGACGGGGCTCAGAAGGCGCTCTGGAACGCTCGTTGGCGGGGAGTCCACCTGCTTCAACTTGAGCCCGCGCCTGGGGATGATCAGAGCCGGATACTTCGCCCCGCGCCATGTCAGCAAGCCGTGCGCCCGATTCTGGGCGTCAAGCCACTCCATCAACAACGGGCTCTTCAACCCGTCTCCGCATCTCGCGTTGGCGCGTTCAGGATCGCGCATCAATCTTCGAACTGTCGCGTATGGATCATTCACTAAAGGAAAGGTACCACTCCCGATTCGGGCAAGCCCGTCCGAAACGGAGAAATTCGTGATAATTCTTAACCATGGCCCCCGAGAAGCTGCCATACAAGCCCAATCCTCGCGCGCCGCGCGCCGTGCTGCCTGTTCTTGAGCCGCGCCGCCGCGCATCGACGCCCGAAGAGGTGGCTCTCGGCTTCACTCCGGAACAGGCGATAGCCGAGGCGCAGCGCTGCCTGCAATGCGCCAAGCCGGAGTGTGTCAACGCTTGTCCGCTGCACATCGACATCAAGCGGTTCATTCGCCGGCTGGCCGAAGGCGACGCCGTCGGGGCGCACGAGGTCATCGGCGAGCAGAGCCCGTTCCCCGGCGTCTGCGGACGCGTCTGCCAACACGAGCTGTTTTGTGAGGACGCCTGCGTGACGGGCAAGAAATGGGATCCGGTGGCGATCGGCAGTCTCGAACGATTCGCCGCCGACCACGCACGGCTCCGCGCCCACGAACTCAGTCCCAATGGGTCGAAGAAGCCTCAAGGGCCGAAAGTCGCGCTTGTCGGCAGCGGACCGGCGTCGCTCATCGCAGCTTACGATCTGGTCCGGCTGAACTACCGCGTGACCATCTTTGAGGCGCTGCACAAACTCGGGGGAGTGCTCGCCTACGGCATTCCGAACTTCCGCCTGCCCCGTGAAATCCTCGCCGAAGAGATCGCGCGGCTCCAGAATCTCGGGGTCGAGTTCGTCCCTGACTTTATCGTCGGCAAGACCGCTACCATCGAGGACCTGTTTGACGAAGGCTATCAGGCCATCTTCGTCGGGACTGGCGCCGGGTTGCCTTACTTGATGGGCATCCCGGGCGAGAACCTGACCGGCGTCTACACGGCGAACGAGTTTCTGACGCGAATCAACCTCATGGAGGCGTACAAGTTTCCCGATGTTTCAACGCCCGTGCGCGTTGGGAAACGCACGATCGTGGTGGGCGGCGGCAACTCAGCGATGGACGCCGCCCGCTGGGCGCGCCGCTTCGGCAGCGAAACGATCGTCCTGTTCCGGCGCGGACGCGCCGAGATGCGAGCGCGCCTGGAAGAGATCGAGCACGCCGAGGAGGAGGAAGTGCAATTCCACTTCCTCGCCGCGCCGGTCGCGTTGTACGGCGACGAGAATGGTCACGTCCGCGAGATGGAGTGCATTCGGATGGAGTTGGGCGAGCCGGATTCGAGCGGGCGCCCATCCCCCGTGCCGATTGAAGGCTCCAATTTCCGCATCATGTGCGACACTGTGGTGGCCGCCATCGGCCAGGCGCCCAATCCGACGCTGCAGAAGGCGACGCCGCAACTCATCACCAAACGCGGCAAGATCGTCGTCAACGAGTCCGGGGAGACTTCGCTGCCCCGGGTCTACGCCGGCGGCGACGTCGTCCGCGGCGGCTCCACGGTCATCCTCGCCATGAAGGACGGCCGCGCGGCGGCCGAAGCCATCCACGAGGCGCTTTCCTCATGAACCAGATCCTTGCTAAACGGCCGCTCGCCCCCGAGGTGACCCTATTCGAAATCGAGGCGCCGCGCATCCAACGCCGTTGGCAGCCCGGCCAGTTCGTCATGGTGCGGCCTTTGCCAACCAGCGAACGAATCCCGCTGACGCTGGTGACAAGCGATGCGGTCCGGCAGTCCGTCACCATTGTCGTGCAGGCGATCGGAAAGACCACTAAAGAATTGGCGGCGCTGGAAGCCGGCGACGCGGTCGCGGACTTCGTCGGCCCTCTTGGCGAGGCGGCATCGACGACAAAGGGCGAACGCGTCGTCTGTATGGCCGGCGGGGTCGGCGTGGCTGAGCTGCTACCTGTCGCTAAAGCTTTCCATGACGCCAGCAACCATGTCACTTGTCTTTGCGGCGCCCGTTCGGACAACTACCGGATCCTCGATGCCGAGTTGAGGGAAGCCGCCGATGTGGTCGAATGGGCCACCGACGATGGCAGTTTCGGCTTCCATGGCAATGTCGTCCAGATGCTGCTCGCGCGGAATAAACCGGGCGACTTTACCGTCGGCCATGTTATTGGGCCGATTCCGATGATGAAGGCCGCCGCCGAGGCGACCCGCTCCTGGGGCCTCAAGCTCTACGCCTCGCTCAATCCGGTGATGATCGACGGCACGGGGATGTGCGGCGGATGCCGCGTGACCGTCGGAAGCGAAGTGAAGTTCGCCTGCGTCGACGGGCCCGAATTCGACGCGCACCTGGTGGACTTCGACGAGCTCGCCCGGCGCAATAGGGCTTACCGTGACATGGAGCAGGAAGCGCTCCAGCATCAATGCCGGCTTCAGAAGGTCGAGTAAACGTCAGCGGCCTTCGCGTTTTTCCCAGCCTTTCCTGAACAGGGAGATGACGTTCTCCTGCGCGTACGGATGCTTCAGGATCTCCTCGATGTTCAAGTCCATGCCGAGCCCCGGGCGGTCTGGGATCTCGATGTAACCGTCGACGACTTCGACGTGGTTGGTGACGATCTCCCTCTCCCATGACTCGTTGAACTCGTCGAAGATTTCGTGGATGAAGAAATTCGGCAGCGAAGCGTTCAACTGCACGCAGGCGGCTGAGCACACCGGACCCTGCGCGCTGTGCGGCGCGACCATGCCGAGATGCGTATCGACGAGATCGCAGATTTTGCGAGTTGCGAAGAGACCGCCGAGATTCAAAGGCTCCGGCTGCACATAGGTGATGAGACCGCCTTCGAGCAGCTCGGCGAACTGCTGCTTATTGGAGAAGCTCTCGCCCGTGGCGATGGGGACCGGGCTGCGGCGAGCGACTTCAATGGTCTCTTTGATGGTGAGGTGATCGGTGGGCTCCTCGAACCACGTCGGCCGGTACCTGGCCATCGCTTCAGCGAACTGAACGGCCGTGCCGACGTTGAAGCGCCGGTGGCCTTCAATCAGTAGATCGACGTTGGGGCCGACGGCCTCGCGCACGGCGGCAATGATGTCGACCGAGAGGTCGAACTCGTAGCGAGTCATGAGCCGCCAGTTGTCGCCGAAGGGGTCGAACTTGAGGGCCGTGTACCCCCGGCGGGCGACTTCTTTCGCTTTTTCGCCGAAGCTCTCGGGCGTGCGCGGCCCCCGATACCATCCATTGGCGTAAGCGCGGAGCTTTTCGTGGCAGCGGCCCCCCATCAGGTTGTAGACCGGCTGGCCGGTTGCCTTGCCAATGATGTCCCAGCAGGCAATTTCTATCGCAGACACGGCGCACATGTGCACCTGCCCGCCCTCGGAGTAGATGTCGCGAATGAGCTTCTGAGAGAGAATCTCGATCTGAAAGGGGTCGAGACCGATGATCAGCGGCGACAGCTCGTGGATCGCCGCCTCAATCGTCCTGGCGAAGTAGTTGAGCGTCCCCTCGCCGATGCCATAGAGGCCCTCGTCGGTAATGACTTTGGCGAAAAGCCAGTTCTTCCACGGGTTGCCCGCGATGTAGGTGTCGACCGCTTTGATCTTCATGGCTGGGAGCCAGTATAGTGCTTCGGGAGTTTGAGACGCACGAGCGGCGCGGGTATGGTATCGCTGGTTGTTGCCATGCTGCGGAGACACTTTCTCGGAAGCGCCGGGGGCGCCCTGGTCCGGCGCCCATCCCCGCCGAACATCCTTTTCATCGCTGCCGACGATCTCAACATCGACATCGGCTGCTACGGCCATCCGATCGTGCAGACTCCGAACCTTGACGCTCTCGCGGCCCGGAGCGTGCGCTTTGCGAGAGCCTACTGCCAGTTTCCGGTCTGCAATCCAAGCCGGACCTCGCTGCTCTGCGGACGATACCCGGAAAGAACCGGAGTTCTGGACAACCGCACGAATCCACGGGCGCACATGGCCAATGTTCCATTTCTGCCTGAGTACCTCAGAAAGAACGGATACTTCACGGCTCAAGTCGGGAAAATCTTTCATGACGGGATGTCCGGACCCGGCGATTGGGACGTCAAACTGGATCCCCGGCCGGGTTCAAAGATCGGAAGACAGGGAGAGGGACGTAACCTCACCGGCGGGAAGCTGCCCTATTTGGAAGTGCGCGCCGCCGAAGGCGGAGACGAGGACCAGCCGGACGGACTCATTGCAGCCGAAGCGATTCGGCTGATCGAGCAGCAGCGCCAGCAGCCATGGTTTCTGGCTGTAGGATTCCGGAAGCCGCACGATCCCTACATCGCTCCCAAGCGCTACTTCGAGAACTATCCGATGGAGAAAATCGGCATCACGCCCGGACCGGCGGACGACCGGTCCGACATCCCGCCGATGGCCTTCCCAAGCTCGAGGAAAGATCTGGAGGAGCCCGAGGGCCGGGAATATAAACGCGCGTACTATGCCTGCATCAGTTTCATGGACGCGCAACTCGGCAAGGTGCTCAACTCATTGGAGCGAAGCCCGGCGGCGGGCAGCACGATCATCGTCTTCTTCGGCGACAACGGGCTCCACCTTGGCGAGCATGGCTGGTGGAACAAGGTCACGCTGTTCGAGCGGTCGGCGCACATCCCGCTCATGATCTCGACTCCGCCGATGAAGAACGGGGGCGCCGTTTGCCGGCGGCCTGTCGAGCTGATGAGCCTCTATCCGACACTGATGGAGCTCACCGGGCTCAAGTGTCCTTCAACGGTCGAGAGTGGGAGTATCGCGGAACTGCTCCGCAATCCCGATGCTCCATGGCAGCGGCCGGCCTACTGCGTGGTGACGCGCGGCCAGGGAGGGTTGGGCAGGGCGGTTTACACCGAAAGGTATCGCTACACGGAGTGGGACGAGGGGAAGGGCGGAGTCGAGTTGTACGACCACGAAAACGACCCTCATGAGTACCGCAATCTCAGCGGGAAGCGGGACTATGCGGCGGTCGAGGCTACTCTGAAACGGCAGTTGATTTCGATTCGACCGGCAAAGACCGGAAACTGATCCGCGCTGGAGGATCAGGCTCAGATCAGGCTGGCGATGTGTGACATCGTCAGGCTCGCCGCATCCTGGGCGGCGAGTAGTTCGCCCGGATCGATGGCGGGACCGAATCGAATCACGAACCGGCCGCTTTCGCTTATTCCGCAGGGCACAACCGGTAAACCGAGTTTTGCGAGTTGAGCGATCAGCCGGTCGACGCCGGGAAGCGGTTCCGTCAACTGGCCCGCCTTGCCAGCCACTCCCTCCGGGAATAACCCGATGGGACGCGTCATCGTGCGCGTGTCTTTCAGGATCTGGCGGATCGAGCGCGCCGTGAAGGCCGGGTTGGCCCCGTGAAACGAAACCGGATAACACCCCAGAGCATGAGCCACCCGCGGCAGGAGCCAGTCGCCGGGATTGGGCAGTTTCAACGGTCCCAAACGCACAGGCGGCCAATTCGCGGTCACCAGCCAGCGGACCGGAGGATCGCCCTCGCCGTAGTGGCGCCGGATCGCCTGCGTGATGACCGAAGCCGAATGCAGGATCCAAAGTCCCTCGCGCTCATAGTGGTTCGCAGCAAGCAGAAACCGGCCCGAGGACGGCAGATGCTCAAGACCCTCGATCAAAGGCTGCGGCTGCATCCGCTCAACGACCGAAGCGCTGAACTCGTCGACATTCCGCCTTGTTCCCCGCGCGACGTGCGGCCAGAGAGACCAGACCGGGCCCCAAGGGACGGGGTAGCGGATCGGCGCTTCAGACATCGCGGCCTTTCCAGTTAGTCGTCAGCCCAAGCAGAGCCTTTGCCATGGCCGAAATCGCGATCGCCTGAAAGAGGTAAATGGCCAGCGGCGCGGTCATCGCCCGCCAATAGCTCCCATACCAGCCATGCCACGCGATTCCCGGAATAAAGAACAGGAACGTGGCCATCACCCACTGCTCCGTGAGAATCAGCAGCGCCATCAGCGGAAGCCATGAAGTCATGACGATCGACGCCAGCATGACCAGGGCGCCGGTCTTCGGATTGACTCGCAGGAAGCGGAACGAGTTTTTCTCGAAGCCACGCCACAGCGCCCCGAAGCTGTCGTACATCCGCACGCTGGCCAGATGCTCGGCTCGCATCACGGCAAGCTTCATCCGGTGCCGCTTCACGAGGCTGGCCAGCGCCACGTCTTCGATCACGCTGTTGATGACGGCTTTGTGGCCGCCGAGGAAATTGTATGCGTCCCGCCGGAACATGAGGCACTGCCCATTGGCCAGAGCTTCGGACTTCAACGGATTGTTCACGGCTCTGGGATTGACGCCGGCGAAGTAGAGCCCGAATGCGTATGGCAGCAGCAGCTTCTCAAACCAGGTCACGCAAATCTGCCGGGGAAAAACGGTGATCATGTTGAGCTCATTGGCCGCGGCGTGGTTCAGGATCGAGGGGACAAAGTACGGCTCGTGCCATGTGTCGGCGTCGACGAACAGCAGCCATCGTTCGGTGGTGGCCTGAGCGCCCGCCCAGCAGGCGTTTGGCTTGCCCAAGGCATATCGTTGGAGGGGAGGAGCGGTGATGACTTCCGCGCCGGCTTCGGCCGCCAGTTTCGCTGTCCCGTCCGTTGAATGATCGTCCACCACAATGACCCTCGAGCCACGCAGCCCATTCACCACGCGGGTGATGTTGCGGGCCTCATTCCGGGCGGGAATGACCACCGCCACCGCCTCGCCGGCGGGTGCACCGGACACCGGCAGCTTTGGCAACCCGAGATAATTTCTTCGGGAATACCAGCCGAACAGGACCATCAACGCGGCGCAGATCTCCGACAGAATGAACAGTATGTTTGGGTCGATCACGTCAGCTTTTTGATGGTTGGTCCAGCCACTCCATCGGGAAACAGAGGCTTCTCTTCCACCGCCTGCCAGCGCCCGTCACGGGCCTGAGCGCGGACTTCCAGAATCTTCGCTTCCGAGGCCTCAATCCGAACCTTCCACCGCGTCCAAGTATACGGTGAAAGCGGGGCCTCCAGTTGAGCCGGAAGCCAGGCTCCTGAGCCGGCGCGAACTTCCACGCGCTCCACCCCTCTTAACCCGGCGAATGCGATCCCGCCCGCCAGGAGGACGCCGCCCTCCCGCCGCACGCGATCCACATAGCTCATCGTATGGACGACCGGTTCCTTCGTGTATCCCATCTGCGGCCAAGTTCCGTAATAAGGTTTGGTGCAGAGCCTGATCTCCGACATCCACTTCACGCTTTTGAATCCGTAGTACTTCGGCGCGATGAGCCGGAAGGGGAAACCATGCACGCGGTTGAGCGTTTTGCCGTTCATGCCGAGCGCGAGGAGGATCTCCTCGGAAAAGGCGTAGCTCACTGGCAGCGAGTCGTCGTGTCCATCGGCGCCGATTAAAGCGACTTCGACAACCGCTGAAGGAACTGTCGCCGGGTCCAGCAATTGGCGGAGTTGGATCCCGCTCCATTCGGCGGTCCCCATCAGATTGGAGGTCAACGTATTGGAGACACAACGCATCGTCGTGTACCGCTGAATTCGGGGAAGGCTGAGCAGTTCGGGGTAAGTGTACTGGCGCAGCGGTTTCCCATCGAGGGTGACTCGCAGTTTCCATTCGCGCGGGTCAATGACCGGATCGACGGTATTCTTGCTCATGCCGTAGAAGGCGTCAACGCTGGTCACCGAGGGGCGCACCAGCCCTGGAGCGAAGCCTTCGCGATCAGCGGGGAATCGGTGCGGCCACAAATCCACGGGCTCCATCGCCTTGCCCGCATAGGAACGGTTGCGGCTCCAACTCTCGAGCGCAACGCCCGCGGTCCCGGCAGTCATCAGGGCTGGCACTGAGGCGGCGAGAAAGCTGCGCCGCCGTGGATCGGGCGGGATGGGGCGGCTTCCCTTGTGAATCCACAGCACCGCGAAGGTGAGGAGAAACGCGACGAATCCGATCGCGGCCAGGCCCCCGGTCGCGGCGAGGGGCTTGGCCCATTCACCCAGACCCGTCAGCAGCGCTACCGCCCAATCGTTCGGTGTCCGCGCCATGATCCACTCCGCGATCCGGTCAGTCGCCAGCGGCCAGCCCAGCGCACGGGCGCCGGCATGATTCAAGGCGACAAGAATGAGCGCCAGAATGGAGGAGATGCGAAGACTGCGTTCAAACATCGGCAATTCTCTCTATCCGATGCAGCGGCGCAGCAGCGGGGTCGCAAGCGCGCGCGCCGTAATCCAGTATTTCTGAGCCTTCGGGACCACTGTACGCCGGTCGAAAACGTCGTAGCCGCCGCTTTCAATCCTCTCCAGAATGCCGGCATAAACCTTCGCGGCGATTTCGACGGCGAAGCGCCCCTCGCGATTCAGCGCCGGGATTCCCGCCTCGCCGGACTTGTAGAACTCCCTCGCCCGCCGGCACTGGTATTCCATGAGACTCGCGAACCTGCCGTCACGCCGCCGCGCACGCAGATCTGCGAGAGTGTATCCGAACCGGTTCATCTCCTCCACCGGAAGATAGACCCGTCCCCGGCCAAGGTCCTCACCGACATCGCGAAGGATGTTGGTCAACTGCATGGCGATGCCGAGGTCGATCGCCTGCCGGTGAGGCTGTCCGACGAACCCGATGACATGCATCATCATGAGGCCAACGACGCTCGCCACGCGGTAGCAGAACAATCGCAGGTCCTCGAAGTTTTCATAGAGAACGGATCCAAGGTCCATGCGCACGCCCGCAATTAATTCGAGCGGGTACTCCGCGGGGATTGCGTGCTCGGCGCAAGCCCGGGCGAAAAGAGTGAGGACGGGGCTCTCAACTTCGGCCCCGGCAAGAGCGCGGCGGGTCTGCTCCTCCCACTCCGCGATGCCGCGAGCCGCCTGTTCCGGCGTCGAAGCTTCGTCGACGATGTCGTCTGTTGTGCGGCAAAACCAGTAAACGGCGTGAGCCGAGCGGGCAAGCGCCGGAGGAAAGAAGCGCGAGGCGAAGTAGAAGCTTTTCGAGCCTCGAGCCGTGGCTTCGGCGGCCTCCCCATACAGCTTGTTTAGTTGGGCAGATTCCGGCAAATCAACTTCTCCGCAATCTTGGCCGAACTCAACACTCCCGGCACGCCCGCACCGGGGTGCGTTCCGGCGCCGACGAAATAGAGATTGGGCAGGTCTTCGCTCTGGTTGTGAGGCCGGAACCAGGCTGATTGCGTGAACACGGGCTCAAAACTGAACCCTGCTCCCGCGTAGCTGTTGAGAGTGGTCTCGAAATCCAGCGGGGTGAGTGTCCGCACGGTCGCCAGACTTTCAACCACTCCGGGAAGATGGGTGCGATCCAGAAACTCAAGAACCCGCTGCTGCAGCTTGGGCCCTTCGACCGGCCAATCGATTCCGCTGCGCTGATTCGGAACCGGGATGAGCGCATAGAAGCAGTCGCAACCCGGCGGCGCCATGCGGGGATCGGTGGCTGAAGGCCGGTGCAGGTAGAGAGAGAACTCGTCGCCCATTCTCTTCCGATTGAAGATGTCATCCAGCAACTCGCGATAGGTTGGGCTGAGAATGATCGTGTGGTGGCGGATGTCCGGATACTGGCGTCGGGTCCCGAGGTACAGCACGAACAGCCCCATCGAATAACGCATCCGTTCCAGGCGCGAGTCGGTGTATTTGCGCCGGACGCGAGATGGAAGCATCTTCCTGTATGTGTTGGCGACATCGGCGTTGGAGACGACGGCCTCGGCAGGAAAGAACCGCCCATCCCGGGTGCGGACTCCGGTGGCATGACCATTGGGCACGACGATTTCGTCGACTGGCGCGTTCAGATGGATTCGGCCCCCGAGTTCCTCGAACAGCCTTCCGAGAGCCTGAACGATCGCCCCGGTCCCGCCCATCGCATAGTGCACGCCCCACTCCCGCTCGAGGTAGTGAATCAGTGCATAGATGGAGGTGGTCTGGAACGGGTTGCCTCCGACGAGCAAGGGGTGAAAGCTGAAGACGCGCCGCAGCAGCGGATCCTTTACGAACTGGCTCACGAACTTGTAGACGGTCTTATAGCTTTCCAGCCTGATCAGGTCCGGGACGATCGGCAGCATGTCGGCAAATCGCAGAAAGGGTTTGTCGGAGAGTTCGAGGAAGCCCTTCTGGAAGATCGCCTTCGCCCGCCGGATCATCTCCTGGTAGCCTTCGACGTCGCCCGGCGAGAAGGCCCGGACGCGCGCGATGGTTTCCGCTTCGTTGTTGTTGTACTCAAAGTTCCGCCCGTCGTGGAACTCGATCCGGTAGAACGGGTCGACGGGCACGATGTCGATGTAATCTTTCGGGTTCCGCCCGGCGCCCTCGAACAGCTCATTGAGCATAAAAGGCGCGGTGATGACCGTGGGACCGCCATCGAAGGTGAAGCCGTCCTGCTTATAGACGTAGGCCCGTCCGCCAAGCATGTCACGGGCTTCGATCAGGTCCACCTGATAACCGCGGGACTGGAGCCGGACGGCGGCCGCGAGACCGCCGAAGCCGCTGCCGATCACGGCAACCTGCCGTCTCTTACTGGGGGATGCGTGCATGGAGGGAATCCAACAATTCGTGCAATTCACTCGCCGCCGGCTCAAAGGGCAGCAGGCAGCGCCTGGCTGTGTCGATGTGACGTTGGGCCTGGTCGGAACTGGCTGTTTCACCGTCGAGCAGATCGTCCACCGCCTGGAAGGCCATCCCGAACTCCCGGGCGAACCGCCGGAGTGCGCGGACTTCCAACCCATCCGGTTCGATGAAGGCGGCGGCGGCGTGAGCGCAGAGTTCGAAGAGCGGAACCGTCTTCAGTTCGTTCACCTTGTCCCGAAGACGTTCGCGATCCTCGCCTGAAAGTCTCAGATCCAGATCCTGCCCCTCGCACAATCCGCTCGCATCCAGGACCTTCAAGAGCTCAATCTGGAACCGGATGATCCCCGAAAGCATTGTCGGCTGGCAGGCTATCTCAACCGGGCTTCTGGCAGCCAGCGCCACCAGGCCAAAAGCCGCCAGCAGCGCGGTCGCTTCACCATAGGCGATGTGCACCGCGGGACGGCCGCGGCGGACGCTTTCGTTGTCCATGCAGGGGAGGTCGTCGACAATCAACGATGCACAGTGAACGAGTTCGATGGCGGAAACGCAGCGCAGCGCAACGCACTCGTCCCCACCCACCAACCGAGCCATCCGGAGGCCCAACAACGGCCTGACTCTCTGACCGGAGCCCAGCACAGCGTACCGCATCGCCTCTCTGAAAGGGGATCGGGATCCGGACGGCAGGCGCAGCAACTGGTCGAGATCAGCTTCGATTCGTGTCCGGTCGTGCTCAATCCGAGTCGGATAGTAGGCGAGGCGCGGTGAGGACATCGCCTTATTAGATTACGAATGCTTCAGAAAGATCCGCAAAGATCGTGCGCCATCACGGTGTGCCCAATGCCCCACCAACGCTGAGTTTCACCCACGCCTGTCCGGAATTGGCTATGTTGAAATTCTCTACAGATCCATAAACTATTGAAAAGACGTCAAGACCCTGGGCTGTGCAGGAATGTGAATGTTTGGTGTGGAATTTGCTAAGAGCACCTTGAGCGGTGTGTAACTAACCGCAAGCTTGAGTTCAGGTCTTCAAACGGAATGCTTAAGGAGAGAGTCATGAGTTTTCATCTCGGCTCTGTTCGCTGGATGGGGGTCGCACTAGCGATCATGCTGGTGGCAGGCTCCGCCATACTTGTGAGCTCGACGAAATCCCCCTACACCGAGAGGGACAAGGCCTTTTACGCCGATGAGGCGCTGGTCAACTTTGTCCGCCCCGGCTTGGTGTTCAAGATCGAGGGGCACGAAATCGCGGCCGACGGAACAGTCAAGGTCCGTTTCCGCATCACCGATCCGCGCGGCTTGCCGCTGGACCGGTTGGGCGTTACCACGCCCGGCACGGTCGCCTCGTCATTTATCCTGGCTCGAATCCCCGCGGGCCAAAGACAGTATGAGGCTTACACAGTCCGTACGCAGACTTCACCGATCACGGGAAAGAGCGCGATACAGGCAGCCGGCGAAAGCAATGGCGTCTACGCGCAGGTGGCCGAGGGGGTATACACCTACACCTTCGTGCAAAAGCTTCCGGCGAATTACGACCGTAATGCGACCCATTCGATCGGCATCTACGGAAGCCGGAACCTCACCGAGTTCGACATGGGGACGCAGTACGACGACGACGTCTACAACTTCGTGCCGAGCGGAGCGGCGGTGACGGTGGTGCGCGACCAGATCGCGACGGCGACCTGTAACCGCTGCCACGTATCGCTCGGCCTCCACGGCGGATCCCGAAAGACCATGGAACTGTGCAACCTTTGCCATACGCCGCAGACCGTCGACCCCGACACGGGCAACACAATGGATATGCCCGTGCTGACTCATAAGATTCACGCGGCGGCGGCGCTGCCGAGCGTGCAGGCGGGAGGCAAGTATGTGGTGATCGGGTTTGGGCAGTCGGTCCACGACTATTCGAAGATCCTGATTCCTTCGGGCGCGAACAACTGCGGGGCCTGCCACCAGCCCGGGCCGAAGCAGGCGACCGCCTACCTTGAGAATCCGAACCGGGCGGCCTGCGGATCCTGCCACGATAACATCGACTGGGCCACGGGCAAGGGCCACCTCAACCTGCCGCAACCGGACGACAGCGCCTGCTCGCGCTGCCACCGTCCGGAGGGTGAAATCGACTTCGATATTTCCGTCAAGGGCGCTCACGTGACCCCGCGCGATTCGAGCCTGCTCAGCGGGATCAACGCCGAACTGGTAAGCGTCGAAAACGGCCGCCCCGGCGGGCGCCTGATCGTCTATTTCAAGATCAAGGACGACAAGGGCAACGTGATTCCGCTGGCGCAGATCAACCGGGTGGCGCTGGTTCTGTCAGGTCCGACGACAGACTACGTCTCGCCCACTTCCCGCGGCTACATCTCCGAGGACCCGAAGGCCGCCGGCGCCGAAATCAGCCTGTCGGGCGACACCTACAAGTACACCTTCGTGAACACAATCCCCGCTGACGCCAAGGGAACCTTCACTGTCGGCATCGAGGCTCGACGAGTCGAGACTGTATTAGCAGGCACGCCCAGCCAGCGCGACATTCAATACGGCGCGGACAACAAGGTCATCAATTTCCCGGTCGACGGCAGCCGGGTCGCTCCCCGCCGCACGATTGTGACGACGGCGGTCTGCAATAACTGCCACTCGAATCTGGTGCTCCACGGCGAAAACAGGAACCAGGTTGAACAGTGCATCCTCTGCCACAATCCGCTGGAAACTGACACCGCCCGCCGTCCGGCCAATAATCAGCCGCCGGAAAGTGTCAACTTCGCGCTGATGATCCACCGCATCCACGCCGGCACGGCGCAGCAGCGCGATTACACCATCTATGGTTTCGGCAACACGCCGCACAACTACAACCACATCGGATATCCGACGACGCTGGCCAACTGCTCCACCTGCCACGTGAACAACTCGCACACCGCGGTTCCGGCGGCTGGCGTCGCGAAGGTCACCGACCCGCGCGGGTACTTCAACCCGACCTACCTGACGACGGGCGCCTGTCTTGGCTGCCACACCAGCAGAGATGCGGCTTCTCATGCGCTGGCCAATACGACTGCGCTGGGCGAAAGCTGCGGCGCATGCCACGGCGCGAACAGCGAATTCTCGGTGGCCCGGTCTCACGCTCAGTGAGCCTGGCGCCGGCCCCGAATTTCCCAGGGCTAAAGGAACCTCGATGATCAAACCGACGCTTATTCTGCTGGCGGCGGCCCTCGTGGCCGCCGCTGGCGGCACGGCGCAGGACAAGGCGAAACCGGCGGCGGAACCTCCCAAGAAGAAGGAACTCGTCGGATCCGAATCCTGCGCGGGCTGCCACGAAGAGATCCATACCGGATTCAAGAAGAACGCGCACGTCGTCCTCGAAACCAACAAAAAGCGTGGTTGGGACGGGAAGGCCTGCGAATCCTGTCACGGACCGGGCTCTGTGCATGCCGAGACCAACGAGGCGAAGGACATCCTGAGTCCGAAACTGATGTCACCCGCGGCGGTCGACGCGATGTGTCTGAACTGCCACAAGAATCAGGTGACACAGGTGGGCCGCCTTCAAAGCGGCCATGCCCGCAACGCCGTCGCCTGCACCGGTTGCCACACCGTGCACAAGACCGGCGAGGAAAGCTCCGCCGTTCAGTTCCGCACGGCCGCCGGCATCAACAAGAACTGCGCCGGCTGCCACGTGAATTCAATGGCCTCTTTCAACAAGCCGCACCGTCACCCCCTTCCCGAGGGCGCGATGGCCTGCACGGGCTGCCACAATCCCCACGCCAGTTTCCTCAACAGGAATCTGCGGCTCGCCAATGCGAGCGATCCAGGCTGCCTGAAGTGCCACTCCAACTATCGTGGCCCGTTCATTTACGAGCACGCTCCCGTCAAGAACGAGCCCTGCACCATCTGCCATGAGCCGCATGGCTCGGTCAATCCACGGATGTTGACGCGGCACGAAGTCGCACCGCTCTGCCTCGAATGCCATAGCAACATCCAATCCGGCACGCGAAGCGGATCGCTCGGCGGCATCCCGCCTGCGTTCCACGACCTGTCCAACCCGCGTTACCGGAACTGCACCATCTGCCACCAGAAGGTGCACGGCTCCAACGCCAGCAGGGGGTTGTTCCGATGAAACTCTGGCTCGCCTCAATCCTGCCGTTCGCGCTTCTGGCGCAGGACGCCGCGATCAAGGATGAGTCCCCCGCTCCCGCCGCCGAGCAGGAGTTGTCGGGGTCCATCGATCTCGGCGCCCGCTGGCGCTACGCAGTGGGCGGCGATTTCAACACCTATCGCAGCATCGTCAACCTCGGCAGCGGCCTGCGCCTCGTCGGCGCCGACATCCGCTATGAGCCTTCGAACTCCGTTCTTTTCGACAGTCTTCTCCTCAACGCCAACAACTGGGGCGGCGATCCTTACAACACCGCCCGTTTCGACATGCTCAAGCGGGGGAAGTATCGCTTTGCAGGACGGTACTCCAATATCGCCTACTTCAACTACCTCCCTTCGTTCGCCAACCCCGGCGCCGGGACGCAGTTCAGCCTCAACCAGCGGGCGTACGACACCACGGTCCGAAACCTCGACACGATTCTTGAGCTGTTTCCCGGCACGCGCGTCATTCCCTATGTGGGCTACGAGCGCAACACCGACTATGGAAACGGCATCACCACGCTTGTCGAACAGTCCAATGAATACCCCCTGCGGAACCTCGTTCGCTGGGGACAGGACCGCTATCTCGGCGGCGTCCGCCTGGAGTGGAACCGCTGGCACGCTACGGTGGAAGGCGGCCAGATCGCCTTTAAGGACGATCAGTCCGTCACCTCCACTCAGCGGGTCAACGGCAATCGCCAGTTCCCCTACCTCGGACAGCAGCTTTTCCTCTCCGACGGCGCGCAGCTCTATCACACGCGGAGCAACGGCATCTTCTCGCGCGCCGCGTTGACCGCCAACCCCTGGAACTGGCTGGACCTCGCCGGCAATGTGATGTACTCGAAACCCGAGACCATGTCCAAGTTCAGTGAGGATCTCATCGGGAATATCGCCTACCAGGCGATGATCTACTCGCGCAACGCCGACACGTTCTATGGGAATGCGACCATGCCCCGCACCTCGTGGTCGGGCAGCGCCGAGGCACGTCCGTTCTCCCGTTTGCGGGTGCGCGAGATCTTCGAGTCCGACAGGATGTACACCGACTCGAACGCTGTCATGACCTCCGTTCTGTTCAACGCCGCCGGGGTTCAGCAGATATCCTCGACGGCGAACGTCACCGACCGCTTCGAGGCGACCCGCCACCGCAACCAGATCGAAGCCCTCTTCGATGTCTCAAAGAACTTTATGGTGCGCGGCGGGTTCCGCAACGAATGGGGCGAAAGCCTCATGCGGAGCGGCTTCCTTGCACGCGAGCCGTACGAGCGCGGTGAACTCGAACGGCGCGTCGGCCTGATCGGCCTCCAGTTCCGCGCCGCCGGCAAACTGACCGTAAATGGCGACTACGAAATCGGCGACGGCGTGAAGACCTACTACCGCACTGGCCTGATGGATACTCGGAAGTACAGAATCCAGGGCCGCTTCGTCCTGCGCAATGACCTGACCTTCAACGCCCTCTTCTCCCGGCTCGAAAACAAAAACCCGGACCAGGGCATCAATTACAACTACCACGCTCAGGCCATCTCAGCCAGCCTTCAGTGGACCCCGGCCTCGGCCAAGCGATTTGCCTTCATTGGCGACTACTCGCGTTCGGCGATCATGAGCGATATCAATTACCTGGACGCGACATGGTTCCGTACGATCAAATCGCTTTACCGCGACAATGCTCATTCTTTCAACACCTATGTCAACTTCATCGCGCGACCGTCCGCGCTGCCGGCGCCGATGACGTTGAGCATGGGAGGCTCCTTTGTGACCACCTCGGGCAGCCGCCCCTCCCGCTACTATCAGCCGCAGGGGAAGGTCCTGATACCGATCGTCCGGAAACTCCACGCTTTCGGAGAGTGGCGCTGGTTCGGGCTGAACCAGCCGTACTACAGCTATGAAGGGTTCCGGGCCAACATGATCCTTGCCGGTTTCCGTCTGTTGATGTAAACCAATAGAATGAGCTCAAACGAAAAAGCGGCCACCGTGACGGCGGCCGCTTTTGTCTTATTACCCGTGCTGGCCGCGGGGGCGATACCAGTGGGGCATGCAGAAAAGGGCGCGGAGCTGTTCAAGACGCAGAAATGCGTCACCTGTCACAGCATCAAGGGCGAAGGCGGTTCCTCGGCGCCGGATCTAGGCAAACTCGGCGGCAAGGGCTGGTCGCCGGAGGCGATGGCCGCGTTGATGTGGAACCATGCGCCGAAGATGTGGGAGTCCATGAGTAAAGAAGGAATCCAAACGCCCAAGCTCTCGGCGGCGGACGCCGCTGACCTGTTCGCTTTTTTCTATGCAGCGAGGGCGTTCGAGAAACCTGGCGATGCGGGCCGCGGACGGAGCCTTTTCGCCTCGAAAGGCTGCGCGGAGTGCCATACGCTGGCTGCCGGTAATAAGGGCAGCGCCCCGTCGGTCCTCAATTGGGAGTCGGTCAACGACCCGATCGAGCTCGCACGCTCCATGTGGAATCACGCGCCGAAGATGCGCGCCGCGATGGAGGCCAAGAAGATGAAGATTCCCTCGATGAGCGGCGCGGAGATGAACGACATCGTTCTCTATCTGTCCTCACTGCCTCCGCTGCGCGGGCTGCCCGCCAGGTTTTCCCCGGCGTCTCCGGAGACCGGGGAGATGCTTTTGGAAGCGAAGGGCTGCAAGGGCTGCCACACAGGCGACAAAGCTCTGGATCGCCGGCCCGCATTCCCGAGCACGGCGGATTTTGCGGCCGCCATGTGGAATCACGCCGGGCAAATGAAACAGGAAGTTCCGCTCCGTCCCGAGGAGATGACCCGGATCGCCGGTTACGTTTGGTCGTTGCAGGCCGGTTCCGCTCAGGGGAACGCGGCCAGGGGGGCGAAGATTTTCGATACGAAAGGCTGCTCCGGCTGCCACGTCTCAGGTAAGCAGCCCAAGGCGGGGAATTCGTTCGATATGGTCTCGGCGCTTTGGACGCACGGCCCTTCCATGCTCAAAGAAGTGCAGTCGAAAGGCAAGGCGTGGCCGCGGCTCGACACCGCGCAGATGACGGATCTCGTCGCCCATCTTGCGGCAGCCAGGTAATCGTTCAACTCAATGATCGCGCCGCGTGAGGGCTTGCGACCACGCGGCGCGAAGACGCGCCTGAATCTCCGTGGGGATCGGGCCGGGCCGAAGATCGGATTGCACCTCGCGCGAAGCCGCCACCGAGCGCCGGAGGTTGCGCAAAAACTCGATGCACGGCGGGCAATCGGCAATGTGCTGCTCAATCTCAGCGCAGTCATCCTCCGGCAATTCCCCGTCGATGTACTCCGAGAGCCTGGCGAACACCTCCAGGCAGACAGGATCTTTCGGCGAGTGACGATGATCCCCGCTCATTGTGCGCCTCCAGCAATGGCGGCCA
>CAYWST010000024.1:0-27245 GCA_964461075.1 uncultured Solibacteraceae bacterium | reverse complement strand
AGCCGACTGAGTGAAATCCCCCACGCCTGACCCCATCCCCGCCGTGCCGATTCAGCCACTTAGCCTGCAATGCATCGTGGCTCGGCGATTGCATACGCTTTCGTATGACCAGCCCATCGTCTCAGCCAGGCGGCTATCAGCCCCGCCTGGTTTTCTGGGAGCTGACGACCGGCTGCAATCTCCGTTGCATCCATTGCCGTGCCAGCGCCACTGACCTGATGAGTCCTGAAGACCTCTCAACGCGGGAGTGCCTCAGAATCGTCGATGAAATCGCCGCTTATTCGCCGCTCATCCTGGTGCTGAGCGGCGGCGAGCCACTCTGGCGGCGCGACGTTTTCGACATCGCAAAGCACGCGGTCCGCAAAGGCCTGCGCGTTGCTCTCGCCACCAATGGAACCCTCGTCGATGAGGCCATGTCAGAACGGATCAAGGATGCCGGCATCGTCCGGGTCGCCATCAGTCTCGACGGCTCGGACCGCTCGACGCACGATTCCTTCCGAGGCCACGACGGCGCGTTCGACGCCGCTCTGCGGGGGATCAGATGTCTGCAGGAACTCGGCATCTCCACGCAGATCAACTCGACGGTCTCCAAACACAACGTCCACCAACTGCCGGAGATGATTGAACTGGCCAAGAAGCTGAAAGTAGATGCGTTTCATCTCTTCCTCCTGGTCCCGGTGGGCTGCGGGCTGACCATCGCCGAGGATCAATCGGTCAGCGCGGAGGACGCCGAACGAATCCTGAACTGGTTCTATGACCGGAGCCTCGACAGCGGCATGGAGCTCAAGGCGACCTGCGCCCCGCAGTACTATCGCGTCGCCAGGCAGCGCCGCGCTGAGGCGAGGCGCGCGGGCGAATCGGTCCCCGCGTTGACTCCGCGCCCGCATGGGCACGGCCATGCAGGCGGACATCCGGGCTCGCAGGCGGCTTTGAACCAGATGACGCG
Organism: uncultured Solibacteraceae bacterium; assembly: GCA_964461075.1. Classification (GTDB taxonomy): domain Bacteria; phylum Acidobacteriota; class Terriglobia; order Bryobacterales; family Bryobacteraceae; genus JACADU01. The sequence goes on along the minus strand of CAYWST010000024.1, from coordinate 26,299 downwards.
CGGCTGCCTGGCTGCCAGCGGCGTCTGTTTCATCAGTCACAAGGGCTCCATCCAGCCTTGCGGTTACCTTCCGCTGGAGGCTGGGAACCTTCGAAGACAATCATTCCAGGACGTTTGGGAGAATTCGGAACTCTTCGCCGATCTTCGCAACCTGGACAACCTGGAAGGCAAATGCGGGTACTGCGAATTTAAGCAGGTTTGTATGGGCTGCCGGGCGAGAGCTTTTGGCGTCTGCGGCGACTATCACCAGGAGGAGCCGTTTTGCCTGTACGAGCCGAAGACAAGCCGCAGGGAGGGAACATGGCAGCAGCATCCGCCGCAAGTCATGTAAGTCCCGCTCGCGTGGCGGCGCCGGCATGCGAGCGCGGTCAGACACAGCAGAGGCACGTCTTCGTCGTCTGCACCGGTGAAAGCTGCCGGGAGGCCGGAAGCCATCAACTGGTGACGGAATTGAATCAACAATGCCGCCATGCGGCCGCCCCTGTCAGAGTGGGCACAAGCCGCTGCATGGGCCATTGCCAACTGGCCCCGGCAGTCATGGGAGACGGCCGGATGATGGGCTGGGTGAGTCCGCGGCGTCTTCGCAGCGAGTTGCAGCGGCTCGGGATCACATAACCGGAGCGATCTCAACCATCATCGAATTGCCTTCATCGCGCGATGGCGGCCGGCGGCGGTCCACCCGATCAAGCGGCACGGAGATCAGCGACGCCGCCTCGCCAAAGGGATCGGGATACAGATTGATCGTGATCGGCTCCGTTCCCGCCTCAAACGCCTCGGCCTCTTTTGCGGTCACATAGCCCAGCAGGCAGACTTCGCCCGAGGCCAGCTTATGCACTTCCGTACACCGAAAGACAGGCTTGATGAAGAGCGGCATCTCATCGCTCGCCGGAGCGCCGGTGTAGCCATAGATCCCGTTTGGCTGCATCTCGATGTTGCGGCCTTCTTCTTCTTCACGAACGCAACGCAATCCAAGCTTCTCGCGAAACGCGATCCGCTCGGCGGACAGGGCTGGATGTTGCTCCAGAGACATTCTTGGGTCGGCAATCCTTTCCCCCTTATTATCTCGCGTGGGCTTTGGCCGTTGGGGGCGGAGCCGATTCCAGGTACTGGACCAGGACTGAAATCCGGCGGTTTTCCGGATTGAAAGGATCGGCTTTGGCCCTTAATCGCCGGTCTGCGAATCCTCGCACCTGGCCGATTCGCTCGATCGGGATGCCCGACTCTGTCAGCAGGCGGCGCGCGGTATTGGCGCGATCCGCCGAGAGCTCCCAGTTCGTGTAGCCGTTGGTCGAGGCGTAGGGTTTGGCGTCGGTGTGGCCTTCGATCAACAGCGAATTGGGGAGCTGCGAAAGCTGTCTGGAGAGAAGGTGCAGAAGTTCTTCGCCCTTGGCGCTTGGTTTGGCGCTGCCGCTCTCGAAGAACAGCCCTCCTTCCTTTTCGAGAAGCTCGATTCGAAGACCTTCGTTGGTGATCGTCATCTCCACGTTCTTCTTCAACTGGTCGATTTGAGGCAGGGCCTTCATCGCGGATTCAAGCTTCTGCTTCAACTGGTCCATGTCATCCTTGGCGATCTCGATTCCTTCGCCGGCGCCGGCCATGGTGGTCCCCGTCTGCTTGCCTTGGCCGGTCGGATCCTGGAAGTAGCCACCCACCGCCTTTTTCACTTTCTCATCGCTCGATAGCAGCCATAGAACGATAAAGAGCGCCATCATAGCGGTCACGAAATCGGCGTAAGCCACCTTCCACGCCCCGCCGTGATGGCCGTGGTGGCCCTTCTTCTTCCTGACGATGATGATCGGCTGCGGCGCGGACGGAGAGCTCATCTTAACCCTTGGGCGCTCCCTTCACGGCCGCTTCCATCTCCTTGAACGACGGCCTCAAGTGCGTGGGGATCGAGCGCCGTGCGAATTCGATGGCCAGTGACGGAGCCTGCCCCTTGACGAAGGCGAGGATCGCCTGCCGGAGAAACTGCATAAAGTCGTGCTCCGCCTGGTTCTGCTTGGTCATTGCTCCGGCCAATGGGGCGAACAATCCGTAGCAAAGCAGGATCCCGAGGAATGTGCCCACGAGCGCCGCCGCCACTTTGTGGCCGATCTCCTCGGGCGGGCCCCCAAGCGCCCCCATCGTGATCACCACCCCAAGCACCGCCGCGACGATCCCCAACCCGGGCAGTGCGTCCGCCACGGTCGTCAACGACGCGACCGGTTCGCTGTGCTCATGGTGTTGCACCTCCAGATCGAGTTCCATCAACTGGTCCATCTCCAGCGGCGTTACGCCCCCGCTGATCGACATCCGCACCGTGTCGCAGAAGAAGTTCAGAACATGATGATTCTTCAGCAGCTTGGGGTAGTTTGAGAACAACTGGCTCTTGTCCGGCTCGTCGAGATCCGCTTCCAGCTTCGCCATCCCGTTCTTTCTCGCATACAGGAAGATCTCATTGAGCATCTTCAGGTTTTCGAGATACACCGCCTTTGTATACGGCGATCCCTTCAGCGTGCCGAGGACGCCCTTCACCAGTTTCACGATCAGATGCAACGGGTTGGCGATGAAAACCGTACCCAGGGCCGCTCCGCCGATAATCACCAGTTCGGCCGGCTGAAACAGGACCAGCAGTTTCCCGTGCTCGAGGAGGTACCCTCCGATGATGGACCCGAAAACAACGACAATTCCGATAATGACGAACATTCAGATGGGCTCGGCCCCCAGTTTCCCTATCGGCAAGATTCGAGCGGGTTTTACTTGGCGGTAAACTTGAAAGAGCGGATCGTCTCTGCCCTCCCGCTCCCTCATGCAAACCCGCCAGAAACCCAGCCTGCCCCCGGGGATCGAATCCCTGGACTCTCTTTGCGCGCTCACCGCCGTGCGCGAGGCTGCCAGGTTCTTCACGCGGGAGCGGCGCTGGATCGACGAAATTCATCTTGCGGTGACCCGGGTGCCCGCGCCCACTTTCTTCGAGCAGATGAGAGCCGAGTGGATCGCGCACGAGATCGAACGCTGGGGATGGGAGACGAGAATGGACCGCGCGGGCAACGTCACCGCCACCCTGCCCGGCACGCCGAAGGACGCTCCTCTCATCGCCGTCACGGCCCACCTGGATACCGTTCTGGCGCCGAAATCGGCCGATGAGATTCGAATCGAATCTCATGACCGGTTTCGCGGTCCCGGCGTCTCCGACAATGGGGCCGGCCTTGCCGGCCTGCTGGCCCTCGCGCGGGCCATCTCAGAAAACCCGATCCCGGCCTGGGGCCGCGCGCGCCTGCTTCTGGCGGCCACAGTGGGCGAGGAAGGGGAAGGCAACCTCAGCGGCATGAAGTTCCTTTGCCGCCAGTCGCCCTGGGCCGACCGGCTGCGCTCGCTCGTCGTGCTGGACGGCCCCGACATCCACCACATCACGGCGGAGGCGCTATCCTGCCGGCGCTATGAGATCGCCGTCAGCGGCCCCGGCGGTCATTCCTGGTCAGATCACGGAACCGCCAACGCCATCCACGCCATTGCCCGGGCCGTCACCTGGTACGCCGACGCTTGCGCTGAAACTCCACGGGAGGGCCGCGGCCGGATCAGCTACAACTTCGGGATTATCGAAGGCGGTTCCACCGTCAACTCGATCCCGGCGCAGGCCCGGGTCAAGGTCGATCTCCGCGCCGAGCACCCGCCGGACCTCGACGCCCTCTCTACGCTGCTCGCCTCGACTCTCGAGCGCGCTCTGTTGGCCGAAAACGAACGCGCCGTCTCGGGCCGCGTCACCGGAAAACTGAAAGAAACGGGCTGGCGCCCCGGCGGCCGGCTCCTGGAGGGCGCTCCCATCCTCCGGTTCATCCGTGCTGTCGACGCGCATCTGGCCATTCGCTCCCAACTGGATTGCGCCTCCACGGACGCCAACATCCCCCTCTGGATGGGCCTGCCGGCCATTTCGATTGGGGCCGGCGGCCAGGGCGGGGGCGCGCACACCCCCTCGGAATGGTATTCGCCGGAAGGCCGCGATCTTGGGTTGAAGCGGGTTCTGCTGCTGCTCTGCCTGCTCCTGGCCAACGAATGCGAAACCGGTCCATGATTTCGCGCGCGGACCTGGCCCTCCTGCTGGTCAGCCTGATCTGGGCCAGCACCTTCGTCGTCGTCAAGGAAGCGCTGGCGGGCATCTCGACGCTCCTGTTCCTGGCCCTCCGCTTCTCCCTGGCTGCGGTCATTCTCCTTGCCCTCCTTGGCCCAAGGCTGCTCTCCGGAACGGCAAACGGATGGCGCCACGGCTGGAAGGGCGGATTGATTTGCAGCGCCTTCCTTTTTCTCGGCTACGCCCTTCAGACCGCCGGACTCCGGCTCACCTCCGCTTCCCGGTCAGCATTCCTGACCGGACTCTACATCGTGCTGGTACCTTTGTTGTCTTCGTTCGTCAATCAAGGTAGACCGCAACGCCGCGAGTTCTGGGGCGCTTTCCTGGCTCTGGCCGGGACGGCGCTGATGACCTCAGCCGGCGGGGGCTGGCGAATCGATGGGCTCGACCTCGCCTGGGGCGACATCCTGACCCTGGGCTGCGCCTTCGCCTTTGCGGCGCACATTCTCGCGGTGGCCCACTATTCGAGAAAGATGAGTTCCGAAAGACTTTCGCTGTTTCAGATTGGCGGAGTGGCCTTCTTCTCGTGGGCCGCTATCGCGCCCTTCGAGGAGCCGCGAATCGTCTGGTCGGCTGCTCTTGCCTGGGCCCTCCTGGTGACCGCGGTTCTGGCCACCTCGCTGTGTTTCCTCATCTACACCTGGGCGCAGCGGCGGACGAGCGCGACAAGGGCCGCTCTCATCTTCGCGACAGAACCGGTCTTCGCCGGTCTCGCGGCCTGGAGATGGGCCGGAGAGCATTGGACCGCCATGAGCCTGGCAGGCGCGGGGCTAATCCTGTCGGGTATCGTATTGGTAGAGATGAAACCGGCGCCCCCGGACGGTCATCAACTGCATTAGGGGTATTGGAAATGCGTGAAGAAGTGATGTTCTGGTTGAGCAAACTACGCCGGCAGAAGCTGTTTTCGGTCAGCCTTCTTGGATTGACGGCTGCGATTACGATCCTGCTGGGGACGATCCTGACCACCGGCGTGAGCGCCGCTCGCGGGCAGTCCGCAGCGCCGGATGCAACCCCCTTGACCATTCCTCCGGTCAAGAAGATGGAAAACGAGTTCACCAAGATCGCCAAAATGCTTGAGCCTTCGGTGGTTTACATCACCACCGAAACCGTGGCCCGGAAGCAGCAGACTTCCAACCGCCGCCGGCCTCAGGCCGAGGACGACGAGGAGGGCTTCAACCCCTTCCGCGGCTTCGGGCTGCCCTTTGGCAACGAGCCTCCGCGCCGGAGAGAAGGATCGGGCTCCGGTTTCATCGTCGACAAGAATGGCTACATCCTCACCAACATGCATGTGGTCGACGGCGCCGACAAAATCAAGGTGAAGCTGTTCGGCGAACGGACTGAATACACCGCGAAGCTCATCGGTTCGGACCCGGAGACAGACGTCGCGGTCCTCAAGATCGACGCGAATAAAGCTTTGCCGCCCGTAAAAATCGCTAACTCCGACAGCGTGCAGCCTGGCGACTGGTCTGTCGCCATCGGCGCGCCGTTCGGCCTCGAAACCACTGTCACGGCAGGTATCGTGAGCGCCACCGGACGGGATATCGCCGCCCAGTTCCAGCGCTTCATTCAGACCGACGCGGCCATCAACCCGGGCAATTCCGGCGGGCCGCTGGTGAATATCAACGGCGAGGTGATCGGCATCAATACGATGATCGCCACAAGTTCCGGCGCGAATCAGGGGATCGGGTTCGCGCTGCCTATGAACATGGCCGCCAAGGTTTACAACCAGATCATTCAGACCGGCCGTGTATCGCGAGGCTCCATCGGAATCCGTTTTCCGCGCCAGGGGATGGAAGACATCCTGAAAGCCGACGGCTTCAAGAATGGAGTCATCATCGACTCCGTCAAGCCGGGCGGGCCGGCGGACAAAGCCGGATTGAAGAGCGAGGACATCCTGCTGGCGCTCAATGGGAAGCCCATCAAGGATGGCGATGATCTCGTCAACCGCGTCTCCGACATGCCGGCCGGCACGGAGATCACCATCACCCTTGACCGCCGCGGCCAGAAGATGGACAAAAAGGTGATCATCGAGGAGCGTGACAAAGTCTTCAGTGACGAACCGCAGTTCGCCCGGAACAGGCCGGAGATGGTCGACCCTGAAGGCGCTGGCCAGAGTTCGGCCAGATTCGGCATCGGCATCCGGCCGCTCACCGAGGAACAGCGGAAGGATATGGAACTCGATACCGCTGGAGGTGTGATGGTCACTACCGTCGAAGAAGGCTCTTTTGCCGAGGATATCGGCATGCGGGCCCGCGACGTGATCCTGAGCATTAACCGGCAGCCTGTCTCCACCTTCGAAGACGTTAAGTCGATTCAGGCGAAGTTGAAACCGGGCGACACTGTCGCCTTCAGGGTCATGCGCGCCTCCGGGGTGCGCCGGAACGGACAGCCCCAATGGGCCAGCGTCTATCTGAGCGGCACAATGCCCAAGTGATCCTGGCGGGGTGAGTTTCCACTCCCAAGTGTTGTTAGACTACTAATCGTGAAGCCGGCGCGGACCGTCCTGGCAACAGTCATCTGCGCCGGTATTCTTTTTGGAACCGCGGCGCAGAAAAGCGCCAAACCCGCAACCTCAGCCAAATCGTCCAAGAATTCGAAAACCGCGCCCAAGAGCTCGAAATCGAAGTCGCAGCCGTCAGCGAAGAGGAAGAAACGGCCCCCCACTCAGCAGACGCCCGATCCAGCCAGGATCAGGGAGATCCAGGAAGCGCTCACCGCGCGCGGATACCCTGTTGAGGTCACAGGGTCGTGGGACCCCCAGACGGCCGGCGCGCTGAAGCGATTTCAAGAGGACAACAAGATCGAGAACCTCTCCGGGCTCGGCAAGCTGGATTCTCTCACGCTGATCGCCCTGGGGTTGGGCCCCAACCGCCAACCGGCGGCGACGGGGGCGCCGGCGGCGGCAGCCGCTCCTGAATCAAAGCCACAGTAAAAGGACTCAAACCATGATCATTGGCGTAGCCCGCGAAGTAAAGGACCATGAATCGCGAGTAGGGCTCGTGCCGCACGGCGTAACAGCGCTCGTCGAGGCCGGGCATCAGGTGATCGTTCAATCAAGAGCCGGATCGCTCAGCTCCATCTCCGATGAAGAATACGAACAGGCGGGCGCGCGAATCGCCGCCTCTGCGGCGGATGTCTGGAACGCCGCCGAGATCGTCGTCAAAGTGAAGGAGCCTCAGCCTTCCGAGTACGTCTATTTCCGGCCCGGGCTGACGCTGTTCACGTATCTTCACCTGGCCCCGCTTCCTGAACTGACACAGAAGCTGATGGAGTCGAAGGTGACGGCCATCGCCTACGAGACGATCCAGGAAAAGGACGGCTCGCTGCCGTTGCTGACGCCGATGAGCGAAGTCGCCGGCCGCATGTCGGTTCAGATCGGCGCGCAATACCTCGAAGCTCCTAACGGCGGCCGCGGCGTGCTGCTCGGCGGCATCCCCGGAGTCGCGCCGGCCAATGTCGTCGTCCTCGGAGGAGGAATCGTCGGCCACAACGCCGCCAAAATCGCCCACGGCATGGGAGCCGATGTGACGATCATCGACAGAAACCTGCAGCGCCTCCGCGATCTGGACGACATCTATAACGGCCAGGTCACTACCCTCGCTTCCAACGATTGGACCGTCCGCGAGAGTCTGCGCCTTGCCGATCTTGTCATCGGCGCAGTCCTGATTCCCGGCGCCGCAGCCCCGAGACTCGTCAAGCGCGACATGCTGTCGGTCATGAAACGCGGGTCGGTGATCGTCGACGTGGCGATCGACCAGGGCGGCTGCTGCGAAACCTCGCACGCCACCACTCACACAGACCCCGTCTATTTCGTCGACAACGTGCTTCACTACTGCGTGTCGAACATGCCGGCGGCGGTGCCTCACACTTCGACATACGGCCTTACCAACGCGACATTCACGTATCTGATGCAGTTGGCGAACGCGGGCCCGGAGAAGGCCATCGCGGCCAACCCGGCGCTGGCGCTGGGCGTCAACACCTACAAGGGGAATTGCGTCTACCCGGCTGTAGCCGAAAGCCAGAACATCCCCTGGACCGATTTGAAGACTCTGCTTTAAGGGGTCGGGCCGCCGGTGGCCTTCGGCCGGGAGCTGATGGCCTCTGCGATCGCAAACTCGTACAAAGCCAGCGCGCGGAAGTACTCGTTCACCGCCGATACCTCGCGCACTGCCGTGTCGAAGGTGGCCTGTTCGCGCAAGTTCACCAGGAAGAGCGTTCCGTCCCCGAGTTGGAACTTCTGCCGCTCGGCCAGTTCGAGTTGTTGCGTCACCTCCACCTCCTGCCTGAGCAGCCGGGCCCTCTCGTAGGCGGCCACAAGCGCGGAATAGGCGTCTCGCACTTCCGCGGTGACCTGGTCTCGCGCGAACCGCTCCCGCTGGTCGAACTGCTCGATCCGGGCCAGCGCCGAGGCGTTACGGCCTTTGGCGGCGCGCCGCTGAAACGGCAGATCGAAATTGAGCGATGCGATCAGGTCGTCCGGACCGCGGCGGACGACGCGGTCGCCCAGCAGCCGGGTGTACGCCAGGGTGAAATCGATGTTCGGTTGACGCTGATTCTCCGCCAGCCGGCGGTCCACCTCAACCTGCGATCGCTGCGCGGCGAACCGCTGGATCTCAGGCCGGCGCTGCAGGGCGAGCTGGATGTCTTCCATCATGCGCTGCGGAGTGATTTCGCTGATCGAGGGGAAATCGGGAGGCAGCATCGACTCGGTCGGCAGCACCGGTTCGCCGCGGTCGTCGCGGAAAAAAAGCGAGAGCTCGATGGCCGACAATTGCAGCCCGCGCTGCCCCTCAACAACCTGCCCCCGGCGCGTAAAAATGGCGCGCATATTGTCGGTCACGTCGATGGATGGAATCTGGCCGGCGTCGGCGGTCGCCCGGAGCTGCTTGTCTCGCGTTTCCGCCACCTGCAGCACATCGCGGGCGATCTGGTACCGCCGGCCGGCGGCCACCCAGTCATAGTAGCGGCGTGTCGCAAGCTGCAGGATCAGCAGACGCTGCTGATCCACGCCAAGATCGGCGATCCGCCTGCCGATGAGCGCTTTCTGCAGGTCGGCGCGCCGCGGATCGATCGGCCTGTCCCGGAAAAGAGGGGCTCTGAAGCCGGCGCGGTACTCGCCTCCTTCGTCCGTCTGGTTCTTTCCGTCGTAGGGCGCAAACGAGCCCCGGCCGATGTTGTAGCCGCCGAAGAAGGTCATGCCCTGAAACTGCGTTGGCTGCTCAAGCGCGCTCTTGAATACCTGATTCTCATAAAAGCCCAGATAGTCGCCTTCCCAGCCCGCTTTCATCGAGAGGTCGAACCTGCCTTCGGCGATCAGCACGTCGGCGCTCGCGATGACCTTGTCCTGAACGGCGGCCAGCAGCGGAGGATAGTGCTTCTCAACGCTTGCGAGAACCTGCTGCAGCGTGAGCCATGAGCGGGGTTCGATCTTGGGTGGAGGCAGAGTTTGACAGTGCGCGCTGAAAGCCACCAGCGCGGCGTGCAAAAACAATCGTCGCATGACTAGGTTTTGTCCTTCTTACCCTGGACCTTTTCCTTGGCGCCCGCGGCGCCGGGTTCATTCTCCGCGATCACCGGCGGGAACCCGTTGAACCGCCGCCACAGTTCCCATCCCAGCGGGACGACACGAAGCAGAACCCAGCCCTTGGCTTGGACGCCCTGCCGCAGGTAATTCGCCGATGGCCATGGGTCGTCCTTCGGATCGGGAACGACCAGAATCCGGAAACTGCCGCCGTTAGTCTCGGTCGCGTCGACGAGTTGAACCTTCCCGCCGAAGGTGCCCACGGCGACCGACGGCCACCCGACGAACTGAATCGCCGGCCAGCCGTTGAACTGCAGACGCACCGGGTCGCCCGGCTTGACGAGCGGCATATCCATGCCGTTGAGATAAAGCTCAACCGTCGGCTCGTAGGCGTCCGGGACGAACATCGCTACCGGATCGCCTCCCTTCAGCAGTTCCGAGTTCGGCTGCGCCAGCAGCCTGACGACGGTCCCGTCGCGCGGGGCGGTAATGGTGAGCGTCTGCTGCCTGGCCATCCGCGTGTCGAGCCTCTGAATTTCCGCGCTGATGTTGGCGATCTCGGCGCGAGCAGAGTTGAGCGTGGCCCGTTCGCCCTCGATGGCGGCGTAAGCGTCAGCGGTGATCTTCTTCAGGTCGTCGTCCAGCGCCAGCCTCTCGTTACGCGCGGCGTTGAGCGCCGCTTTCGCCCGGGCCACTTCCGCGTCGGCGGTGGCCATATCCATCTGCGCCAACTCGACGTTGCGCTGGCTGGTGGTTCCTATCTTGACCAGGTCCCGCTGCCGGTTGAGATTGAACCTGGCCGCCTCCATTCGCGCTTCCGCGGCCGTCAGCCCCTGGACCGCCTGCGTGATGCGGTCATTCGCCATCTGAACGCGATTCTGCGCGGCGCTGATTGCGTTCGTTCGCGATTCTTCGAGCCGGCCAAGCCGGTCTTCGTGAGCCCGGACCCGGCCTTCGGCGTTCAAACGGCGCTCCTCGACCGCTGCGCGCTCGGCGCGAATCCGGTCGAGGATCTGAGGGTCGTTATCGGTCAACTCGACCACAAGCTGACCCGCCTTCACCTTTGAGCCTTCCGTGACGTGCCACTTCATGACGCGGCCCTCGACCGGAGCGGCAAGGAACTGAGTCCGCTCAACCGGCGTCAGCGCGCTCACTTTGCCGGTCCCAGAAACACTCTGCTGCCACGGGGTGAAGATCATCGCGATGGTGAACGCCACCATCATCACGGAGAGCACGAAAGCCAGCCGCCGGGCCGAGTGCGGGCTGCCCACGAGTTCCATCGCCGGCAAATAACCCGCCGTGCCTCCGGCCAGCGCGGGGTTGAGTTTGGAATGTCCGTTCAGCGCCATTTCACCTTCTCCTCCCGTCCGGGCCTAGACAAGCGCTCCGGGCAGATGCGCCTCCAGAACTTTGCGGTCCCTGACTTCATAGATGCGGTCGCAGCGGGAAAGAATATCCGGGCTTTGGCTCACGACGATCAGCGTCCATGGCGCATCGGCGTCGAAAAGAGTCTCCAGCAGCATTTCGCGCTCCGGAAGGTCGTCCAGCCAATCCAGCGACTCGTCAAGAATCAGCAGCTTCGGCTGCCGCAGCAGAGCCCGCGCCAGCACAAGCTGCACCCGCTGTCCCGGAGACAAAGGAAGCCCCCCCGTCTGGAGCGGCGTGTGCAGGCCGTCGGGGAGTTCAAGCACGTTCTCAAGCAACCCAACCTTGCTCAAGACTGCGCGCGCCGAGCTGGAGTCGCAGGTGTCCAGCCCGAGACGCAGATTCTCGAACAGAGACGCCTCGAAGATCTCCGGTTCCCTCACGAGCGATACGCGGTCCCTGAGATCGCCGATCAGCACCTCCCGGTAGTCCCTGCCGTCGAATTCGATATAGCCTGTCTGCGGCACGCGCAGCCCGTAGATCAGGTCAAGGAGCGTGCTCTTGCCGGAGCCGGTATTGCCGACGATCCCGGTCTTGGAACCCGCCGGGAATTCAATGTCGACGTCTCGGAGCAGGATCCCCCTCGATGAGCTGATCACGCTCGCGCCGGCGATGCGGACGGCAGCGGGGCCCTCGCGTGGAGGAAGCGGCTCTCCCGACGTGCGCTCGACCGGCAGATCCGTCAGATAGCCCAACTTGTCAAGGCCCGCCATCAAATCGTAGAAACTCTCCAGGTGCTTCCCGAATTTTGTGAAGTTGGAGACGACCAGCGCAACCACCAGTTCCGCTGCCACCAACTGGCCCAGCGTGAGCTGCCGTTCGACCACCAGCCAGCCGCCGACGCCCAGCAAGGTCGCGCTGGCAAACGCCTGCAGCGCGAAACTGCCCACAATCTGCCTCATCCAGATCCGGAAATGCTTCGACCGGTAGGTGAGGTAGTCCACCACGAGGAGATTTGTCCTCTCCGCCGCCAATCGTCCGCCCACTCGCGTCTTGAAGCTCACCTGGTGCCGCGCCAGCTCTTCAAGCCAGGCCACAACGGCGTACTTGGCCTTCGACTCCTTCACCGACGTGGGAATCGCGCCCCGCCCCATCGGGAAAACCACGACGAGAATCGAGACGAACAGCAGCACGTCGAAAGCCAGCAGCCAGGGATGGTAGACGGCGAGAAGCACCATGCCGATCACGGTCTGCGTCAACACTGACAGCCCGTCGACGAGCAGCCCCGCGCTGGCTTTTTGAATCGTCGCCACATCGAGAAACCGGTTCACCAGTTCCGGGCCGTGATACCGGTCGAACCCCTGCGGATCGACGTTCACGAGTTTGGCCGTGGCGTCCCCCGCCATCCGCACGAACATCCGCCGCTGGATCAGCTCAACCACCCAGTGGCGGTAGGCGGTCAGCACCGTCGAAAAACAAAGCGCCAGAAAAACCAGCGCTGTCAGCACCGCGATCGGCTGCAGAACCGTGCCGAACGCCACGCTGTTCACCAGCGCCTGAACCGCGACGGGAAGCACCAGCGACACTAATCCGATCGCGATCGAGTAGAGCACCGCCACCCATAGCTCGTTCGATTCAACGCGCAGGAGATCTTTCAGGCGCTCCCACGGGTGCACGTGATGATACAGGTGCTCTTCGCTCCGGCGCCCGGGCGTCTCCGCGCTGGAATGCAGGCCGCTCATCGTTTCCTTCTCGCTCGCTCCTTGTTCAATTGTCCTCCCACCGTAGGAGTGATGCTGCCCCACGGCGGCAGGCTTCCAGATTCCTGTATATATTGCAATATTTGCATCTTCCGCCAGCACCGAGCATAATCAATGCAGAAGGAAGGGAGTCGCAACCATCCCGCAGCGCGCAATCATTGCCAAGGAACTGTCCCACTTGCTGGGCGCCCTCTCGCATCCTCATCGCATCAGAATCGTTGAAGAACTCCGCACAGTCGAACTGGATGTCAATTCGATTCAACAGATTCTGGGCATCAGTCACTCTGCCGTTTCTCAGAACCTGGCTGTTCTCCGGGCGCACCGCCTTGTCCGGGAGCGCCGGGAGGGCCGCCGGGTTTTCTACAGCCTGACGCACCCGGCCTTAGCCGTCTGGCTGGTGGAAGCAATCGCGTTTCTCTCCAGTGGAGTTGAGGAGTCGGAGCGGGTGCGCGAGGCCGCCCAAGCCGTGAAGGCCATTTGGGGGCCCGAAAGTTAACATAACTATTTGTTTTCCAGGTTCTTGTAAAGTTCCCGCTTGGGGATGCCCCGGCTTCGCGCGACGCTCTTAATCGCCTCCATCCTGTCGTGCCCCGCTTCCACCAGGGCGCGGACTTCACCGGCGGGATCCCCTGCGGGCGCGCCTCGCAGTTCGCGCCTCCCGATGATGATGGTGAACTCACCGAGCGTCTTCGGCCTGCTCTCCAATAGCTTTCGGACCTGGCTCGCCTTGCCCCGGATGAACTCCTCGTGGACCTTGGTCAACTCGCGCGCGGCCGCGACAGGCGGGTCGAACAGGACGGCCTCAATGTCTTCCAGGCTCTCGAGAATCCGGTGAGGAGACTCATAGAAGATCAGCACAATCTGGGGGTCGGCCAATCCGCGCTCCAGGCGCCGGCGGCGCTCAGCGGTCTTGCGGGGAAGAAACCCGCCGAAAAGGAATGAGCCGGTGGCCATGCCGGAGGCCGACAAGGCGGCGATCGCCGCGCAAGGCCCTGGAATTGGCACCACCGGGATGCCGGCGTCCACAGCGGCTTGAACGATGCGATATCCGGGGTCCGAGATCAATGGCGTTCCGGCGTCCGAGACCAGAGCCACGTGGTCGCCTTGCTGGATTCGCAGAAGCAGTTCGGCGGCCCGGGCCTGCTCGTTATGCTCGTGGTAGCTGACCAGCGGCGTTGCGATTCCATAATGGTCGAGCAGTTTTCGCGTTTGCCGCGTATCCTCGCAGGCGATGATTGAGACGGCGCTCAGCGTCGCCACGGCGCGATGAGACATGTCGGCCAGGTTGCCGATCGGAGTCGCGACGATGTAGAGCTGTCCAGCCATGTCTTCTGTTTCGAACTTTTCAGAGCCGGCCGCGGGCCGGAACCCTTAGGATAAACTCAAGAGGGCGTTTGGCTCTGCAATCCGATCAGCTCGATGAAACCGGAAGAGAATCTCCTGACCCCAACCGAACCCGGAGAACCTGGCCCCGAGACGGGCCTCCCCGTCTACCATGAGTGGAGCGATCCGTCCTGCCCGGTTCGCGTGCGCCTCCATTTCGACTTCATCGACGATTTGAACTTCGAGGTCATGCGAGGCTTTGGAGCCATCCCGAGGAGGGGAGCGGAAGTTGGCGGGATCCTCCTGGGCAAGGCGGATTCCGATTCCGGCGTCGTGGAGATTGCCGGCTTCCGGCCGATCCCCTGCAAGCACCGCAGGGGGCCTTCCTACATCCTCGAAGAGGACGAACTCCTGAATTTGCAGGAGGCCCTCAACTCTCCCGGCGGCGCGGATGAATCGATCTCCGTAGTTGGTTTTTTCCGGAGCAACACGCGCGAATCGTTCCAGCTTTCCGAAGACGACCTTCGGCTGCTCGACCGGTTCTTCCAGTCCGGTCCCGGGCTTTGCCTGATGGTGAAGCCTTACCCGACCAGAGTCAGCGAGGCGGCCTTCTTCCACCGGCCCGGCGGCGGTTGGGCTGAGGCGGCCCCCTCTCCCGTGTTTCCCTTCAGGCGGAGCTCGCTTGGCGGGGGGAAGCGGGTCCGCAAAAAGAGGATCGAGGCGGAGCCGCTCCCCGCAGAGGGGGTTCCCCAAGCCGCCGCGCCGCCGGATCCCCCCCGCGCCGAAGTCTCAAACCCAGCGCCTCCAACCTCTCTGATCGCTCCCGCCCATCCATCCCGGTACGAGCCGATTCCGATTCCCGATGTGCCGCTCTTTTCGGAGGCCAAGCCTTCACGGGTCCATGGCAGTTGGGTCTGGATCCCGCTCTCTTTCATCTTTCTCCTGCTCGGGATCGTGCTCGGCTTTCAGATCGCCCTCAGCGTCTCGCGGACGCAGAAAGCGGTGGAGCAGCAAACCGACCCGTACTCGTTGGAACTGACAGTCGTCGAGTTCGGCGAAAGCCTTCATTTGAAGTGGAACAGCGGTCTCCCGGCTTTCCGCAACGCCTCGTCGGCAGTGCTGCACATCCAGGACGGGAACAATACGAAGACCGTCGAGATCACTCGGGAGGACATCTCCAGAGGGGGGATCCTTTACAAACACGCCTCGACCGAGGTCCACTTCCGGCTTGAGGTGCCGCAGACGGAGCACACCTCCGTGAGCGAGACGCTCGATGTGCGGGTCATGGCTCCCGCGCGGCGGCCTTGACCCGGTTGGGGCAGGGGCGGGGGCGGACTCCGTTACAATAACGGGAGTGTGGAAAGACCGAATCGTTCAGCTTTTCAAGGCCCTGGCAACCGACGGCGCGAGTATGGCGTCCGCAGACACGCCTCGTGGCGCCATCGCCGAATGGACGGTCACGATCCTGCTGCTCCTGTTCGGGACAACCACACTCGTGCAGGCTTTCGTGATCCCGACCGGCTCCATGGAGGATAATCTTCTGATCGGCGATCACCTCCTGGTGGACAAACTCGCCTACGCGCCGCCGGGTTTCCTGAGCCGGCATCTGCTGCCATACACGCCCATCCAGCGCGGCGACATCATCGTGTTCCGCTATCCCGAGGATGTCCGCCAGACCTTCGTGAAACGGGTTGTGGGCATCCCCGGAGACCGGGTCCGCATCGTCAACAAGCAACTGATCCTCAACGGCCGTCCGGTCGAGGAGCCTTACAAGTTCCACAAGCAGGATTTCCTCATTCCGTATCGCGACAACTTCCCCGACTCGCCCCCCGGCGACGTGCGTCCCCGCGGGCTCGAGATGCTCGACAGCCACCTGGAGCGCGATGAAGTGGTGGTTCCGCCGGACTCCTATTTCGCCATGGGCGACAATCGTGATTTTTCTCTCGATTCAAGGTACTGGGGTTTCGTTCCCCGAGACCACATCGTGGGGAAACCGCTGGTCATCTATTGGTCCTATGAGACGGAAACGCATCGTCTGATCTCGTCCGGCGTCGACCTGGAACATATGAAGGATCTGGCGGTGAACTTTTTCAGGAAGACGCGCTGGAGCCGCACGTTCCATCTGATTCGGGGCTATCCACTCTAAACATGAAACTCAAGCGCAAGCAGAAGCCCGCGGCCTCGCCGGCGCCGCCGCCGAAAAAGGCAGGCAAGGACCGCACGGCCGAAATCCTCACCTTCATCGTCGAATGGACCACCACGTTCCTGCTGCTGCTGTTCGGCTGGACCACGCTTCTCCAGTCCTTTATCGTTCCATCGGGTTCGATGGAGGACACGGTGCTGATCGGCGATCACATGATCGTGGATAAACTCTCCTACTCGCCTTCCGGCGCGTTCAGCAAACACATTCTGCCTTACACGCCGCTGAAGCGCGGCGACATCGTCGTCTTCCGCTACCCCGTCAACCCCAAAGAGAACTACATCAAACGGCTCATCGGGCTGCCCGGCGATCGCATCAAGGTCGTCAACAAAGAGCTTTATCTGAACGGCCGGAAGGCGGTTGAACCCTACGCCGTTCACAAAAGTCCGATCGTCGATTCCTATCGCGACAACTTCCCTTCACCCCCGAACACGTTCGTCTTCGACCCCGCGGTCACCATGTTGGGCGAGAACCAGAAGGGAGGGGAGATCGTCGTGCCGCCAGGACAGTATTTCGTCATGGGCGATAATCGCGACAATTCCTCCGACTCGAGATACTGGGGTTTCGTTCCAAGGGAAAACATCGTGGGTAAGCCGCTGGTGGTTTGGTGGTCTTACGAAACCACAACCGAGCGCCTGACGGATCCCAACTACATATCCATTGACCACCTGCTCGACCTTGTGACGAACTTCTTCACGAAAACCAGGTGGAAGCGGACCTTCCTTTTCCTCCGTGGCCACGAAATCCAGACACAATGAGCCAGCACGATTACGCATTGATCCTCGCCGGAGGCCGCGGAACGCGCTTCTGGCCGAGGAGCCGCCGCAGCCGCTCCAAGCAGGTGCTGCAGTTCCTGGGTGGCAGAACCCTCATTCAGCAGACGGTGGACCGGCTCTCTCCGGTTGTCCCGCCGGAGCGAATCTGGGTTCTGACGAGCAAGGAACTCGCCGGTGAGATCGCGCGCCAGCTTCCGCTGGTTCCACGGCGGCAGATCCTCGCCGAACCCGTTCCCAGGAACACTGCGCCGGCCGTCGGCCTCATGGCGCACATTCTGAGCGGCATCGACCCGAAGGCGGTGATGGGGGTTTTCCCGGCCGATCATTACATCGCCGCCCAGGCGGAGTACCGGAAGCTGGTCAAAGCCGCCTACAAGACGGCCCGCGGAGGCCGGATGACCCTGCTCGGCATCGCGCCGCGATGGGCCGAGACCGGCTATGGCTACCTCGAGTTCCCCGCCGGCCGGTTAAAGCCCGGCAGTCTCGAGCCGGTGGAACTGCGGGGCTTTCGTGAAAAGCCCGACAAGGCCACCGCGCGGCGCTATCTCAAGTCGGGCCGCTACGCCTGGAATGCCGGCATGTTCTTCTGGCCGCCCGGCGTGATCCTGGAAGCATTGCGCGAGCACATGCACGCAACCGCCGCCTTGATCGACTCGCTCCCGCCCTTCGGAGCGAAAACGTTCGCACGCAAGCTCGCCGATGTCTTCCCCCGGTGCGAAGGGCTTTCTATCGACTACGGCGTTCTGGAACGCGCAAAGGGCGTCGTGGCGCTCGCCGCCGGGGACATCGGCTGGAACGACGTGGGCAGTTTCAATGCGGTCTACGAACTCCTGCCGCGGGATCCGGACGGAAACACCGGCCGTGGAGAAGCCTTGATTCTTGACAGCCGCGGCTGCTTCATCGACTCGCCCGGACGGCTGGTCGCTCTGCTCGGCGTCGAAGACCTCGTCGTCGTCGATACTCCCGACGCGCTGCTGATCACACGGCGAGACCGCGCGCAGGACGTGGGCAAGCTGGTCGCGGCCATCGAAAAACAGGGCCGCCACGACCTTCTGTAGAAGCTACTTCTCCAGGAGGAAATTCCCCACCACCATCGCGTCGATGCCCGAACTGTAGAAGCTCCGGATTGCATCGCGCGGACTGGCCACCAGCGGATCGCCGAACAAGTTGAATGAAGTGTTGTAGAGGACAGGCAGTCCCGTCTTTCTACCCCATTCGTGCAGCAGTTTGTGGAAGAGCGGATTCTCGGCCGGGTCCACCGTGTGCACCCGGATCTGGTCCTGCCCGAGGATCGCGTTTTGAAACCGCTCGCGCCACTCGGCGCGGACCCGTCCCACCGTGGCGAGATACCGCGCGTTGGGGCCGGCCTCGAAGTAATCGGACGCCAATTCAGCCGGAACCGAAGCGGCAAACTTGCGGAAACTCTCCCGGTGCTTGATATAGACATTGAGGTTCTCGCTCGAGTACGGATCGAGCGGAGAAGCCAGAATGCTGCGGTTGCCCAGCGCTCGAGGCCCGAACTCCGCCCGTCCGTGCATCCAGGCGAGGATTCTATCGCCGGCGAGCTGATCGACGGCCGCCTGCAGAATCTCGTCCGAAGTCGCCAGGAACTTGAACCGCAGTTTGCAGTTCTCGACGACCTGCTTGATTTCGTCGACTCCGTAGGAACTCCCCAGCGCGAGCGTCGTCATCGGATGACGACCGGTCTTCTGATGCACCGTATGCCAGGCGTGCCAGGCCGCGCCGAGCGCCGTCCCGTTATTGCCGGCCGCCGGCTGGACGAACACCCGCTTCCAGCGCCCGCTCCGCTCGAGCGCCGCCACCAGCAGCGCATTCTGGAAGAGCCCGCCGGCCAGGCACAGGTTCTCCCCCTCGCCCGCCATCTCCTCCACGAGTTGCTCGACGACCGCCTGCACGCTCGCCGCGATGTCGGCGCGGAGCGCTTCGGGAATCGAAGCGCCGTCCTCGAGCCCGAGAGCGCGGTAGAATCGCGCGTTGAAGCCGCCGCGGATCGAGCGGCCATCCTCAAACCAGGTTCGATCCGCCCGAAGGCCGACGCCTTCTCTCAGCAGGATCGACCGCAGGATGGCGCCGAATTGGGCCTTGCCCATCGTCGAAAGCCACTGGACTTTGTGCTCGTCGCTGTTGGCCTGAAAACCGAGGAACTCGGTCACCCGGCTGTACAGATCTCCCACCGAATCGGGGTAAGAGAGCTCCTTTTCCAGCGTCAGCGTCGCCGCCTCCGCCTTGTACCGGGCCCCGCACCGGAAGTCCCCGGCGCGATCCAATGTCAGCACAGTCGCCGAGGAGAAAGGCGACGCGAAGTAAGCCGAGGCGGCGTGAGCCATGTGGTGTTCCACGCTGACGATTCGCGCCAACGGAAACATCTCGCGCAATTCCAGGTGAATCTCGGTCCCGGATCGCGGGCCGAACGGCCGCGCAAGCGCGACCGTCTCCACCGAATTCAACGAGGAACCCGCCAGCCGGACCGCCTCAGCGATCGCCTCCTTCGGAACTTCGCCCGGCGCCGCCCGGCGGGCCAGCTTCTTCTGCTCAACCGCGGATACCAGTTGTCCGTCGGCCAGGGCCGCGCAGGCTGGGTCCCGTTCCAGCCCGCCTACTCCTATGATGATCATCTCTTCTCTGCCTTTTGCGCCTTCTCGATCTTGGCCCATGTGTCCCTCAATCCCACCGTCCGGTTGAACACCAATCGCCCCTCGGTTGAATCGGGATCCACGCAGAAATAGCCCATGCGCTCGAATTGGAAGCGGTCGCCCGGCTTGGCGTCGAGAAGGCCCGGCTCGATCATGCAGCCGGTGAGCGTTTCAAGCGATGCCGGATTCAGATTGTCAGTCCAATCCTTGCCTTCCTCCGCCTCGTTGGGGTTTTCCTTGAGGAAAAGGTTCTCATACAGCCGGACCTCCGCCTGTGCGGCATGCGCGGCCGAGACCCAATGAATCGTCGACTTCACCTTGCGGCCGTCGGGCGTGTTCCCTCCCTTGGTTTCCGGGTCGTAGGTACAGTGAACCTCAATGGCCTCGCCGGCGCTGTCCTTCACGACGTTCGTGCAGCGGATCAGATAGCCGTACCGCAAGCGAACTTCGTTGCCCGGATAGAGACGGAAGTAACCTTTGGGCGGATTCTCGCGAAAATCGTCGCGTTCGATCCAAAGCTCGCGCGAGAACTCCAACTGGCGCGTGCCCGCCGATGCGTCCTCCGGATTGTTGACCGCCTCCATATGCTCCACCTGTCCTTCCGGGTAGTTTGTGATGACCACCTTGAGCGGGCGGAGAACCGCCATGACGCGCGGCGCGCGTCTGTTGAGATCCTCGCGGACGGCGTGTTCGAGCAGCCCAAGCTCGATGATCCCGTTCGTCTTGGAAACGCCGATGCGGGAGCAGAAAGTTCGGATGGCTTCGGGGGTGTACCCCCGGCGGCGGATCCCGCTGAGCGTCGGCATCCGCGGGTCGTCCCAGCCGCGGACCACCCCGTTCTGAACAAGCGCCAGAAGACGCCGCTTGCTCAGCATCGTGTAGGTGAGATTCAGCCGGTCGAATTCGTACTGCTTCGACGGGAAGATCTCAAGCTCCTGGATGAACCAGTCGTACAACGGGCGGTGATCCTCGAACTCCAGCGTGCAGATCGAGTGCGTGATGCCCTCGATGGAATCGCACTGGCCGTGGGCGTAGTCGTACATCGGGTAGATGCACCACTTGCCGCCGGTCTGATGATGCTCGGCGTGAAGGATGCGGTACATCACTGGATCGCGCATGTTCAGGTTCGGCGACGCCATGTCGATCTTCGCGCGAAGCGTCCGGGCCCCGTCGGGGAACTCGCCCGCCCGCATTCGCTCGAACAGATCCAGGTTTTCTTCAACGCTGCGATTCCGGTAAGGGCTCTCCTTGCCGGGTTCGGTCAAGGTGCCGCGGTATTGGCGCACCTCTTCGGCGGAAAGGTCGCACACGTAGGCCTTCCCCTTCCGGATCAGCTTGAGCGCCCACTCGTAAAGCTGATCGAAATAGTCCGAAGCGTAGTACAGCCCGTCCCACTCGAATCCGAGCCATTTGACGTCGGCCTGAATGGACTCGACGTACTCGACCTCTTCCTTGCAGGGATTGGTGTCGTCGAAGCGCAGGTTGCACTTGCCCCCGAACTCCCGCGCGAGGCCGAAGTTCAGGCAGATGCTCTTCGCGTGGCCGATGTGAAGGTAGCCGTTGGGCTCGGGTGGAAACCGCGTGTGGACGCGGCCTTGGTGCTTTCCGGCGGCGATGTCCGCGAGGATGATGTCGCGGATGAAATTCGAGGGCCGCGGCGCATCGCCCGCAGGGCTCCCGTTCAGTCTGTTTTCGTTCGTCGATTCGGGCATTTTCGATCCGTTCCTATCGGTTGAGCAATTCAACGGCCTGGCCGAGGCGTTTCAGCGAGACCTCGCGGCCGAGAACCGCGAGGGTCTCGAAGAGCGGAGGCGCGTTTTTCCGGCCGCAGACGGCGACCCGGATGGGCTGAAACATCTGGCCCGCTTTGACGCCGAGCGACGCGGCTTCGGCGCGGAGAGCGGTTTCCAAGCCTTCATGGGTGAACTCCGCCTTTGCCAACGCCTCGCTCGCGCTCCGCAGAACGCGCACCGCCATCGCGGCATCGCCTTTCTGCGGGATCAGGTCGGAGGCGTCGTACGGGGCAAGCTCTTCGACAAAGAAGAAATCGGCCACGGATGGAGCGTCGTTTAGCGTCTTGATCCGCTCCTGGATCAGCGGAGCGACCATGCGCGTCTTCTCTGCGGTAGCCCGGAAGCCGGCCTTCTCGAAGACCGGCAGCAGCAGCGCGGCGAGTTCGTCGTGGCTCATCGCGTAGAGGTGCTGCGAGTTGAGCCAGAGGGCTTTCGGATCGATCGGGTCTTCTTCCGTGAAGTTGACCACCGCATTTGAACGGTTCACGCCCTCGAAGGAGAACGCGTCGATCAATTCCTGCCGGCTCATCTTCTCTCGGTCGTCCTTCGGATTCCACCCCAACAGGCAGAGGAAGTTGACATAGCTGTGCGGCAGGAATCCCGCGTCGCGATAGGTCATGACCGAGACGACGGGCCCGTGCTTGCGCTTGGAGAGCTTCGAGCCGTCCGGGGCGATCAGCAGAGGCAGGTGGGCGAAAGCCGGGGGCTCGTAACCCAGGGCCTCAAAAATCAGCAGGTGCTTGAAAGTGTTGGTCAGGTGATCCTGACCGCGGACGATGTGCGAGATGCGGAGATCGGCGTCGTCGGCGCAGGATGCGAGGTGATACGTAGGATGGCTATTCGATCTCAACAGCGCAAAGTCTTCAATGTCGGCGCAGGACTTGGATTGATCCCCGTAGACAAGGTCTCTGAACGTCACGGTCCGGCCTTCGTCCCGCGGGACACGGTAGCGCAGCACGAACGGCTCTCCGGCGGCGGCGCGGCGGTCGCTTTCCTCGCCCGGCATCTCCCTCATGCCTGGATTGAAGAGCCAGGTTTCGTTTTCCGGACCCTTCTCTTCGCGATCCCTCGGCGTGAAGTCGCGATAGGCCATGCCGCGCTTCAGGATTTGGTTCGCAGCCTTGCGATAAAGCTCAAACCGGTCGCTCTGGCGGTAGAACTCATCCCATCCGAGGTCGAGCCAGTTCAGCCCGTCGAATATGCTGTCGAGGGAGGCCTGGGTGTTCCTCTCCACATCCGTGTCGTCGATGCGGAGGATCATGGTTCCGCCCGATTTTCGGGCGAACAACCAATTGAAAATGAACGTCCGGGCGCTGCCTATGTGGAGATAGCCCGTCGGAGAGGGGGCGAATCGGACTCTGACCATCAATCTATCAGTATAGGGGTCGGGAGGGGGAGGCACGCTCCTGCAGCGCGGCAAGTTCCTCGATTGATAGTTGCTCGGCCCTCAAACCGAGCGCCGGATCGTCCCCTGATAGCGCCATGCCGCGGAGATTGTTGCGCAACGTCTTGCGCTTCTGCCGGAAGCACTGTTGCGCGAAACGGAGAAACTCCTGCACGTCCCGCACCGCCGGGTGCCGCCGCGGCGTCAACCGCACGACGGCGCTGTCGACCTTCGGCGGCGGCGTGAATGACGCCGGCTTTACCACGAACAGGCGCTCCACTTGAGCCTGCGCCTGCACCGCGACGCTCAAGTAGCCGTAGTCGCGCGAGCCTGGACCGGAGGCGATTCTGTCGGCGACCTCCTTCTGTATGAGAAACACGGCGCTTTCGAGCAGATCGCCCATCTCGAGCGCCTTTTCGATGATCGGCGAAGTGATGTAATAAGGCAGGTTGCCGCATACCCGCGCCCTGCCCCATTGGCGGAGGCCGGTTTCCAGAACGTCGCCCTCCACGAGCGTGAAGCGTGGTTCCGCTCGATACTTCTCACGCAGCCTGCCTGCAAGGATCGGATCGATCTCGATCGCTACCACGCGCCGCGCCCGCTCGAGCAGAGCCGCGGTCAGCCCCCCAGGCCCGGGCCCGATCTCAACGCACAACCTGCAATCACGCCCGCACGCCGCATCGGCGATACGATCGAGGATCGTCCGTTGCAAAAGGAAGTGTTGCCCGAGTTTTTGGCCCACGCCGGTTGCGGGGGCCTCAGCCCTTCACGTCGATCTCAATACCGCGGAAATTCACCCGCACCCACCCCGGCACGGGCCGGCCGAAGGTCGTGGCCGGGTTGAACTCCGTGAACAGCAGGGTGTTCTCGAGCCTGCGCCGCAGGAGTGAACTCTTCGGCAGTCCCGAACCCTCCGGGAGGGCGTAGTCGATGACCCGGCCGTTCTCGTCGACCAGGATGTCGATGAAGATCTCGGCTTCGGACATCTCCAGCAAGGTGCTGGACTTCACCTGAGCGTCCGTCGCGATGGCGATGGGCACGTCCCACGATTGGGTCCGCGCCGTAAAGAGGTTCGGCATCATTGCCGTGAACAGGAAAACGGCGGAAAGGATGCCGCCCGCGGCCGGCAGAGCCAACGGACGCATCAGGTGGTTCATGTGAAGCTGGAAGTGCTCGCGTACCTCATTCAGTCTGCCGAACAAGCCCGCGTAAGCCCGGCGCCGCGAGGCCTCTCTCGACGCCGTTACACGCAGAGCCATGCTGACGTTCGGCGGGACCGGCTTCCTGGGAAGAGCCCGCAGCGAGGAACGAACGGCCGCATACTGCTCCCGCAGACGGGCGCACTCGGCGCAGCCGCTCAGATGCGCATCCAACGCACGGCGCTCCGCCTCCGTCACCCAGCCATCCTGCAGGAGGATCAAAGATTCCCTGACATTCGAGCAGTCCATAACGGTCACAACCCCTGATCGGCCGTCCTGGGCGTGAACTGCAGCCCGCGGGACGGTTCCATTTGCTCCTCAAGAGCCTTGCGCAGACTTTCACGTCCGCGCAGGATCCGGGACTTCACCGTGCCGAGCGAAACATTCAAAACGTCGGCAATTTCCTCGTAGCTCATGTCCTCCAGATCCCGCAGCACCACGGCGCTGCGGAAGACCGGATTCAAGCTCTCCAAGGCGCGCTCAATCGCCTCATGCCACTCGTGATTGAGCGCCATGTCATAGGGCGAGCGCGTACGGTCGTGCAGATGGTCGATGTATCCGCGCCCAGGCTCCTCAGACTCCAGACCCACTTCAGCCCGGCGATGCCGCCCAAACCAGCGGCGCCGGTTGTGGGCTTCATTCACCGCGATCCGGTAAGTCCAGGTCTTCAAGGAACTCTGGCCGCGAAAGCTGCCGACGCTTCGGAACACCTTCAGGAAAACATCCTGGGTGACGTCGCCGGCTTCGCTGGGGTCGTCTATCAGACGTTGCACGAGGTGATAGACGGGCTGTTGGAAACGCTGCACCAGCGCTTCAAAAGCCGCCTCCTCGCCCCGTCTGAGAGATTCCAGCAGAGATCCCTCGTCTGCCCATCCAGGCCACTCCTGGTTGGCAGTTTGCTGTCCGGGTTCCAGTTCTGTCCGGTCCGGCTCCATGGGCGCCTCCGCGCAACCATCTTAGCGCTGATACGATCGCGCTGTCTGGAATTGTAGACGCCGGGCCAAAGGAAGTTGTTCCCGCCTCACCGCCAATGTTTTGCCAGCAGATCGACGATCTCGGAGTAGACTTTCTCGGTCTCTTCAGCCGTCCCGGACTTGACCGTATGCGTGACGCAGTGCCGCAAGTGATTCTCCAGTAATAGCTTGCTAACGCCGCCAAGCGCCACCTCGACGCTCGATATCTGCGTCAGAATGTCCCCGCACCAGCGGCCCTCTTCCACCATCTTCTGGAGTCCCCGCACTTGTCCCTCGATCCGCCGCAGGCGGTTCAAGGCCGCTTTGCGGGATTCCGGGTCCACATGCCTTGCTTTCCTGGTCCCCGATCCGGACATCAGAGGCTCCTCCCTCGTAACCGCAAGCTGTTGGCGAGCACGCTCACGCTGCTCATCGACATCGCGGCGCTGGCAAGTACCGGACTCAGTTGCCATCCGGTCCAGGGAACAAAAACGCCCGCGGCCAGCGGGATCATCACCACGTTGTAGGCGAAGGCCCAGAACAGATTCTGTTTCATCGTCCTGGTGGCGGCGCGGGCCAGTAAGATTGTGCGCCTCACCAGGTCGATGTCCGGACGCAGCAGCACAGCGTCGGCGGCGGAAGCCGCGGCGTCGGTCCCCCCGTGCATCGCAAAGCCCGCGTCGGCGGCTGCAAGGGCGGGCGCGTCGTTGACGCCGTCCCCGGCCATCGCCACAATCTTTCCCGCCGCCCGCAGTTCGTTGACGACATCCAACTTCCCCGCCGGCAGCACCCCGGCGACAACGCGCTCAATGCCCAGCCGCCCCGCCAACGACGCCGCCGGCTCCCGCCGGTCGCCTGTCAGCATGATCGCTTCAATGCCAAGCCTCTTCAATTGGCCGATCGCTTCCAAAGCCCCAGGCCGAACCGGGTCCTCGAACTCGAGCCAGCCGCAAAATCGCCCGTCGGCGGCAACGCCCACGACGGTGGTTCCGCCTGTCCGCGGCGGGACTTCAACCCCGGACTCCGCGAGCCATTCCAGCCGCCCCGCCAGCACTTGAACTCCGCCCGGATCCGCCTCGACACCCAGGCCGGGGACAGACCGGAAGTGGTCCACCGAACCCGGCTTCAACCCCTTTGCCGCGCCCGCCCGCACGATGGCCCGGCCCAGCGGGTGCTCGCTCGGACCTTCCGCCGCCAGCGCCAGACGCCATAGCTCCTCTTCCGTGAAGCCCGCGGCCGGAATCACCTTCGTGACTTCCGGCC
>CAYWST010000023.1:0-27490 GCA_964461075.1 uncultured Solibacteraceae bacterium | reverse complement strand
GGGCGGGTGGGGCCCTGGTGGCGGGCGACGGGGAGCCGGTCGAGGATCCAGGCGGCGGAGCGGAGGACGGCTTCGGCTCCAGTCCAGTCAGGACCGGCGGCGAGGCGGTCGCTGGTGATGCTCAGGCGGCCCTGGGAGGACTGGTAGTAGAGGTAGCCGCTGTCGGCTTCGTCGAGGTTGGGGTAGCGGGCGATAGGGAGGATGGCTCCGTCGCGCGTGACGGCGGCGGGAGGTGCGGCGCACTCGGGGCAGGAGGCGCGGAAGCGTCCGCCGCCAAGAGGTTCCCAATCACTGAGAGAGGTGAGACCGGTGATGGCCGGTGGATCGCCCTCGCCGTAGGCGGAGAGCAGCAGCCTGCTTCCGGCAGGGAGTTGGAGGTTGCGGATGGCGAGGCTGCCGGTGAAGACGGCTCCGCGGGCGAAGCGGATTTCGCCGCCGGAGGAGAACTGATTCGCGTTGAGGGCCTGCTGGACGCGGGCCAGGGTACGCCATGGCTGATCGGGGGAGGCGCCGGAGTTCAGGTCGTCGCCACCTGGACTGACGTATACGACGGACTGCCCCGCCGACGGCGAGGAGAACGCGAGAGCGGTGGCCAGGAGGAAAATGAACGGCGCTTGCATCTGACTTCATCCAGGGTAACCTCGCAAGCGATACGCTTGTCTTGTCAAATCAGATCCACCCATCCGTTTTCGTGATGGAGGACAGCCGTGGAGATCGAAGGAAGGCTCATTGGCATGAATCGCAGGCAGGTGTTTCGAAGCGCGCAGGCTCTGGGCGCGGCAGGGCTTGTTAGTTTTGGACAGGAGAAGCCTCGGCTGACTGTGAACGAGGTGCGGGAGAGGGCGAGGGAGCGCCTGCATCCGGCCTGCAGGGTTTGTCCGGTGTGCGACGGGGTGGCGTGCTCGGGAGACGGAGGCGGAATCGCGGGGGCGGGGACGGGGATGTCGTTTCAGAACAACTTCACCGCGCTGCAGCGGGTGCGGTTGGTGATGAGGACGGTGCACGAGGTGACGAAGGCGGATCCGTCGACGACGATTTTCGGGCACAGGATTTCACTTCCGGCCGTGGCGGCTCCGATGGGGCCGGCGGGGACGAAGTTCGGAAAGGGGATTCCGGTATCGGAGTGGTTCGAGGCGCTGATTCAGGGATCGAATGCGGCGGGCACGGTGGGTTCGATGGGGGACGATCCGCGGTACCCGGAACAGGATGTGAAGGCGCGGCTGGAACTCTTGAAGAGGCTTGGCGGGCGGACACTGTATAACAGCAAACCGGCGCCGAATGCGGTGATTCTGAAGTGGCTGCCGCTGATTGAGGGGTCGGGGGCGGCGTGGCTGTCAATTGACACGGACTCGGGACCAAAGACAGCGGCGGAGTTGAAGGAACTGGTGAAAGCATTCCGGGTTCCCGTGGTGGTGAAGGGCGTGATGACGCTGGACGATGCGATGCGGTGCGTGGATGCCGGCGTAGCGGGGATCGCGGTGTCGAATCACGGCGGGCGGCGGCTGGACCATACGCCGGGGGTGGCGGAGGTGCTGCCGGGGATCGCGGCGAAGCTGAAGGGCAGGATTCCGATTCTGGCCGATGGGTGTGTGGCGACCGGATATGATGTGCTGAAGTACCTGGGGTTGGGCGCCGACGTGGTGATGGTGGGGCGGCACATTCTTCGCGCGGCGTATGGCGGCGGCGCGGAGGGCGTGGCGCTGTTCATGAACAAGATTCGTGGGGAGTTCGAGCGGGCGATGGTGTTGACCGGAGTTGCAGAGGCAGGGAAGATCGACTCGAGGATTGTGAGTGTCTCGGCGTAGCCGGGAATTTGGAGGCAGGAAGAGATGAAAGAGCTCATGGTTTGCGTGGCGCTGCTTGGAGCGGCGGTGATGCCTGCGGCGCAACCGGAGGCGGGATGGAAGCTGCTGTTCGATGGCAAGAGTTTAAAGGGATGGGAGCCGCACGGGGACGCGGTGTGGCGTGTGGCGGATGGGGCGATCGTGTGCGAATCGGACAAGCCAGGCTGGCTGGGGACGGAGGAATCGTTCAGCAATTTCGAATTGCAGGTGGAGTTCCGGGCCGGGGCGAAGACCAACAGCGGAATTGTTCTTCGATCGCCGAAAGAGGGGGCTCCGGCGGAGACCGGGCATGAGCTGCAGATCTGGGATTACCGCCCGACGTTCAAGACGGGGGCGCTCGTGAACGCGCTGGAGGCGAGGCCGGCGGCGATCAGAGCGGACGAGTGGAACCGCTTCGAAGTGCGGGCCGAAGGAGACCATTTTGTGGTGGTGTTCATCGGACGATGAAGGCGGATATGCTGGAGACGCGAGGAGAGGAAGATGAGCAACCGGTTTGAGAATGCGAAGACGCTGATCGGGCAATTTAAGGGGGAGAGCTACGTTTCCGGGATTGGGGTGATTCACGAAGGCGGGCGGCTGTGTGGTCAGCTTGGCAGGAGGACGCTGCTTGTCAGGGACAAGTTTCCGGGAGCGGACGCGTTCCTTGCGCCGCTCGAGGCCTCGCTCGCGGCGGCGGGGGTGGAGTTGGCGGGCGTGGTGGACGGTGCGGGTCCGAACGCGCCGCGGGAGGATGTGTTCCGGATCGCGGAGGCGGTGACGGCGGTGAAGCCGGAGGTGGTGGTGAGTTTCGGGGGCGGGAGTACGATCGATTCGGCGAAGGCGGCGTGCGTGCTGCAGGCGCTGGGCGGGCCGATCGACTGCTACTTCGGGACGGGACTGGTGTCGAAGAAGCTGGGGGAGACGGGAGCGAAGCTGATTCCGCATCTGGCGATTCAGACGGCGGCGAGTTCGAGCGCGCATCTGACGAAGTATTCGAACATCACGGACGTGAAGACGGGGCAGAAGAAGCTGATCGTGGACGAGGCGATCGTGCCGCAGCGGGCCGTATTCGATTACGGAGTGACGTTCAACGCGCCGCCTCATTTGACGGTGGATGGAGCCCTGGACGGAATGTCGCACGTGCTGGAGGTTCTGCTGGGCGGAGTCGGCAAGCCGTATTACGAACCGATGGAGAAGGTGGCGGCGGAGGCGCTCGACTTCGTGTTCGGCATGACCCCGCGGGTGGTCTCGAACCCGGCCGACGCCGAAGCCCGCGAGGCGCTGGGGTGGGCGACGGACCTGGGCGGCTACGCCATCATGCTGGGGGGCACGAGCGGGGCGCATCTGACGAGCTTCTCGCTCGTGGATATTCTGAGCCATGGGCGGGCGTGCGGTTTGCTGAATCCGTATTACACGACGTTCTTCGCGCCGGCGGTGGAGAAGCCGTTGAAGCTGGTTGCCTCAGTGTGCGAGAAGCACGGATGGGCGGAGGCGGGAGATTCGTCGCTGAGTGGAAGGGCGCTGGGCGAGGCGGTGGCGCGGGCGATCATCAAGTTTGAAGAGGCGATCGGCGTGCCGTCGCGGTTGAACGACGTGCCGGGCTTCAGCGAGGCGCACATCGAGCGGGCTCTCACGGCGGCGAAGGATCCGCAGTTGAGGATGAAGCTCGAGAACATGCCGGTGCCGCTGACGGCGGAGATGGTGGACGAGTACATGGGACCGGTGCTGCGGGCGGCGGCTGGCGGGGATCTGTCCCTGATCAAGAACGTCGGCTGATGGCGGCGGGGTTCGACCGGTACATCGCGGTGGATTGGAGCGCGCGGGCGAAGCCTGCGCCGGTGAACCCGTCGAAGGACGCGATCTGGATTGGGTGGGGAGAGGAGGCGCTCTACTGCAGGACTCGATGTGAGGCGGAGGGGGCGCTGGCAGCGTTGCTGACTGGGGGGCAGCGTGTCCTGGTGGGATTTGATTTCGCCCTGGCCTATCCGGAGTGGGCGATAAAGCGGCTTGGCGGTTGGCGGCGTGTGTGGGGAATGATCGAACGGTTGGAGAGCGAGGGGTTGGACAGATTCGAGATTGCCCGGCGGCTGAACGAACGTCTGGGGGTGGAGACGTTCTGGGGCATGAAAGTTGGAGATAAAATGCCGCCGCGGGAGTTTGAGGAGAAGAGGGCCTGCGAGATCAAGCAGCCTCGGGTCCAGTCGCCCTTCAAGCTCCGGGGGATAGGCTCCGTGGGGAGCCAGACGCTCACGGGGATTCCCGTGCTGGAGCGATTGAGGCGGCGGTTTGGGGCGAAGGTGTGGCCGTTCGAAGAGGTGGAGGGGGCGAGGGTGGTTTTGGCGGAGGTGTGGCCGCGACTGGCAGCCGAGGGGCGCGGAGAAATTCCAGACGAGCGGCAGGTTCGGGGCCTGGTGAAGTGGATGCCTGCTCAGACCCTGGAAGTGCCGCCGGCGTGGCGCGGGCTGGTGCGGGAAGAGGGCTGGATTCTCGGTGTACCCTTTGACCATGAACCGCCGAACATTCCTGAGCGTCGGCGTGGCGGCGCTGCCGCCCGCAAGTCTGAGAGAGAGCGCGCCTGAGCTGTATTGGCAGCGGATTCGGGATGAGCAGTTCATGCTGCCCGACTGGCGCAATTTCCTGAACAACGGCAGTCTGGGGATCACGCCGCGGCCGGTGTTGAAGGCGATGGAAGAGTTCATGGAGGGCGCCGCAGGACTGGTTTCGGACCAATATCCGCGGTGGGGCTACGAGACGCTGGATGAAGAGCGCGCGGTGATGGCGGCGTTTGTGGGGTGCAAGAAGGACGAACTGGCTTTCGTGCACAACGCGACGGAGGCGATGTCCACCATCGCGGCGGGGATCGACTTGAAGGCGGGCGATGAGGTTCTGATCACCGATCAGGAGCATGTCAGCGGGCAGAATCCCTGGAAGCTGAAGGCGGCGCGCTACGGAGTCGCCATGCGGGAGGTCAAGATCCCCATACCGCCCAAGAGCGCGGAGCAACTGGCGGACGTGGTGGTTTCGGCGATCGGGCCGAAGACGCGGGTGTTGAGCTTCAGCGGCATTCTGACGACGATCGGGACGGTGATGCCGGTGAAGGAGATCTGCGAGGCGGCGCGGAAGAAGGGCGTGATCACCGTGGTGGACGGGGCGCACATGAACGGGCAGATTCCGGTGAATCTGAGCGATCTGGGGTGCGACTATTTCGCGGGGAGCCCGCACAAGTGGCTGTTCGCGCCGGCGGGGTGCGGGCTGCTGTACATTCGCGAGGAGAACCTGGACCGGCTCTGGCCCACGATCGTGACCGGCGATTGGGACAAGAAGGAGCTGAAGGCGGCGCGGTTCATGAAGCTGGGGACGAACAACCGGGCGACGATCGTGGGCATGATGGCGGGACTGAAGTTCCTGCAGGAACTCGGTCCTGAGAATGTGTACCGGCGGATTCACGATCTGGCGAACTACAACGTCTCGCTGGCGAGGCAGCGCGGCTATATGGAGGTGCTGTCGAGCGCCGATGAGAGGCTGTATGGATCGCTGACGTGCATCGGGTTCAAGGGAGCGGACCTGGCCCCGATGTGGAGGAAGCTCCGTGCGCGGCGGATCTGGACAATTATCACCGAGCGGGTGCGGATCTCGACGCACATCCACACGCGGAAGCGGGATCTGGAGGAGTTCTACGCGACGGTGGACGAGGTGTTCGGGGTGAAGCAGGCATGAGACTGGGGCTGGTGTTGGCGCTGGCGGGCGCCGCGTTCGCGGAGACAAGTGAAGAAGCGCGGAGGCGGCTGCGGACGGTGATGAACGTTCCTGGATTTGTGGCGCTCTGGGATTTCGTCGCGAGGGATCCGGCGGACGGGCGCTTTGTTGCAAGAACGGCGCCGGGGGAGAAGCACGACTTCCGGCTGGACGCGATCAACTACGTCCGCGAGTATTGGGGTGTCGGCCGCGCGGCGAGCTATGAGGACTTTCCGCTGCTGGGGCGGGGACCGTTCGGGCAGGCGGTTCAGTTTCGAAGTGAAAAGGATGCGACGTTCAGGCCGGTGCTGCTCGTGCCACGGGCGAGGCTGCATGATTCGGGACTGGACGTGAAGGGACCGGGGCGATCGGTTTCGATGGTGGTTTGGATGGCGCGGCAGGGCGGGAATCATGCGATCGCAGGCATCTGGCACGAGGGGACGGACCTGGCGCATGCGGGAGATCAGGCCAAACGCGTCGAACCGGGGATGCGGCAGTATGCGCTGTTCGCGGGCCTGGCGGCGAACAACGGCGCGTCGGCGGCGCACGTGTCGGAGAACGGAAGAAGCTCGTTCGGGGACAAGTATGCGCGGAATCTTTCGGTCACGCCAGACCTGATTCCGGTGGCGGGAGAGGATCCGGACAGCGCGTGGAGCGTGGTGGGGATGGTGTATGACAACCGGCGGCGGACGGTGACTTCGTACTTGAATGGCGAGGCGAAGGATTACTGGATCGAAGATCCGGAGAAGCATCCGTTCTTCCAGTGGCCGGCAAAGGCGTGGGGACGGGCGGGCGGAGGATACGCACCGCCGGAGGGAAAGCCACGCAAGCGGCGGGTTCTCACGGACGATGGGGCGAGGCGGGTGGTGCTCGAGGAGTACGAGTTCACAAAAGTGCGGGCGACGTATGAGAAGGGGCGGCGGGAGGCAGTGAAGAGGGAGTTAGCGGCGCTGCGGGTGAATCCATTCTGGTTCGGGCACGACTTGTATGCCCCGGCGACGCCCGAGCAAGGCGGGCCGTTCACGATCGGACGGGTGATTCACACGGGGCGAAATCCCGGGGTGCCGGGCTATATTGGCGGAGTGGCGGTCTATGGGCGGGCGCTCAGTTCGCAGGAGATGCGGAAGCTGGGGCGGGTGGGGATGAAACGGCTGAAGGGGAAGTGGGTCGCGGCGCCGATTGTGAGTCCAGGTTAGCGGGACGTGCGAACGATCTTTCATGTCGACATGGACGCGTTCTTCGTCTCCGTCGAGGAGTTGTACGACCCGTCGCTGAAGGGGAAGCCTGTGATTGTGGGCGGGCGGAAGAACGAGCGGGGGGTAGTGTCGGCGGCAAGCTATGCGGCGCGGAAGTACGGTGTGCACTCGGCGATGCCGCTGAGGACGGCGGCGCAGCTATGCCCGAAAGGGATTTTCCTGGAGGGACATCCGGAGCGGTACCGGGAGTATTCGCATCGGGTGCACGCGGTACTCGAGGAGTTCTCGCCGCTGGTGGAGATGGCGAGCGTGGACGAAGCGTACATGGACTTGACGGGGACGGAGAGGCTGCTGGGACCGCCGCTCAAAGCGGCGCATGCGCTGCACGAGCGAATGAAGCAAGTGACGGGGTTGAACTGCTCGATCGGGATCGCGACTTCGCGGCTGGTGGCGAAGGTCTGTTCGGACCAGGCGAAGCCGAATGGGGTGCTGTGGGTGTTGCCGGGCGAGGAGGCGCGGTTTCTGGCGCCGCTCGATGTGGGGCGGATTCTGGGGGTGGGGAAGGTGACGCGGGAGAGGCTCCGGGAGATCGGGATCAGAAAGGTGGGAGATCTGGCGAGGCTCGACGCTTCCTTCCTGGAGAAGCGTTTCGGCAAGTGGGGGTTGGCGCTGGCGGGCAAGGCGCGAGGCGGGGACGCGGGCGGGTGGTTCGATGCGGAGATCGGGGAGCATGAGGATCCGAAGTCGATCAGCCACGAGCGCACGTTTACGGAGGATGTGCCGGACGCGGTGCATCTGGAGTCGACGCTCGCGCGGCTGGCGGAGAAGGTGGGCCGGCGGGTACGGGAGCACGGGTTCTACGCGGAGACGGTGCATCTGAAGCTGCGGTATTCGGAT
Source organism: uncultured Solibacteraceae bacterium (assembly GCA_964461075.1). Lineage (GTDB taxonomy): Bacteria > Acidobacteriota > Terriglobia > Bryobacterales > Bryobacteraceae > JACADU01. Next base: position 19,839 of record CAYWST010000023.1, on the reverse strand, counting down.
TTTTCGACGATCACGCGGGCGCATACCCTGGCGCAGGCGACCAACATCGATCAGGAGTTGATTCGGGAGTCGAGGGAGCTGTTCCGGAGCGCGTGGGAGCGGGGGCGTGCGGTGCGGCTGATCGGGATGGGGGTGAGCGGGTTCTCGCGGTCGGAGGGGCAGTTGAATTTGTTGGAGGGGGAAAGCCAGCGAAGGGCGCGGCGGGCGCTGGAGGCGGCGGACCGGATGCGGGACAAGTTTGGTGAGAAGATCGTCAAGCTGGCGAGCGGTCTGGAGGGCGATGACCGGGAGAGGGTGCACGAGAATCCGGTGGGGCTGCCGGGGAAGACGCCGCGGAAACCGTCATGAGGGGCGGGCGCCGCGGACGGCGGACCAGGCGAGCCAAGAGGCGAGCAGGCTGCAGAGGACGCCGGCCCAATAGGGCGCGGGGCGGCTCAAATGATCATAGAGCAGACCGGCGGCGACGGGGCCGACGACGCGGGTCATGGAGGCCCAGGACTGGGCTGTGCCGAGCCAGACGCCTTGTTCTTCGGGGCGGGCGCGATGGGAGATGAGGCCGGTGAGAGAGGGGCCGGTGAGTCCGAATCCGAGGGCCGTTAAGAGGATGGAGATATAGAGCATCGCGGAGCCGGTCGCGGTGGCGATGAAGACGAAGCCGGCGGCGCCGACAATGGCTCCGCCCCAGGCGAGGCGTTCTTCGCCGATGAGTGGTGCGAGTTTCCGGAGCAGGACCCCTTGGGTGAGGGCGGCGGTGAAGCCAAGGAAGGTGAAGATCCAGGCGTTATCGGCGGCGGTGTAGCCGAAGCGATCGCGGGTAAAGACGCTGAAGTTGGTCTGCAGGGCGGCGAGACCGAAGTTGAGCATGAAAACGGCGCAAAGGAGGCGGCGGAACTCGGGACGGTGGAAGCCCTGCATGACCTGCGTGAGGGGGTTCATGGCTCCGGGCTTCACGCGGGCGGAGCGGTTTTCAGCAGGAAGGGTTTCGCGGAACAGCGCCCAAGTGATGAGGAGGGTGAAGAGAGAGAAGACGCCGGCTCCGAGGGCAGGCGCGTGGAGGCTGAAACGGATGAGCGCGCCGCCCGCCGCGGGACCGATGATGAAGCCGAGGCCGAAGGCGGCGCCGATGAGGCCGAAGTTCTTGGCGCGGTCCTTGGGGGAACTGATATCGGCGATGGCGGCCTGCGCGGTGGCGATATTGCCGCCGGCGACGCCGCCGAGAATTCGTGCGAGGAAGAGGACGCCGAGGCTGGGGCCCCAGGCGAAGAGGAAGTATCCGGCGGCGGTGCCGGCGAGGGAAGCGAGCAAGACGCGTCTGCGGCCGAAGCGGTCGGAGAGTGCGCCGAGGATGGGAGCGGCGAGGAACTGGGCGGCGGAAAAGCACATGGCCAGCAGGCCGACGGTGAGCCCGTCCTGAGTCCAGGGAGCGACGATGTACGGGATGACCGGCACAAGAATGCCGACGCCCACCAGGTCGAGGAAGACGACAAGAAAGACGACGAGGAGGGGACGATGTTGGCTCAGCCGGCGCACCCCGGACCCTTTTCGGTGTCCATGAAGTAGTAGCAGATCATGTGGCAGATGACCATGTGAGCGTCCTCGATGCGGCCCATGTGGGGCTCGGAGACGCGGATTTCGAGGTCGGACGCGGGTCCGAGCTTGCCGCCGTCGCGTCCGGTGAGGGCGATGGTTTTGAGGCCGGCGGAGCGGGCCCATTCGGTGGCTTTGAGGACGTTGGGGGAGTTGCCGCTGCCGCTGATGGTGAGCAGGATGTCGCCCGGCTGGGCGAAGTTTTTGAGTTGTTCGACGGCGGCTTCGGTGTAGTCGATGTCGTTGGAGTAAGCGGTGAGAGTCGCGAGGTTGTCGTGGAGCGCGATCATGCGGAAGCGCTTGCCGCGCTTGTAGCTGGCGCCCTTGACCATGTCGCAGACCAGATGGGAAGCGGTGGCGGCGGAGCCGCCGTTGCCGGAAACGAAGATGGTCCGGCCGTTGTCGCGGGCCTGTTTGATCCAGTCGATGGCCTGCGCGACCTTTTCGTGAGAGACGGTGGCGAGAGCGGCGTCGAGGGCTTTCTGGTAGTTGGTAACGAAGTCGATCATGACTGGCTTCTTTCGTATTGCAGTGCGAGTTCGAGAGCGCCCCAGAGAACGCTATCATCGCCGAGGGCTGCTGGGACGACGTCGATGCGCGCTTTGGACCATGCTGTGACCTGGCGCCGGAGCTCGGCTCGGAGTGGAATGAACAGAGCGTCTCCGGCCTTGGAGATTCCGCCGCCGATGACGATCCGGGCGGGATTGAGGAGCATGACGGCGGCCTTGAGACCGCGGGCGAGCTTCACAACGTAGGCGCTGACGAACTCAGGGTCGCGCAGGAGGACATGGGCGGGCTGATGGAAATCTCGCTCCATCCAAAGACCGCAGCACATGCGTTCGAAGCAGCCGTTGGAGCCGCAGAGACAGTCCGGGCCCAAGGGATCGATGTTCAAGTGGCCGATTTCGCCGGCGTATGAATCGGCGCCGCGAAAGACGCCCTCGGTGGTGAGGATGCCGCCGCCGATGCCGGTGGAGAGAGTCATGTAGAAGAGAGGTCGCGCGCCGCGGCCCGCCCCGTGGACTCCTTCGCCAAGGGCGCCGGCGTTGGCGTCGTTGTCCATGACGACGGGCGCGTGGAGGGTATCGCGGAACCAGCGGCAGAGATCGAAACCGGTCCAGCCGCCGACGTGTGTGGAGAGCACGACCTGCTGGGTCTCATAATTGACGGGACCGCCGAAGCCGACGCCAATTCGGTCGAAGCCGGGGTTGGACCAGACCCGGGCGATCTCCTGAATGCGGGAGAGCATCCATTGGGGGCCGCCGTCGCGGTCAGTCGACTGGGATTCGCGGCGAACGATGGACCACGCGCCTCCGGGCCGCCTCTCAAACAGGGCGAGCGTGAACTTGGTGCCACCAATGTCGACGGCGAGAACTCGCATAGGTCAGGCGTTCTCCATGCGTTCGGCGGCGAGGACTTCATCCGGGCTGGCGGTTCCGGTGCCGGGCTTCATGACGGTGACGGAGCCGACGAGGTGGGCGAAGCGTGCGGCCTCTCCTGTTGTGGCGCCGGCGCAGAGGGCGATGACCATGCCGGCGGAGAAGCTGTCGCCGGCTCCGGTGACGTCGACCGGATTGGCATGGGGAGTGGTTTCGACACGGGTCACGCCCTCAGGGGTGACAAGAGTGACTCCGCGGCCGCCATGGGTGACGGCGATGAGAGGGCTGGAGGTTGCGGCGCGCAAGGCGGCGTAGTCGCCCTGAGGGAGGCCGAGCCGGTGGGCGAGTTCGGCGGCTTCGCGCTCATTGGGCTTGAGGGTGAGGCCAGTGAACTTCTCGAGGCGCAGGCGGGAGTCGACCCAGACGAGGCGGGAGCGGCCGGTTTGAATGAGGGCCTCACGGACACGGGGCGTGACGGCGCCGCCGAGGGCGGTTTCCATCTGGTCGACGACGAGGACGGCGTCGTAGGCGGGAGCGGCTTCATGGAGGCTGGCGATGAGCGAGTCTTCTGCCTCGGGCGGGGGAGGGAAGCTGATGAAATCGAGGCGGCCGAGGTCCTCGAGGAGCGTTCGCTGGTTGATGAGTTTGGTGTAGGTGAAAGTGGCGCCATCTGTGGGGACGAGCAGGGAGGCGTCGATCCGGTTGTGGTCGAGGGCGCGCTTCAATTCAAGGCCGTGGCCGTCGTCACCGATGAAGCCGAGGACGCTGACGAGGCCGGCTCCGAGGGCGCGGAGATTGTTGGCGACGGTACCGGCGGCGCCGGGTGTGACTTGCGTGGCAACGACCGCGGTGCGGGGCAATCCCGTTTCGCGGGAGGGTTCGGCGAGGTCCGGAGCGTAGGTGCACCAGCGGTCGAGGCAGATGTCGCCGACAACGAGGAAGCGCAGGCGAGGCGCGGCATCGAGGATTTCACGGACAGTCACGGCAGAGGGCCTCTCGCCTGAAGGTAGGCCGCGCGGAGGGCGGGGAAGGTGGCGCGATGATCGCCTCGGAAGTAGAAGCTCTCGCCTCCGTCATTGACGGTGCGCACGAGGAGGGTTTTGTGTGGGCGGAAGTAGTAACCGGGGTCGGTCTTGGGCAGTTCTTTGCGGAAGTCGCCCTCAATGGGGGACATATCAAAGACGGCGGTGGTGAAGCGGCGGATCTCGCGGCCTTCCTGTCTGGCGACGTTGCGGGCCATGGCGAGCGCTTTGAGGAAGACTTCGGGGCCCATGATGGCGGAGCCAAAGTTGAGCAGGAGGCCACGTTCGAGGGCCTCGACGACGCGGGCGAAGATAAGGAAGTCGGTGTAGGAGGCGGCTCCGAGGGCGGCGCCGTCGCAGTTTGGATGTTCGTGGAGGATGTCGTAACCGACGCCGCAGTGAACGGTGAAGGGAACGTTGTGACGCCAGGCGGCGGCGGCGACGCTGAGATCGGCGTGCGGGTAATTGGAATCAGCGATGCGGCTGCCGGCATATTCGCCGAGACCCATGCCAAGGCGGGCCGCTTCGGCGATCCAGTCGTTGAGCTCTCCGGTTTCGCGCCAGAGGCCGAACTGGCCTTCGCGGATGTAGCGGGCGACGGATTCGGTGGTGGCGCCGATGCGGGCGAGTTCGTAATCGTGGATGAGCCCTGCGCCGTTGGTGGCGACGGCGCTGAAGGCTCCGCGCCCGATGAGGTCGATGAGGAGGCGGTTGTTGCCGGCCCGGAGTACGTGCGCGCCCATGATGAGGATGCGGGAGGCATTGCTGGACTGGGCGCGGGACCAACGTTCGGCGACGGCGGCGAGGTCGGGGTGTTCGAACGGAGGCGCGGGTTCGTCGAGGCCGAGCCAGTGGCTGGCGTGGAGGTCGTGTGCGCGTTCCGTCAACGGGAGGACGCACAATCGCGACCGGTCGAACAGCTCGTACTTGGAGGGCATTCAGTTAGGGAATAGCATGGCCAGCAGTTCGCTGGAAGACAGGAAGTTAGGCACGATGTAATCGGCGCCGACGCCGATGAGGCGTTTGCGTTTCCACTGGTCGACGTGAACACATTCGGGCTCGTCGCTGGCGACGCCGACGGTGACTCCGCCGACCTGTTTGACGTTTTCGATTTCGACGTAACCGTCGCCGAAGCCGAGGATCTCGTGGCCCATGACGCCGGAGTCCTGGATCATGCGCTGGATGAGGATGGCTTTGGAGAAGCTCTTATAGTCGTCGAGCGCGCCGTAAATGCCGCCGTCGAAGTAGCGGGAGACGTCGAGCAGGGCGGCCTCGTCCTCAACGTATTTGTGGTCGGTGCCCGAGGCGAGGAAGAGGCGGAGTCCGCGGTCTTTTAGACGCTCGAGCAGCGCGCGGGAGCCGGGAATGAGGTACTGCTCGGGCGGGACCTTGCCGGCGCGAAGGTCGTCGAGCCGGTGCTGGATGCGGTGCATGAGCAAGTCAAGATAGAGGTGTTTGTATTGGAGGGCGTCTTTGGGCTTGCCGCCGCGCTTTTCGATTTCGTCGCAGAGAGCGAGCATCTGGTAGATGGTCTGCTTGCCGGTGAGGCGGCCGACGAATTCATTGACCACGGCGGTGAGCTGTTCTTCGGTTTCGCCCGATTTCAATTCGGCGAGGATCTCGACCATCATGGGGACCATGACCTCGACCCATCCTGCGCGGATCAGGGAGAGGGTGCCGTCAAAGTCAAAAAGGGCCACGCGCGCGGCCTTGGCGTCCGCACCGGGGCGGATGATCTCAATGGAGTGGTGCATCAGTCGTGGTTCTGCTTCCGGCCGGGGGCTAGAGCCAGTATTCCCAGCGGTTGGTCCACAATACGAAGGCGGCAAGGCAGGCATTGGTTACAGCGTGGGCCAGAACCAGATCCGCCAGCGACTTTGTACGGACTAACCACCCATTGTAAACCGCCCCCGCAACGAGGCCGACGTCCCAATAGGGCCCGTGGACGGTCGCAAAGAGGATTGCGGTGAGCCAGAAACTCTGTCTGTCGTAAGAGCCCATGGGGACGGACTGGAAGTCGTGGCGGATCAGCCATCGCATGAGCCAGCCGCGCCAGAACAACTCTTCGACCAGCGGGACGACGATGACCGCGCGGAGGATTCGCAGTGCGATGGCGGCGGGATCAGTCAGTGACTCAGGGGCCATGGAGGAGGCCAGAGAGCCGGTGAAAGCGTTCTGAAAGAGCCAGTGTTGGCGGTAGCCAGGCAACAGGACGTCCGGAGCCACCCAGAGGACGAAGACGGCGGCGCCGGCGAGAACGCTGGCCGAGGGCCGCCTGGGACAAAAAGAGATGACGGGGCGTGAGACAGCCAACAGAGCCGCGGCGGGCAGGCCAAGCCGCAGAGCGAGATCGATTCTCGGAGGGAGGCCAAGACTGGGAGCCAGGGCAAGAACGCCCATGAAAACGATGAACGGCGCCGTCCAGGCGACAGCAGCCGGGAGAGCTTCCCCCTTGTTGATGGCTTGCATGCAGGTTGGGTTTGCCTCTGCCGTGGACTAGCCGGCCCGGCCGATCAGTTCTTTGATCCGGACCTCGTCCTGTTTGCTGGGCCGTAACTGCAAGGCGGTCTGCAAACTCTGACGGGCGGCGGCGCGCTGTCCTTTCTGGAGTTGGGCCATTCCGAGGTGGAAGTGATAGAGGGGGTTGTTCGGCTGCCGTTTCACCAGATCGAGGTAAAGGGAAATGGCGTTGTCGGTCAGGTTCTTCTTCACATAGACCAGTCCCAGGGTATCGGTGATGTCGTCGTTCGTGGGCGCCTGCTGCTTGGCGCGCTGGGCAAGGGTCAACGCCTGGTCGAGGTCCTTGCCATCCTCGGCGAGGATGTAGGCGATGTTATTCAGGGCGATCACGTTGTTCGGTTCCTTCTTGATCACATCCTGATAGAGCGGGAGCGACTGATCCTGGCGTCCCACCTGATCGTAGGTCATTGCCAACTGGAGGTTGACGGCGGAATTGGCGGGGTCGACTTTTCGCGCGTTTTGAAGAATGGAGAGAGCTTCGTCGACGCGCTGCGTCCGGCGAAGGGCCTCGGCAAGTTTGAGCATGTGGTCGATGTTCCGGGGTTCCTTCGCGGTGAGAACGCGAAGCTGCTTCTCTGCGTAATCGAAGTTGCCGGTCCGGAGAGCGACAACCACGGCGGCGTTTTTGACGATCAAGTTGTTCGGGTTGCGGGCGGCTTCGGCCTCGACGAGTCTGAACGCTTCCGCCGGCCTCCCGGATCTGAAATAGACGTCGGAAAGACCGAGCACGAGGCGCGGATCGTCCGGGAACCGGCTGCGAAGCTTGAGCAGACTGGCTTCGGCCTCCTTATAGCGGCCTTCCTGGAAATCGATCACCGTGTCCTGGAAAACGAGGTCCGGTGAGTCCGGGGTATCGAGCTTGTACTCCTCGAGATCCGCCTTGGCTTGGCGAAGGTTCCCGGAGTTCACCAGCGCCTGAATGCGCAAGGTGCGGGCGGCGAGATTCTTCGGAGCGTACTTCAGGGCGTCGTCGGCGGAGGTGAGAGCCTTACCGAAGTCACGGAGCAGGACGTAGATCTGGGCGAGCGCCACTTGCGCGGCCACGAAGTCGGGGCGCTTCTTGGCGGCTTCCGCGAACTGAACGCGCGCCGCTTCAAGTTCGCCTTTCTGCTGATAGGCGCGGCCAAGGTTGTAGCGCACGATCACATCGTTCGGGTTGCTGCCGGCCAAAGATTGCAGATCTTTGATAGCGGCTTCCTTGCGGGCCGGATCGCCATATTGAAGATCGAGCGAGGCGCGCATGGAGAGGGCCTGGGAGTTCTTGGGGTCCTTGTCGAGGACCGTCTGAAGGTCCTTTCGGGCGTCTTCGAATTTCTTCTCAGCGACATTGATCTGGCTCAGCCTGATGAGGTAGCTGGCGTATTTGTCGTTGGCGCGGGCGGCGCCGTCCTGATAGATCTGCCGGGCTTTGGCGAAGTCGCGGGTCCGGGCGTAGAAATCGCCAACCTTCAGGCGTGCGGTGGGATCCTTAGATTCGGTGGACAGGGTTTCCATCGCGGTTTTGTCGCTGAGATCCTTCCGCTGGGTGGCAAGGTAATAGCCGGCAAGTTGGAGTCTGAAGTCGGCGACGCCGGGGTTGTTCTCGATCTTTTTCCGGAGGATGCTCTCAGCGTCGGCGGGACGTTTGCGCCGGATGTAGTCAACAAGGAGGAAGTCATAGACCGGGGTGTACTTCGGGGTGTCTTGAATCACTTCGAGAGCGATCTTTTCCGCTTCGTCGGGCAGATTGGAGCGGGCCAAGACCTGAATGAGAGCAAAGCGCAACTCGGGCTGTTTCGGCCTGATGGAGTCGGCCTTCCTGAAGAGTTCGATGGCCTTCGGCAGATCGCCCCGGGTGACGGCGAGAAACGCCATCAGCCTGGTTCCCTGAAAGGAGTTGGGGTCCTTTTGAAACATCGCCTTGGCGAGGTCGTCGACTTCGCGCAGGAGGGCGGGGTCCTTCTTTTCACGCTGGACGGCGTAGGCGGCGAGGTAAAGATCGGCGAGTCTGCTGCCGGCCTGTTCGTTGTCTTTCAATAACTCGACTGCGCGGCGGTAGGCGGCGACGGCGGCGCGGGGATCGCCACGGCGCAGCTCAGCCTCGCCGAGTTTATAATACGCTTCGCCGAACTTGGGGTCCTTCTTAATGGCGTTCCTGTAAAGGATGATTGCTTCGCGGAACTTACCCTGCTGAAAGTACTTTTCTCCGTTCTCGAAGTAACGCCGTTTGGCCGCCTCGGGACTGAGGCTGCAACCGGTGAGCACGAGCAACGCAAACAGTAAGGGGATCAGACGGCGTGCCATAGTGATTCTCCGCCCAGCAGGCGATGGTTCCTCCGGAGACAACTTCTCAATATAGAGCATAGCCGAACCTCGATCTCCGAAAGAAGGATATCCATGAATCGGCGGATCAACAGGATCACTGTAGCTTGGGCGGGCCGCGGCGATGAGACACTGCGCCGACGCCTCTGTCCTGGCGATTTCCATATTGCCCACGAGCGCCGTACCGATAAGAGCCAGTGTGGGGATTGCCCGCCGGCGAAGCGGGCGACTCGCCCGGCCGCGCCCGCGGCCGAAGTCAAGGTCAACAAGGAGCGTGACGCCGTGACGACAGCAATATCTCCCGCCTCAAGCGAGCAGACTTCTCAGAGGCAGGGCAAGTATCTGGTATTTCATCTGGACCGGGAGGAGTTTGGCGTTCACGTTCTGAAGGTGAGGGAGATCATGGGGTTGCAGGAGATCACCGCGGTTCCGAGAACTCCCGATTACGTGAAGGGGGTCATCAATCTGCGGGGCAAGGTGATCCCTGTCGTGGATCTCAGGCGGAAGTTCCAGATGCAGGCCGCCGAGTATACGGTTCGCACCTGCATCATTGTTCTGCAGGTCCGGGCCGAGAGCGGGCTGATGCAGATGGGCGTCATTGTGGACGGAGTGAGCGAGGTCCTGACAATCCAGGAGAACGAAATTGAGAACACGCCTGATTTTGGGGACCAGATGAAGCTGCCCTACATTCTCGGAATGGCCAAGGTGAAGGGCAAGGTGAAGATCCTGCTGGACATCGATCGCGTGCTGGCGCAGCAGGAGATCGCCGGGCTGGATCTGTTGGCCGCCCACTCGGGCGACTAGGGGCGACTAGAGAGTGACGGGCGCCAGCGTGGCGGCGAGACAAGGAACTGGAGGACGCATTTCAATGTCTGCGAGAAAGACGATTGGAGCAAGGATTTTCCTGGGTTTGGGAGCGTGCGTGGGGTTGATGTTGGTGGTTGGGGTCACCAGCATCGTGGGCCTCAGCCGGCTGCGAGGCACGGTGTCGGACCTGGCGAACCGTGAAGCCCGGAAGACGACGCTGGTGAGCTCGATCTACGGGCAGGTGATGGCCCTGCAGGCGGCTCAGCGCGGGTTTCTGATTGGGGCGCTGACCAGCGACACGCAGAAGATCCAGAGCGCAGAGCGGCAGGTGCAGGAGGCGGGCAGAAAGGCCAAAGAGGCGTTGCGGCAACTCGAGCCTCTCTTGCAGACGGAGGAAGCGAGGCGTTTGTACGGGCAGATGAAAGCCGACGTCGAAGAGTTCGACCGGCTGAGCCCTGCTTTTCGCGCCCACATTCGCGAGCAGCGGTTTGAGGACGCCAACCGGATGCAGTCGGACAACTTCGGGCCCTTGATGGAGAGGCTGGACGAATCCAGCCGGCGCATGGTGGCCATGCAGGATGGCCTGATCGCCGCGGTGTCGGCGGCATCGAACAGGGAAGCCCTGGTTTCGGTTTGGGTGGTGGTGGTGCTGATTCTGAGTTCGCTGGCGGCTTCGGGTGTGGCCTTGTGGTTCATCCGCGGGAATCTGTCCAGGCTGCGGGAGATCGCCGGCGAGATCGCCGCCGGGGCGCACCAGGTGGGCTCTGCTTCGCTCCAGGTTTCCAGTTCAAGCCAGGCGCTGGCGCAGGGCTCCTCGGAGCAGGCGGCGACGCTTGAGGAGACCTCCGCCTCGACGGAAGAGATCAATTCGATGACGCAGAAGAACGCCGAGAACGCCCGCGGAGCGGCCACCGAGACAGAGAAAGCGGACCAGTTGCTGAAGGAGACCGATCAGAAACTGAAGCAGTTGATCGACTCGATGAACCAGATCAACACGTCGAGCGAGCGGATCGGCAAAATCATCCGGGTCATTGACGAGATCGCGTTCCAGACCAACATCCTGGCGCTCAACGCGGCGGTAGAGGCGGCGCGGGCCGGTGAAGCGGGGATGGGCTTCGCGGTGGTCGCCGATGAGGTGCGAAACCTGGCGCAGCGCTGTGCGCAGGCGGCAAAAGACACCTCGGAGCTGATCGAGGAATCGATCGCGCGGTCCGGGGAAGGCAAATCGCGGCTGGACGAGGTGGCGAGCTGGATCTCGCGAGTCGTGGACAACTCCTCTCGGATCCGTCTGCTCGCCAATGAGGTAAACCTGGGCAGCCAGGAGCAGGCGCGGGGGATCGAGCAGATCGCCAAGGCGGTGGGACAGATGCAGCAGGTGACTCAGGCTGTCGCCGCATCCGCGCAGGAAAGCGCGTCGGCGGGCGAAGAGATGAGCGCCCAGGCGATGACCTTGAACGACGCAGTGGCCAGGCTCAAGGAACTGGTCGGCGGCGGAGAGGAAGAGACTCTGCAGGCGGCCCGCACGCAGCCGCAGTCGGGGGTGGCGGCCTCCAGACAGGCCGCGCAGGCGCTGATTCGTCCGGCGCCGGCCGGACAGGCCGCAGGCCGCGCGCCCGTGAAGGAGTTAATTCCCTTGGATGACGACTTCAAGGACTTCTGATTGGAGCGTAAGGCAGGGAGTCAGCCATGGCAGAAGAGAAAGGCCGGCCCGTTCCGGCCGTGCAACCTCCCGCCGAAGCGGCGGCGGAGCAACTGGGGGCCGGGATTGTCGATGGGCTCAGGCAATTATCGGAAGCCGGGCAGGACACCGGGGGAGCTGGGAACCTTGGCCAGGTTCCGCTGGCCAGGTCGCTGAACCAGGATCCGCAATTGCTCGAGGAATTCCTCCTGGAGAGCGCCGAGCACCTGTCCAATATCGAGGCGAAGCTGCTGGAGATCGAGCAAGGTTCTTCTTCGCCGGAAACGCTCAACAGCGCGTTCCGAAGTTTTCACACGCTAAAGGGGCTGGCTGGGTTCCTTGATTTCGCTGTCATTCAGGACGTGGCGCACGAGGTGGAAACGCTCCTGGATCTGGCCAGGAACGGGCAACTGGCGTTGGGAGAGACGCAGATCGAGGTCGTGCTTGCGGCGGGCGACTACATCCGAGGCTGGCTGGATCACGTCGCCGCGTGCGCGGCGGGCCGGCCGTGCGAGCAACCGCCGGATCACGGGGCTCTGCTGGAGAGGGTCCGGGCGGCGGCGTCGAATCAGCCCGTGGCGCCTCGGGATGAACCTGCGGTTGAGGGCTCAAAGCCCGCGGTCGAGGCCGGCGCGGCGCCGCGGCAGGATGCGGCGGCGCTGCCGTCGCCGGCGGGATCCAGGCGCGAGGGGTCGACGCTCAAGGTCGACACGCAGAAGCTCGAGTACCTGGTGGACATGGTAGGGGAGCTGGTGATCGCGCAGTCCATGTTGAAGCACAACCCGGAACTGGGGCTGTTGAAGTCGCCGCGCATCCAGCGGGATCTCTCCCACTTGTCGCGCGTCACCGCCGACGTCCAGAAGACCGCCATGGCGATGCGAATGGTGCCGGTCGGACAGTTGTTCCGGAGGATGACGCGGCTGGTGCGGGACCTCTGCAAGAAGAACGGGAAGCTGGCAGAGCTGGAAATGACCGGCGAGGACGTGGAACTGGACCGTACGATCGTCGAGGAACTGGCCGACCCTTTGGTCCACATGATCCGCAACTCGATGGACCATGGGCTGGAGAATCCGGCCGGGCGCACTGCGGCCGGCAAGCCGGCCACGGGCAGGATTCACCTGAAGGCGAGTCATCAGGCGGGCCAGATCGTCATCGAGCTCTCCGACGACGGGCGGGGACTGGACCGGCAGAAGATTCTCGACAAGGCGGTTTCCAGAGGGCTCATCGAGCGGGACCGGGTGCTGTCGGACGCCGAGGTCTGGCAACTCATCTTCGAACCAGGTTTTTCCACGGCCGAGCGTGTCACCGACGTAAGCGGCAGAGGCGTGGGCATGGATGTGGTCCGGAAGCACATCCACAAGCTGCGCGGGCGGATCGAGATCTCGAGCACACCGGGGCAGGGGACCCGCTTTGTCCTGAAGCTGCCGCTGACGCTGGCGATCATCGACGGGCTGGTGGTGGTGGTCGGCCAGGAGAGGTACATCGTTCCGATTTTCGCGGTGCGCGAGATGTTCAAACCGGCGCCGGAGATGATCTTCAGCGTCGAAGGCCGCTGCGAAATGGCGCTGGTGCGCGAGCGGCTGCTTCCGGTGGTGCGGCTGGCCGACGCGCTTGGCGTGGAGCCGCGGTCTCGCGAGGTCTGCGACGGGCTGCTGATTGTGGGCGAGTGCCAGGAGAAGAGGTTCTGCCTGCTGGTGGACGAGCTTGCAGGGAAGCAGGAGGTGGTGATCAAGAGCCTTGGCGACACGTTTCGCGGGATCCGCGGCGTGGCCGGCGGGGCCATTCTGGGCGACGGCCGGGTGGGGCTGATCCTGGATCTGGCTTCGCTCAGCGATGGCGTGGAAAGCGGGGCGGGTGAGGCGCGATGATTCCGCCGCTGCAGGTGGACGGACAGTCCGCGCCGGCGCCGGCGGGCTTGGCGGCCGGCTCGCCGGGCTTGCGGCCGGAGGAGTTCCGCCAGGTCCAGACGATGGCCCGGGAGTTGTTCGGGCTGGATCTGCGGGACGGCAAAGAAGCGCTGGTCAGCGCAAGACTGTCCAAGCGCATGAAAGAACTGGGAATCGCCAGCGTTTCGCGTTATCTGGAGCACGCAAGGCAGGATTCGAGCGGCCTGGAACTGGCGGCCTTGATCGACTCGCTGACAACCAACTTCACGAGCTTTCTGCGGGAAGCGCGTCATTTCCAGCTTCTGCGGGAGTTGATTGCGCCGCAACTGCGTTCACGGCCGGTGGCGATCTGGAGCGCGGGGTGTTCGACGGGAGAGGAGCCGTACAGCATCCTGTTCACGATGCTGGACGCCGGTGGCGGGACGGGAGGCGGGCGGCTGACGCTGCGGGCCACCGATATCTCGACCCGTGTTCTAAAGGCGGCGCAACTCGGGGTGTATCCGGAGAACCGGCTTGCGGAGCTTCCGGAGGAGTGGCGGCGGCGCTTCTTTCAGCGCGGGACGGGGCGTCACCAGGGCTTTGTCCGGGTGAAGCCGGACTTGCGGTCCGCAATCCAGTTTGAACGGCTGAATCTGATGGAACCATTTGAAAAGGTTGGTCGGCAGACGGTGATTTTCTGCCGCAATGTGATGATCTATTTCGACAAGCCGACGCAGGAACGTCTGGTGCGACGTTTTGCGGCGCAACTCGAACCTGGCGGCTACCTGTTTATCGGGCATTCGGAAGGCCTGATGGGCATTCGGCACAATCTGGAGTACATCATGCCGGCCGTGTACCGGCTGCCGGGAGGCGGTTGGTGAGGAGGTGGAAGGTCTCCGGGAAAACGTGTACGGCACAGGGAGGAAACCGGCGTTGAACGTACAAGCTTTGGTGGTTGGCGTCGGCGACTGCAAAATCACCACGGATCCGGGGGCGGAACTGATCACCTATGCGCTGGGCTCCTGCATCGCGGTAGCAATCTGGGATCCGGTGGCCCGGGTGGCGGGCATGCTCCACTTCATGCTGCCGGACTCCTCCGTGGACCGCAACGGGAGCGGGAGGGACGCTCCGTACCGGTACGCCGACACGGGGACGCCATTACTGTTCCGGACTGCCTATGAGAAGGGGGCCGAGAAGCGGCGGCTGGTAGTGCGGATCGCCGGCGGGGCCGCGGTTTTCGACGACGGAGGCATCTTCAATATCGGGCAAAGAAATCTCGCTGCGTTGCGAAAGATCCTGTGGAAGGCGGGCGTCCTGCTGCAGGGGGAGGAAGTGGGCGGCTCGACATCAAGGACGGTTCGGCTCAGCAACGTGGACGGAAGGATGATGGTGCGGTGCGCTGGCGAGCCGGAGCGGGAGCTGGTGGCTCAACGGGGGAGAGGGATCCCCGGCAGAGAGCAAGGAGGTGCGGCATGCTGAAGCGGGTGATGATCGTCGACGACTCCCCGGTCATGCGCTCGTTCGTGAAGAGAACGCTGGACGCGGCGGGCTTCCCGGTGAGCGAATGTTTGGAAGCCGGCAACGGCGTTGAGGCGCTGGAGCGGCTGGCTGGCGCCGGGGTCGATCTGATCCTGACCGACATCAACATGCCGGTCATGGACGGGCAGGGCCTGATCCAATCGCTCAAGGCGAACCCGGGACTCAGCGGCATCCCTGTGGTTGTGGTTTCCACCGATTCGACGGAGCAGCGGGTTGGTGATCTGATCCGGATGGGCGCGTCCGGTTACATTCGTAAGCCGTTTCCGCCGGAGCGGATCTTCGAGGTTCTGGCGGGGCTGTTTCCGGACTGGCAGGAGGCGTGAAATGAGCCGCGATGCAACCGTGCTCCGGGAGGCGTCGATCCAGGCGGCCCTGGAGGTTCTCGAGACGATGTTTTTCGAGATTCCCATGGAACTGCCGCAGGAAAGCGATGCCGCCCCGACGGAGGGCCTATGCGCTCTGGCGAACTTCACCGGAAGCGCGGAGGGCCTGTTGGCGGTCTCGCTGACGCCGTCTGCGCTGGAGCGGCTGTCAGCGTCGTTTCTTGGACTCGAGGAGCCGGACTTCAGCGAAGGACAGGCCGCGGGTGTGCTGTGCGAACTGGCGAACATGCTGTGTGGTTCGACGATTAGCAGACTGGATCCCGGGGCGAGAATTGCGATTACGCCGCCGCGAGTTGTGCCATCAGATCAGGTATCCTCCCGTGGCTGGCTCAGGTTTCCTCTGGAGTGCGGTTCTCTGGCGATCTCCTTAACCTATAGAGGACATTAGTCATGGAACCACAAGCCGCAGGGGACCATCGTCCCGCGGGGAGTCAGGTCGCATCCCCGGTCAGAACTGAGACGAAAGCCCGGCAGGGCGAAGCGAAAACGAAGGTGTTGGTCGTTGACGACTCTGCCATTGTGCGCAAGGTTCTGAGCGAGATCCTAGGGCAGCAGCCTGACATCGAAGTGGTTGGCACAGCGCCGGATCCCTACATCGCTCGGGATAAGATCGTCGCATTGCGGCCGGACGTGCTGACGCTGGACATCGAGATGCCGCGCATGGACGGATTAACGTTCCTGGACAAGCTGATGCGGCATTACCCGCTGCCGGTCATCGTGATCAGCTCGCTCACGCAGTCGTCGACGCATGCGGCAATGGAGGCGCTCAGCCGCGGGGCCGTGGACGTGCTGGCCAAGCCCGGGGGGCCATATTCGGTGGGAGACCTCCGCGAAGATCTGCCGAGACGGGTCCGCGCGGCGGCGTGGGCCGGTTCACGGCTGCGGCAAGAGCGAAACCAGGTCTTGACGTCGGTCCGGTCGAACTCGAAGGCAGAGCCGCCGGCGGCGGCGGGCCCCGTCACTCCGCAGGAGCAGGCATATGCTGGAGGAGCGTGCCGCGAGCATCAGGTCGTTGCCATCGGAGCCTCGACCGGGGGGACGCAAGCGATCGAGGCGATTCTAAGCAAGCTGCCGCGGGAAATGCCGCCGATCGTCGTAACGCAGCACATCCCCGCCGGTTTTTCCCGCGCCTTTGCGGAGCGGCTGAACCGCGTGTGTTCGCTCGAGATCTCGGAGGCCGCGGGCGGCGAGACGCTCACCCCCGGGCACGCCTACATCGCGCGCGGCGATCAGCACATGATCATCGAGCGGTCCGGCTCGGGCAACTGGCGCATTCGTTTGGACGGGGGCCCGAAGGTCTGCTATCAGCGGCCTTCGGTGGACGTGATGTTTGAGAGCGTCGCCGCGGCGGCGGGCAGCCAGAGTTGCGCGGTGTTGCTGACGGGGATGGGGTCGGACGGCAGCCAGGGGATGCTGAAGATGAAGAACGCCGGCGCCAGAACGGTCGCCGAAAGCGAGAGAACGTGTGTCGTGTTCGGAATGCCGCGCGAGGCCATCCGATTGGGAGCGGCGCAAAGGGTGATGGATCTGGACGAGATCGCCGGCTTTCTGATTCAGACGACTCGAATGACGGCAAAGCTTTAGGCGCGGCCCATGAGACGGAAGGCGAGCGACGTTGCCGCGACGCCGAATGGGCGCGAATCCGCGATCCTGGCGGACTCGGCAGCGAGGCCTTCGCGAAGACCGCGGTCGCCAGCAAGGCGTTCAAGCGCCGCCCGGAATCCAGGGACTCCGCCATCTGGCCCCTTGACGGGCACGATGAGTCCGCCGCCGGCGCTTAGCGTTTCCACCGCGCCATCGCTCTCCATGGCGACGCAGGGCAACCCGGCGCGCATCGCCTCCATCAGGGTGAGGCCGTAGCTTTCGTGCCTGGAAGGGAAGGCGTAGACGCTGGCCATGCGAAGGAAGCCGAGTTTTCTCTCGCCAGTGACATAGCCGGGGAAGACGACTCGCACCCTTTTCAGCCGGCCGGCGAGCCGATGCAACTCCCGCAGGAAGCGGCCGCCCTGCATGAATGCGGCTTCGCCGCAGATGAAGACCCAAAGGGGCATGCCGGGTCCGCCTTTCGATTCCCAGTCGAGCAGCGCCCGCAATAGAAGGTCCTGGCCTTTTTCCGGGCTGATCCGGCTCAACGCCACGATGACAAAGGCATCGGGAGGGATTTCGAACTCACGCCTCAGAGCGGCGGCGGCGGCCGTGCCTGCATCCCCGGGGGTGCGCTCCGGCGGGCAGCCCCATGGCAGGACCATCACCTTCCCGGCAGCAAGGCCCGGATAGCAGCGCAGCATCGTCCGGCGCATACCGTGGCTGGGGAGAATAACGAAGTCCGAGGAAGCGATGCACTCGGCCTGTTGATCGAAGATGAGCCGCAGGATAGGCGGCGCTCCCGCGTCGAGCCCGAAGGATCGGATGCCGCGCCAGAGGGCGGCGAGGCGCCATGGCGGCAGTAGTCCGCGAAGATAGATCCGGGCGATATAGGCGACCACGTCGACGTGGAAAATGGTTGCGATTCGAAAGCCGGCCGAGGCGAGGCGGGCGAAATCGGGGCCTTCGCTGACATCGTTGGCGAGGACGACGGTCCGGCCCGGATCCTCGTCGAGCGCCCGCGCGGTCGCCGCCTCTCGAAAGCTGTTACAGAAGCGGGCGTATTGGCGCTCGTCGAATTGAACGAGCTGCCGCGCCGTGGGAGCATTCGCGCCAAGGATAGCCGGAGTGACGGTTTCCAGCCGGAACGGCGCGGTCCGGCGCCATTCGCGGACGAGGAGATTGAAGATGGCGGCGCCTCCGCCCAGGGGGACGGGCGAGCCTTCGAAGCCTCCGTGAGCCGCCAGGTACAGGACTTTGTCTGGGACCATGAGCCGGCGATCAGGAGGCGGCTGCATCTTCCGACATCAGCACGAGGATGTACCAGGAGAAGCACAGCAGCAGCGGCAGATCCTCTCTCGCGCGACCGGCGCTGGTGACTTCGTAGAGAGCCGAGAAGTGGATCATGCCTCTTTCGTGAATCCGAATCAGAAGGCCGGCGGAGGGATGCTCAAGACCCCATTCAGAGCCCCAGAAGTTGAGCGCGCGGAGTTCGAGCGGCCCATCGCCAACCTGCATGGAACCCGAGCGTGCGGTCCACTTGGCGCGGAAAGTGGCAATGTCGGTTTCCGATCCCGCCTGCCGGGCGGTGACGACCGGATTGAGGAAGCCGCTTCGCTTGAAGGTCCACGACAGACCGGCGGCTTTGCCTTCCGCGAGCGTGCCGAGAGCCTTCAGGAAGACGAGTTCGGCCACTAGCGAATCCCCGCTGCGGAGTTCGAACGATCTCTTGAGCGCAGTCGGCTGCCGCCACTGCAGGTCGTTTAACTGGCGGGGATCGAGCGCTAGCATCGCGGGCTCCTTCATTTTTCAGCATAGGCCTGTCGACATCGGTCTGCGACGGCTCGCCCCGCTCTGCTAGGATTCTCGGCATGGATCGACGTCAACTCCTTGCTTCGTCCGCCGCGGCCGCTCTCCCGGGCGCTTCTTACTCCCAACCGGCCGCGGGAAAGTTCATGCAGTCGGTCTGCCGGTGGTGTTACGCAAAAATCCCGATCGAGACGCTCGCCGCCGCGTGCGTCAAGAACGGAATCCAGGCGATGGACCTGGTTAGTCCGAAGGAGTGGGAGGCGGTCAGAAAGGCGGGACTCACGCTGACCGTGGTGCCAGGTCCGACCACGATTCCCGACGGCCTGAACCGCAAGGAAAACCACGCCGCCGCGGAGGAGAAGTTCAAGACGATGATCGAGGACGCGGCGCGCGCCAAGGCGCACTCGATCATCGTGTTTTCGGGAAACCGGAAGGGTATGAGCGACGAGGAGGGCGCAGCCAACTGCGTCATCGGGCTCAACCGGATCAGGAAGTACGCGGAGGACAAGGGGATCCTGATCGTGATGGAGCTGTTGAACTCCAAAGTGAACCACAAGGACTATATGTGCGACCGCACGGATTGGGGCGTGCGCGTGATGAAGGAAGTGAACTCACCCTATGTGAAGCTGTTGTACGACATCTATCACATGCAGATCATGGAAGGCGACGTCATTCGCACGATTCGCGAAAACCACCAGTGGATCGGGCATTATCACACCGGTGGCAATCCGGGACGGAACGAGATCGACGAAACCCAGGAACTCTACTATCCGGCGATCGCGAAGGCGATCGCAGCCACCGGTTTCACGGGGTATATGGCGCACGAATTCATCCCGCTGAGGGATCCGCTCACGTCGCTGGCTCAGGCGGTGAAGATCTGCGCCGTCTGACGCGCCGGATCAATCGACCCAATCGGCGACGAAGACGTTGAACTCGTAACGCGACTTCGCTTTCCAATCGCTCGAAAAGACAATCGACTTGCCGTCGGGGGAAAACTCCGGGAAAGAGGCGAAACCGTTGAAGCGAGTCAACTGCTTCAGGCCGGTCCCGTCGGTATTGATCATGTAGAGCTCAAACTTGCGGCCGTCGCATTCATGCTTGTTCGATGAGAAAACAATGTGCTTTCCGTCTGGCGTGAACGTGGGGGCGAAGCTGGCGCAGCCGAAAGCGGTGAGTTGCTTCACGCCGGAGCCGTCGGAGTTGGCGATGAAGAGTTCCATTTTCATCGGCTCGGTGAGGTTCTCCTTGAGCAGTTCCTTGTAACGCTCCATGACCTTGAGGTTGATGGGGTCGGTGGCGCGCCAGACCATGCGCTTGCCGTCGCGAGAGTAGACGGCGCCGCCGTCGTAACCGGGGCGCCTGGTT
>CAYWST010000022.1:0-27547 GCA_964461075.1 uncultured Solibacteraceae bacterium | reverse complement strand
AATATCTGCGGGACCGAAACGTCCGCGCCGAGAACACTCTTCGATGGAGGCTTCTCCGCGCCCGCGTTCAGGAGCATGATGACGAAGACGAACAGGACCATGATCGCGCCCGCATAGACGATCAACTGCACGGCGGCGATGAACTGTCCCCCAAGCAGAAGGTAGAGCACCGCGAGCGAGCCCATCACCCCCACCAGCGAGAGCGCCGAAGAGATGGGGTGGGTCTGCAGCACGAGGTTGATCGCGCAAGCCACGGCGATGGCCGCGAAGGTCAGAAACAGCGGAACGTCGAACATCTTTAACTTCTCTCTCCCTGCGCCCTCATGCGAGCGCCACCAGCAGCCCCGTGACCAGCAGATTGACAACGGAGACGGGAAACAGGAACGTCCAGGCGAATCGCATCAGTTGGTCGTAGCGGAAGCGCGGCAGGGTGCCCCGAATCCACACGAAAACGAAAATGAGAAGCCCGGCTTTGGCGGCAAACCAGAAGAGCGGCACCAGAACCGGCTTCAGGAACGGGACCATGAAAAGGCCGGCCAGCCCGAGAAAAGCGGCACCGAACACGGGGAACGAGAACCGGTCCCATCGGCGCGTCCTCAGAGCTTGGGAGGCGTGGTAGAGCAGCATGAGTCCCGCGCCGCCGATGACGATGGGCGGGACGAAGTCCGAACCGTACTGTGACGGCCAAAGCGGGGTCCAGCCGCCAAGGAAGAGCGAGGTCGCGACAAAGCAGATCGTAGAGATGTTGGCGTATTCAGCCATGAAGAAGGCCGCGAACATCATCGACGAATACTCCGTATGGAATCCGGCCACCAACTCGCTTTCCGCCTCGGGCAGATCAAAGGGAATGCGGTTGGTTTCGGCAAACGCCGCGATCAGAAAGATCAGAAAACTGAAAAGCTGGGGGAAAGGAGCCGCAAAGATGCTCCACTTCGGGATGAAGCCGAGCCAGTATCCCTGTTGACTCATCACCATCTCACGGAAGTTGAGCGAGTTGAGGATGAGCAATGGCGCGACGATGGCGAGCGCGAGCGGCAGTTCGTAACTGATCATCTGAGCCGAACTCCGCAGGCCGCCGAGCAACGAGTACTTGTTGTTGGAGGCCCATCCGCCGATCGCGATGCCATACACCCCGAGCGAACTCAGCGCGAGGATGAAAAGGACGCCGATGTCGAGATCAGTCAGCCCGAGATTCGTCTTCACGCCAAAGATTTCCACTTCAGGGCCGAATGGGATCACGACAATGGAAGTCAGCGCCAGCAGCACGGCCAGGAACGGGGCCAGCAGGTAGAAGAAGGTGTTGACGTTGGCGGGGATGACGCCTTCTTTGGTCAGCAGTTTGATGAGGTCGCTCAACGGCTGAAGCAAACCGTGAGGCCCCACGCGATAAGGTCCGGGCCGCAACTGGATATGGCCGAGGACCTTGCGTTCGATCCAGACCAGGTAGGCGCACAAAGTCAGCAGAACGCCGGCGACCAGCGCCGCCTTGATGAGACTGAGGACGTAAAAGTTCATTCTGGGTACAGCCCGAAGGGCGCATTCGGCTCCGCGGCCTCACAGCCGCTAGCGTTTGAACAATTCGCCGGGCGCCTCCATGACGGAAGAAAGCCGCCGGGAATAACGGCCGAGTGTTCCCGAAGTGAAGAGAGTGTCGCAGGCCGGGCGGATGTGCTCGGCGCGCGGAAGAATCGGCACGCGGCCGTTGATTGGAGCCGTCTGGGCGGCGCCGCCGGTAGCCAGAACAGGAACCGGGACATTGTAGCCGCGGACCGTTGTGCGGATCTCCTCAAAAACTTTGTCGAAGCTCCAGATGCCGAGATTCAAGCCCATCCCCCTGGCGATGAGGCCCATGATCTCAAGATCCGACTTCGTCCCCATGATCTTCGCGCCTGGCTTCAACCGCTGCACTTCGCCTGTCACCGAGGTCACCGTCCCGCCCTTCTCGTAGGCGCTCTGCGCCGGCAGCACAATGTCGGCGCGGCTCGCCGTCTCCGTCAGGAAGAGATCCTGCACGACGAGAAAGGTCTTGTCGCCTGCGAGCGCCGCTGATTCAAGAGGATTCGCGCCGACGACCCAAAGCGCATCGAGATCCCTCGACGCGATCATTTCGGCGGCCGGCATGCCCGGCTCAAGCCCGGCTTCCCGAACGCTGCGGTAGCCCGGCAACAGCTCCGGCACCAGACCCATGTCCATCGCGCCTCTTGAGTTGGAGTAGTCCACCAGGCAGACGTACTTGACTGCAATGCCCAGCGTGTCCCCGAAGGACACCAACTGCCGGACCGATTCGCCCCGCAGCGCGGCGCCGAAGATGATCACCAGGCTCTCGTGCTTCCTCAGTTCTTCGGCAAGGGAGGCCGCAGCCTCCAACTCCTTGCCCGCTTCCGCATGGATCGACTTTGCCGCGTACTGCTCCTCGCGGACCGGGCCAGGCGTGACGAGGTACGCCGCCATGCCGTGATGCCGGTAGTTGGCCCGCAATTGATACGCGATGAACGGATGCTGCTGCGAGAGATCGGCCCCGATCACCAATGCGGCCTTCGTCGTGTACAGATCGCCCATCGCCGCCAGGCTGCCGGGGTGGCCGCTGAGCGCGTCGAGCAACGCCGGGACGTCGCCCGTCCGGTGGTGGTCGATGTTCGACGTGCCGAGACCGGTTCGGGCGAACTTCTGCAGGAAGTAGTTCTCTTCGTTCGTCGTCCGGGTGGAGCCGATGACGCCGAACCTGCCGTTCCGCTGTTTGACGTCCTTGAACTTCGCGGAGACGGCGGCCAAAGCTTCGCTCCAACTTACGGGCTCGAGCTTTCCATCCTTGCGCATCAGCGGCGCCTGCAGGCGCTCGGGCGCATGCACGAAATCGTAAGCGAACCGGCCCTTCACGCAGAGGAATTCGTCATTGTAGCCCGAGCGGTCGCGATTGTTCGCCCGGATAATCTCGCCGTTGCGAATCGAAAGCGTGGTCTTGCAACCGTTGGAGCAGTGCGTGCAAATCGTGCCGGTGTGGTTCATCTCCCACGGGCGCGACTGATAGCGGTAGCTGCCCGAAGTCAATGCGCCGACCGGGCAGACGTCGATGCACCATCCGCATTCGTCGCACTCGAGGTGATCGCCATGGCTGGGCGTGATTTCGGCGGCGACACCGCGGTAAGTGAGCCCCAGCGCGCCGACGCCAAGCCCCTCATCGCACACCCGCACGCAGCGATAGCAGAGAATGCAGCGCGCCGGATCGTAATAAACCATCGGGCTCCACTGCTTCTCATCCTGGTGGTACTTGATCTCGGTGAAGCGGCTTTCGCCCGCTCCGTAGCGGAACACCATGTCCTGCAGCTCGCACTCGCCGCCCTTGTCGCACACGGGACAGTCGAGCGGATGGTTCGTCAGCAGGAACTCGAGCGTGCCCTTTCTCGCTTCGGCGACCTTGGGGCTGTCGGTGTGCACAATCATGCCGTCCGCGGCCGGGAGCGTGCAGCCCGGCTGAAGCTTCGGCATCTTCTCCACTTCGACAAGGCACATGCGGCAGGCGGCTTGCAGCGAAAAGCCCTCATAGTAACAGAAGGCGGGAATCTCGATGCCCGCTCTCTTGGCGGCTTCAATCACCAGCGTCCCGGCGGGCACCTTCACCGCCTTGCCGTCAATCGTCAGAGTAATCGGATCTGCCATGGCTGCCACCGGGCTCCTCTAAAGAACCACCAGCGGCCGCGTCTCGGGCGCCGGCATGAAAACTTGAGTCGAGCGGATGCGCTCTTCGAACTCGCCGCGGAATTTCCGGATGATGCTCATCGTCGGCATCGCCGCCGCATCGCCCAGCGCGCAGAAGGTCCTGCCGAACATGGACTGCGCCAACTGGTCGACCATGTCCAGGTCCTTCGAAACGCCCACGCCTTCGTCAAGGCGTTGAAGGATCTTCTGGAGCCACGCCGTGCCCTCGCGGCATGGGATGCACCAGCCGCAACTCTCGTGCGCGTAGAACTTCATCGTACGGTAGAGGAACTTCACCATGTCGGTGGTTTCGTCCAGGATCATGACGCCGCCAGAGCCGAGCATCGAGCCGGCCTTCGCGAGCGTGTCGAAGTCCATTGCGATATCGCACTCGTCCGCTTTCAGAATCGGGCAGGACGACCCGCCCGGCACCACCGCTTTGAGCTTCTTCCCGCCGCGGACTCCTCCCCCGACGTCGTTGATCATGCGGAGTAGATTGTAGCCCATCGGCAGTTCATAGACGCCCGGACGGTTCACGTGTCCGGAGAGGCAGAACAACCGCGTGCCGCCGTTCTTCGGCGTCCCGAGCGAGGCGTACCATTCGCCGCCGTTCAACAGGATGTCCGGCGCCGCCGCGAAGGTCTCGACGTTGTTCACGATCGTCGGGCACTGGAAGGCGCCTGAGGTGGCAGGGAAGGGCGGCTTCAATCGGGGATTGCCACGCTTGCCCTCCAGCGATTCGAGCAGCGCCGATTCCTCCCCGCACTCGTAGGATCCCGCGCCGGTTTGCGTGTGAAGATCGAACTTCATCCCCGTCCCGAGGATATTCCCGCCGAGCAGGCCGTGGGAGTATGCTTCCGCGATCGCCCGATCCATCGTTTCGATCATCCGCCGGTACTCGCCGCGAATGTAGATCCAGCCGCGTTCCGCGCCGATGGCCCGCGCCGCAATCAGACAGCCCTCGATCAATCTGTGAGGCTCGTTTTCAAGAATGACGCGGTCCTTGCAGGTGCCAGGCTCGCCTTCGTCGCCGTTCACCACGATGTACTTCGGCTTGGGCGACTTCCTGTCGACGAAGCCCCATTTCATGCCGGCGGGGAATCCGGCCCCGCCCCGGCCGCGCAATGCGGACTTCTTCACTTCCTCGATGATCGCTTCCGGCGGCATCGAGAGCGCCTTTCGAAAACCCTCGTAGCCTTCCTGCGCGCAATATCGGTCATAGCCGACCGGTTCGGTCTGCGGGTAAACGAGGCGCCGGGTCAGGATCCGTGTCTCGTGCGGGCTTGGTTCGTTGTAGAGCATCGCGTTTCCTCTGGTGATTCTCCGGTGGTACCGCTACTGCTTCGTGCTGAGCGAATCGATCAGCCGGTCCAGCTTCTCCGGCGTCATATTCATGTGGAAATCGTAGTTGATCAGGACGGCGGGAGCCCAGGAACAGGCGCCCAGGCACTCGGTCTCTTCGAGCGAGAATCGCCCGTCGGCCGTCGTCTGCCGGTGTCCGATCCCGAGCTTCTTTGAAACGTGGGCGTAGAGTTCCTCTCCGCCAAGCAGCATGCAGCTCAGGTTCGTACAGACCTGCACGTGATACTTGCCGCGCTTGTGGCGCCACAGCATCGTGTAGTAGCCGATGACCTCTTCGATCTCGACCTGTTTGATGCCGAGGCGCGACGCGATTTCCGAGATCACCTCGGGCGTGACAGACCCCACCTCGTCCTGAGCGAACAGCAGCATGGGAATCAACGCGCCTTTCTGGCGCCCCGCCGGGTAGTGGGTGATCAACTCGGCGAACTTGGATTCAAGCTCAGGAGAGAATGTCATGGTTCTGGCTCGCAGGTTCAATTCTCGAAGGCATGGCTTACCGGTCCACGTCGCCCAGGACGAAGTCCATGCTGCCCAGCGACGCGATGCTGTCGGCGACAAGGCTGCCTTCAAATAACGGCGCAAGACACTGCAGATTGCCGAAGCTCGGAGTCCGCATGAACACCCGGTACGGCTTTGACGTCCCGTCGCTGACAACGTAGAATCCGATCTCGCCGCGCGGGCTCTCCACCGGCACATACGCCTCGCCGGCGGGAACGCGGACGCCTTCGGTGACGATCTTGAAATGGTAGATGAGAGCCTCCATCTGGGTCTTCATCTTCTCGCGGTCAGGCAGGACCGCCTTTGGGGCGTCAGCGACCCATCGCCCTTCAGGCATCCCGTCCATCGCCTGCTGGACGATTCTGCGGCTCTGGCGCATCTCCTCGATCCGCACGCGATACCGCGCCCAAACGTCGCTTTCCTGGTACACGGGAACTTCGAAGTCGAACTTCTCGTAACTCGAGTACGGCTCGCTCTTGCGGATATCCCACTTGAGGCCGGCCGCGCGGATCATAGGGCCGGTGACGCCGTAGTCGAGCAGTTTCTCCAGCGGCAGGAATCCAACGCCCTTCACGCGCTTGAGGAAGATGGGGTTTGCGTTTAACAACTCCTCGTATTCGTCGATCCTGGAATCGACTTCGCGGATGAACTTGCCCACCGCCTGCTCCCACCCTCGCGGCGGCTCCATCGCCACCCCGCCGATGCGGATGTAGCTGGTCATCAGCCGCTGCCCGCTGAACATCTCGAACAACCGCAGGATGTCCTCGCGTTCCCGGAACGTGTAGAAGAAAACGGTCATCGCGCCCAAGTCGAGGGCGTGCGTCCCCAGCCAGACGCAGTGGCTGTTGATGCGGCTGAGCTCGGTCAGCATGACGCGCAGCCATTGCGCCTTGGGCGGGATTTCGATCTGCAGCAGCTTCTCGACCGAAAGGGCGTAAGCGAGGTTATTCGCCATGTTGGACAGATAGTCCATCCGGTCAGTCAACGTGGTGACCTGATGCCAGTTGAGCGCTTCGGCCTGCTTCTCGATGCCCGTGTGCAAATAACCGATGTCCGGCTGCGCCTTGACGATCGTCTCGCCGTCGAGTTCAAGCAGGATCCTCAGCACACCGTGCGTGGACGGATGCTGCGGACCCATGTTCAGGGTCATGCGCCGGGGCTGCGGGGTCTCAGCGCCCGTCTCTCCCGCTTCAACCGTCAGGTGACTCGCCGTGTCGATTTCCCTCATCGTCATCCCTCTTGAGCCTTGCTGCCCACGCCAATCCGCTCCCGGCGCCTATTCATTCTGATAGCTGTACTTGTGGCCGTGGACTGGAAAATCCTTCCGCAGCGGGTGGCCGTCCCAACTGTCAGGCATCATGATGCGGCGGAGGTCCGGGTGCCCGACAAAGGCTATGCCGAACAGATCGAACACTTCGCGTTCATACCAGTTCGCTCCGGCCCAGACGCCGGTCACGCTCTCCACTTGCGCCGCGCTGCCCGCCGCCGGCACTTTGAGCTTCAGCCTCTCGTTGCGTTCAATGCTGTGCAGGAGATAGAGCACCTCGAACCGAGGCTCGACCGGATACAAATCGATGCAGGAAATCCCCGAGAGGCGCACGAAACTGAACTCCCTCTTCAGATAGCCGCACACGGCGGCGATCTTCGCTGGTTCCACGCGCAACAGCGTTTCTCCATACTCCAGACTCGCGCCGGTAATCGCCGATGAATCCCAGGCTTCGATCGCGGCGGCCACCGCGTGTCCTTTAAGTTCTTCCGGCAGCATCTTGCTTTCCCCTTAGCGCCTGTCGGGCTGCGAGGCAGATTCCTGCGCCCACTCCAGCACACCTTTCTTCCAGATGTAAAAGAAGCCTGCCAGGACCAGAGCGATGAACAGTAGCATTTCGACAAACGCGAACAGCTTCAGCTCCCGGTAGACCACGGCCCATGGGTACAGAAAGATGGCTTCAATGTCGAACAGGATGAACAGCATCGCCACCAGGTAGAATTTCACGCTGAAGCGCCCTTGAGCATCGCCCGTTGGCGTGATGCCGCACTCGTAAGGCGTGTCCTTGACCTTGTTCTTCACCCGCTTGCCCAACAGAACGCCCGCCGCGATCAGTCCGCCGGCGACTGCCGCGGCGATGTGGATCTGGACGAGCACCGGGAACCAGTCTTGAGGGTTGAGTTGTGACATGAGAGTGTGAGAGAAGCCCGGTGAACGAACTTTCACTATAATGAGGCCAGAAACAGCGTGTCAAACCAACCCGCTTGTCCGTTTCTGCCATGCACGAACCGCAAATCCAAATCCGAGTCAACGGCGAGGACCGGCGCACCCTCGCCGGGCAGACGCTGGCCGGTCTCTTTGCCGAACTTGGGCTCGATCCGCAGCGAATCGCCGTTGAACTGAACCGCGAAATCGTCCGCCGGCAGTCATGGTCCGGCACGCAGTTGAAGCAGGGAGACATCCTCGAGATCGTCGAGTTCGTCGGCGGCGGGTAGGTCTGCTACAGGCCCACTACCGCTGGAGTTCCGGTCCCCGCAGGGCCAACATCTTGCGGATTGACTTCAATTCTGCACCCGATAGACTTGGTCTTGACCTCGATCCCAAACAAGCGGTGGTGATTATGTTCAAAACAAAAGCGAAAAGCTCTGAGGCGGCTCCCCTCCTGGTCCACTCCAGCGCCGACGTCAGCCGGCTGACTGGAGTTAGCCTCCGGCAGCTCCAGTGGTGGGACGAGCAGCGCGTAGTCAGCCCCCGGCATGAAGGTCACAAGCGCGTCTACTCGATGGAAGAGGTGCTCGAGATCAGCATGATCGCGGAGCTGCGCCGTAAGGGCTTCAGCCTCCAAAAGATCCGCCGCGTCCTCAAGCTTATGCAGAAGGAGATGTCCCGACGCCTGGGCCAGATCATGGCCGGAGAGAGGGACATGCACCTGCTCACCGACGGCAAGACCATCCACCTCGAGGACGCCCCCGAAAGGATCGTTGAACTTCTCAAGGCTTCGAGGCAGCCGATGTTTCTGGTCTGCGTCACCGATCAGTTGAAGCGCCTGACTTGCACGCCGAAGAAGCCCCCCAAGAGCGAGACGCTCACGAGCGCCCCGGCCCGGCGCGCGCGTGCCCTGTAACGAAAAGTCGCCATCCGGACGAAAGAAATGCAAACTTCCGGCCTCCGGGGCCCGTCTAACGGGGCAGAGGCGCCGACGCGATATACTGGGCTCAAACCCGGGGAGCTGAGGACACGTGTGCGATGATCCCGGCGTACGGGCCGATTGAGGGCAAAGGAAGAAGAACCTGATGGTGAAAGAGCTTCGTTCGATGATGTTGTCCTTCCTGGTGATTGCGCTATGCGCGCTCATCGCGGGCAATTTCGCCCCGGGGGGGCCGGCCAGAGCAGAAGCTGCCGGCATGGCGCTGGCGGGCGACGAGGAACTTGCAGCCGGGCTCCGGGCCTTTACTTCCGTGTACCGGCTCGTCGAAGAGAACTCCGCCGATGCCGTCTCTCCGGACAAGCAGATCTACAAGGGCGCGGTTCCCGGCATGCTTCGGACGCTCGACCCGCACTCCAGCTTCTTCGACCCCAAAGACTTCCAGCAGATGAGGGAAGATCAGCGCGGGGCCTACT
This sequence comes from uncultured Solibacteraceae bacterium, assembly GCA_964461075.1. GTDB lineage: Bacteria > Acidobacteriota > Terriglobia > Bryobacterales > Bryobacteraceae > JACADU01. The sequence continues at coordinate 18,384 of CAYWST010000022.1, read as the reverse complement.
ACGGCGTCGGCATGAGCGTGCAGCCCAAGGATGGCCGGACAGTCGTCGTCGCCCCCTTCACGGGCTCCCCGGCTTACAAAGCCGGCCTGCGGCCGGGGGACATTATCCTCGAAGTCAACGACAAGCGCACCGACGGGCTCACCACCAGTGAAGTAGCGGAACTGCTGAAGGGACACAAGGGCACCAAGGTAACCGTCATCATCGCCCGCGAGGGAGTTGAAAAGCCTATTGTTTTCAACATCATTCGCGACGAAATCCCGCGCAACTCCATTCAGAGCGCCTTCTGGCTCAAGCCAGGCATCGCCTACATCGACATCGAACTCTTCAACGAGAACACTTCGCGGGAACTTGAGGACGCGATCAAGAAACTGGGCGAGGACAACATCAAGGGCCTGGTTCTCGATCTGCGCGACAATCCGGGCGGCCTCCTCAATGAAGGCGTCGCCGTGGCGGGACGCTTCCTGAAGCGAGGACAGGTCGTTGTGGCGCACCGAGGCCGCACCACCCCCGAAAAGCACTACACGGCGCCGTCCGGCGGCAGCAGCAGAAACTACCCGATCGTCGTGATGGTCAATGCTTACTCGGCATCGGCGGCCGAAATCGTCGCCGGCGCCCTGCAGGATCACGACCGCGGCTGGGTTTTCGGCGATAACACCTTTGGCAAGGGCCTGGTGCAGACCGTCTTCCCTCTTTCCGAGAATACCGGTCTGGCGCTGACGACCGCCAAGTACTATACCCCCAGCGGCCGGCTGATTCAGCGGGATTATTCGAGCGGCAGCTTTTACGACTATTACTTCAACCGCAAGGCAGGCGCTAAGAAACAGTCCGGCGACGCGGCAATGACCGATTCCGGCCGCGCCGTCTATGGCGGCAACGGCATCCAGCCCGACGAGAAGTTCGAATTCACCTATAAACCTTTCCAGATCGCTCTGCTGCGCGCCCAGGCGTTCCGCGAGTTCATCCCCAAGTTCTTCTCCGGCCGGGATACCAAACTCGCCCGTGACTGGACCCCGGACAACACCACCATGAACGACTTCCACGCGTTCATCCTGAAGAACAACGTCAAGTTCACGGAAGCCGAGTTTGCCGAACAGCAGGAGTGGATCAAGCAGCAGATCAAGCGCGAGGCTCTCATCACGGCCTTCAGCCTCGATGAGTCCCTGAAGTATGCCATCGAAACCGACCCTGCGGTGATCCGCGCCATGGAAAGCATGCCGAAAGCGCAGGCTTTGCTCGACACGGCCAAAAAGCAGATGGTTCAATTGGACAAGAGGTCCAGGAGAGATTGAGCCAGACTTCGGCGGACCCGGACGGCAAGAAACCTCAGATTCTCGTTCTTGATACCGGCGGGCAGTACACGCACCTCATTGCGCGGAAGATCCGCGAGTTGGGTGTTTATTGCGAAATCGTCGCCAGCGAGACGCCGGCGAACCAACTCGCGGGCGTGCGCGGACTGGTGATCAGCGGCGGGCCGGCGAGCGTGTATGAAGCGGGGAGCCCTCAGGTGGACCCCGCCATTTTCCATCTGCCGGTTGCCAACCTCGGCATCTGCTATGGCCAGCAGCTCATGGCGTTTCACTTAGGCGGACAGGTCGAGAAGGGCCGCAAGGGTGAGTACGGGCTCGCTTATCTGGAAGTGACCGCCCCCAGCCCGCTCTTCAACAACCTGGCTGGCCGGCAGCAGATTTGGATGAGCCATCGGGATACAGTGACCGTGCCTCCCGCCGGCTTCGATGTGCTCGGTTCCACTGAAACCTGCGCGATCGCCGCGATCGGAAACGAGCGCCGCAGGCAGTATGGCGTCCAGTTTCACCCCGAGGTCGTTCACACGCCTTGCGGCAAGCAGGTCCTCAGGAACTTCCTGTTCCGGATCGCCGGATGCGTCGTGGACTGGAATCCGAAGGACCAGGTCGCCCGCATCGAGGAAGAGATTCGCCGCACGGCCGCCGGCCGGAACGTCTTCTTCTTCGTATCGGGAGGCGTTGACTCCACTGTCGCGTTTACGCTCTGCTTGCGCGCCCTCGGCCCGGAGCGGGTCCGGGCTCTTTACGTCGACACCGGACTGATGCGCGCCGGCGAGACCGAATTCGTCCAAGGCGTCTTCGACGAGCTCGGCCAGGGCGTCTTCAGCGTGGAGCACGCCGGACCGAGATTCCTCGCCAAGCTTGCCGGTGTTCGCGATCCCGAACAGAAGCGCCACATCATCGGCGAGATGTTCGTCGAGGTGCAGGAGCAGATCCTCGAGTCGGGCCACTATCTCGATCAGAACTGGGTGCTCGGCCAGGGCACCATCTATCCCGATACGATCGAAAGCGGCGGAACCGCCAAGGCGGACTTGATCAAGACTCACCACAATCGCGTCGCGGGCATTCAGAAGCTGATCGCCGAAGACAGGCTGGTTGAGCCGCTTCATCTGCTGTACAAGGACGAGGTGCGCGAGGTGGGTGAAGCGCTGGGCTTGCCCGCCGAGTTGATTCACCGGCATCCCTTCCCAGGGCCTGGACTGGCGATCCGATGCCTCTGCGAGGAAGTCTCGCAGCCGCCGGAGCACACTCCCGACGGCTTCATCGTGCCTCTGCACTCCGTCGGCGTACAGGGCGATTCGAGAAGCTACCGTCCGGTGCTGGTGTTTCAGGACTCTCCCAACACGCCCGGCATCGAGGCGCGCGCGACGGAAGCCATTAACCGGATCCTCGGCATCAATCGTGTCGCCGCGCTGGCGGGTTCGCACACCCCGCTCTCCAAGATGTCGACGCAAACCGGCTTCATCATTGAACAGCGCCTGGCCAGGCTCCGCGCGGCGGATCGAATCGTGCGGCAAATGTGCCATGAGTCGGGTTTCGAAAGCGAGGTCTGGCAGTTCCCCGTGATCCTCGCGCCGTTCGGAACCATGGAACGGCCCGACTCGGTTGTTCTACGTCCGATCCATTCCGTCGACGGCATGACGGCAAGCGCGGTGATCATGCCGCAGGAATTGCTGGCGAAGATGACGGCCGGGTTGCTCGCCCTCGAAGGGATCTGCGCCGTGCTGTACGACCTGACTCATAAGCCTCCGGGCACCATTGAGTGGGAATAGAGCCTCGACTTCGCGGGGTGGTAGAGTAGCCCCATGAATGTCTCCTGGCAGGGTGTCTTCCCCGCCCTCACGACGCAGTTCAACCCAGACCTCTCGCTGAACATCGACTCCACCGCCGCTCACCTGGAAGCGCTCATCGCCGAGGGCGTTCACGGCGTCGTGTTGCTTGGCAGCGTCGGCGAGAACACCGCTCTGGAGCAGGATGAGAAGCTGACGGTTCTCAGAGAGCTTACTGCGCGAGTCAACAAGCGGATCCCCGTGCTGACCGGCGTGGCCGAAACCACCACCGCGCAGGCTTGCAGATTCGCGGAGGCGGCGGCGAAGGCCGGCGTCGACGGCCTCATGGCGCTTCCCGCGATGATCTACAAAGCGGACCGCCGTGAAACGATAGCTCATTTCCGCTCCGTCGCCCGCGCGACCCCGCTGCCCGTGATGGTCTACAACAACCCGCCCTCTTACAACGTCGACGTCACACCCGGGATGTTCTCCGAACTCGCCGACGAGCCGACGCTCGTCTGCATCAAGGAGTCCTCGGACAATCCTCGCCGCATCACCGATATCGCCAACGCCTGCGGAGACCGCTACATCTTGTTCGCCGGCGTCGACGACCTGATCCTCGAGTGCCTGCTGCTGGGCGCCACCGGCTGGGTCTCGGGGCTCGTGAACGCGTTCCCTCGCGAAAACCGGCTGCTCTGGGATCTTGCGCGCAGCGGCGACTGGGCGCGGGCTCGCGAGGTCTACCGCTGGTATACGCCGCTGCTCCATCTCGACACGCATCCCAAACTGGTTCAGTACATCAAGCTGGCCGCGCAGGAGTGCGGCTACGGAAGCGAGTTGACCCGTCCGCCGCGGTTGCCGCTCGAGGGGGAGGAGCGCGCCTGGGTACTGGCCTTGATCCACCGCGCGATGCGGACCCGGCCCCAATCATGAAGTCCGTTCGGGTCATCGATTCGCATACGGGCGGCGAGCCGACCCGCGTCGTCGTTGAGGGCGCTCCGGATTTCGGCGCAGGCCCGATGTCCGAACGGCTGGAACGCTTCCGCCGCGAGCACGACGAGTTCCGCTCGGCTGTTGTCAACGAGCCCCGCGGTTCGGACGTGATGGTGGGCGCGGTCCTCCTCACGCCCGTCGAGAGCGTCTCCGCCGCGGGCGTCATCTTCTTCAACAATGTGGGCTACCTGGGAATGTGCGGCCATGGCACGATCGGATTGATGGCGACCCTGGCCTACCTGGGCCGGGCCGGTGTGGGCCGCCATGCCATCGAGACTCCCGTCGGGGTCGTCCACGCAAGTCTCCACGACCGCAACTCGGTCTCGGTGGAAAACGTCATCTCCTGGCGATTCAAGGCGTCAGTCCCGCTGGAAGTGCCTGGCCATGGCGCGGTTCATGGCGACATCGCCTGGGGCGGCAACTGGTTCTTCCTCATCGGAGACCACAGGCTAGCCATCGAACTCGCGAACGTCGAACGCCTGACGCAGTTCTCATGGGCGGTCCGCCGCGAGATCGAACGCAACGGCATCACCGGTCAGGACGGGCAGGAAATCGACCACATCGAACTGTTCGGCCCGCCCTCTTCGCCCGGCAAGGCCGACTCGCGCAACTTCGTCCTTTGCCCGGGCGGAGCATATGACCGTTCGCCCTGCGGGACCGGCACCTCCGCAAAGCTCGCCTGCCTCGCCGCGGACGGCAAGCTGGCCCCCGGCGGCGTCTGGAGGCAGGAGTCGATCGTCGGCAGCGTTTTCGAAGGCTCCTACACGACAGCGGATCGAGGCATTCGCCCCACCATCCGCGGCAGCGCGTGGGTGAACGCCGACTCCACATTGATCTTCGATGACGCCGACCCGTTCCAGTGGGGTATCCGGTCAAAATAGAGAAATGAGCCTTCCCGACGCAGTCATCGTAGGCGCCGGAATCGCCGGCGCGGCCTGCGCCGCCGCGCTCGCGCGCGACGGACTGCGGGTCCGCGTTCTGGAATCTCACCTGCCCGGCGGCGGCGTCACCGGCGCCGGCATGGGCCACATTGTGGTCCTCGACGACAATCCGCCGGAGTTCGTCCTCAGCCGCCACGCTCGAAACCTGTGGGAGCAGATCATTCCGATGCTGCCTCCTGAGGCCGAGTTCAGCCGCTGCGGGACGCTTTGGGTCGCCGCGGACGAAGAGGAATTCGCTGGTGCGCGGAAAAAGCACGCCCGGCTCATTGAGGCGGGCGTCCGGGCGCATTTGCTCGACCCATCTCAACTTGCCGAAGCCGAACCGAACCTGAGGCCCGGCCTCGCAGGCGGCATGCTCGTCCCGGATGACTCCATTCTCTATCCGCCGCTGGTCAGTCAGTGGCTGCTCAACTCCTCTCCGCTGATCGAGGTCCGCCGCCAAACCGCCGCCTCCCTGAAGCTCGACGCGCCTGTCCGCATCCTCGCTTCGGGTTCGCAATGTGACCTGTTGCCGCAATTGCCCATCCGGCCCCGCAAGGGCCACCTCGTCATCACGGACCGTTATCCAGGCTTGCTGAATTCTGAAGTTGTCGAACTCGGCTACCTCAAGAGCGCTCATGGGGCCGGAACCGAGTCCGTCGCCTGCAATGTCCAGCCGCGCTCCACCGGCCAACTGCTGATCGGCAGTTCGCGGCAGTTCGACGCGAAAACCCCCGCAGTGGAGCCGCACATGGTTCGCAGGATGCTCCGGCGCGCGTTCGAATTCATTCCCGCGCTCGCGGGTTGCAAGGCCTTGCGGATCTGGACCGGCTTCCGCGCCGCCACGCCGGACAACCTGCCCTACATCGGCCCGTGGCCGGACGATCCGGGGCTCTTCGTGGCAATGGGCCACGAAGGCCTTGGGCTCACCACCGCGCCCGCGGTTGCCGAGCTGATTGCCGATCAGGTGGCGGGACGCCGGCCCGCGATCGATCCCGCGCCGTATCTCCCTTCGAGGGCGCTTCAATGAAGGTCTACGTCAACAGCCGCCCGATCGAGGCGCCGCCGGAGGCGACGGCAGCCGTGGCATGTTTGCTTGCCGGCCTACATTCGCGCCGTTCCTCCACCGGCGAACCGCGCGCGCCTCTCTGCGGCATGGGAATCTGCTTCGAATGCAGAGCCTCCATCGACGGCGTTCCGCACGAAAGGACCTGCATGGTCCCCTGCCGCGAGGGGATGAGGATCGAAACCGATGGGTGAGATCCTTGCCGACTTCGCGATCGCCGGCGGCGGCCCGGCTGCCATCGCCGCGGCTTGCGCGGCCCGCTCGCGCGGCGAATCCGTGGTAGTACTCGACAGGCGGCCCGAACCCGGCGGGCAGATCTGGCGCGGGCGGGGGAATGACTGGATCGCGCGGTTTGAACGCAGCGGCGCGCGCTGGATCGGACAAGCCGAGATCCATGACGCCGGGGAAGGCTTTCATCTCAGGGCCCTCACTCCACAGGGCCCGCGTTCCGTTCGCGCCCCAAAGCTGCTGATCGCCACCGGCGCGCGCGAGCTGTTTCTGCCCTTCCCGGGATGGACGCTGCCTGGCGTGTTCGGCGCCGGCGGGTTGCAGGCCCTCGTGAAGTCCGGACTCCGCGTCCAGGGGATGCGCATTGTGGTGGGCGGTTCGGGTCCGTTGCTGGCCGCCGTCGCCTCTGCGCTGTTGGACGCCGGCGCCCAGGTGCTCCGCCTGGCTGAGCAGGCCCCACGCACGCAGATCGCGCCCTTCAGGCGATTCATTGCCAGGCATCCCGGCAAATGGCTGCAGGCGGCGGAACTTGGTTTGCAACTCGCCCCCCTCTACCGATTTGGAGTCTGGCCGGTGGAGGCGGCCGGATCTTCGGGCGTTGAGTCGGTTTTGCTCTCTAACGGCGAGCGGATCCGTGCTGACGCATTGGCCTGCGGTTTCGGCCTGGTCCCAAACATCGAACTGGCGCAATTGCTCGGCTGCCGGCTGAATCGCGAAGGCTTCATCGAAGTGGACCGGAATCAGCAGACATCGGTTCCAGGCGTGTTCGCGGCGGGCGAGGTTTGCGGGATTGGGGGAGCCGACCTGGCGATCGCCGAGGGCTCCATTGCCGGCGGTCTCCAGTCGAAACCGGATGCTGGATTCCGCAGCGTCCTGGCCGAGTCGTTCAGGCTCCGCCCGGAGTTAAGGTCCTTGCCCCGGCCGGAGACGATTGTCTGCCGTTGTGAAGATGCACGCTGGGCCCGGATCTCCAGCTTCGACGGCTGGCGCGAAGCCAAGCTTCAAACCCGCTGCGGCATGGGGGCGTGTCAAGGGCGTGTTTGCGGTCCTGCGCTCGAGTTCCTCAAAGGCTGGCCTCCCCATGAGTACCGCGCTCCGATTTCGCCGGTTCCACTGGAACTCCTCGCGGGCGAGTAAAGTAATCAGATGGATCTGACCCGGCGTCAACTCCTGGCTGCCATGCCGGCGGCCACCGCTTCCAGCAGGCTCGCGGCCTCCCGGCCCAATGTGCTCTTCATCATGGCGGACCAGCATCGGGGCGACTGCCTCTCCGCCGGCGGCCACCCGGTTGTCCGCACCCCCAACCTCGACCAGCTTGCCAGGCAGGGGGTTCGCTTTCGGCATGCCTACTCGACAACGCCCACATGCACGCCCGCGCGCGCCTGTTTGCTCACCGGGATGAACCCCTGGAACCACGGCATGCTCGGCTATTCGCGGGTCGCCGAACGCTATCCGGTTGAGATGCCTCGCCTGATGAAGGAGGCGGGCTACTTCACGATGGCCGTTGGCAAGCTGCACTACACTCCGCAGCGGAACTACCACGGCTACGACCTCGCGCTGCTGGACGAGTCCGGGCGGGAAGAGACGATCGACTTCCGAAGCGACTACCGTTCCTGGTTCCGTTCTCAGGCGCCGAACCTCGACCCCGACGCCACCGGCGTGGGCTGGAACGATTACAAGGGCAAGGCGTATGTCCTTCCCGAACGGCTCCACCCGACGCGGTGGACCGCCGATGTCGCCGTCAATTTCCTCGAAACGTGGGAGCGCGCGCAGCCCTTCTTCCTCAAGGTGAGCTTCGCCCGGCCGCACAGTCCTTACGATCCGCCGCAGCGCTGGATGGAAGCATATCGCGACGCCGCGATCCCGGCCCCGGCTGTCGGCTCATGGGCGTCGCGCAACGAAACTCGGAATACGGAGCGCGACGACCTGTGGCGTGGGCGGCTCCCGGCGCACGAGACTCGCACCTCGCGCCAGGCTTATTACGGATCGGTCAGCTTCGTCGACGAGCAGATCGGGCGCATCGTCTCCGCACTCGAGAAGCGCCGCTGGCTCGACAACACGCTGATCGTCTACACTTCCGATCACGGCGACATGACAGGCGACCATCATCTCTGGAGAAAGTCATACGCCTACGAGCCCTCGGCGCGCATACCGATGATCGTTCGCGGGCCCCGCGTTGCCGGCGGGAAGACCTCGGACGCCCCCGTCGAGTTGCGCGACATCCTGCCGACGTTCCTCGATACCGCCGGCGCGCAGATTCCGGAGAAAATCGACGGCCGAAGCCTGCTCGCGGCCGCCGGGGGCGAGCCGTGGCGCGAGTTCATCGATCTCGAACACGACATCTGTTACGCGCCGGAGAATAACTGGAACGCTTTGACCGACGGCCGCACGAAATACATCTTCCATGCCTTCGACGGGCGCGAACAGCTCTTCGACCTTTCCTCCGATCCGATGGAACTCAAGGAGATCGGCGACGAAAAGCGCATCCTCCCTTGGCGTGAGCGAATGATCCAGCACCTCTCGCCAAGGGGCGACTTCTACGTGAGCAAGGGCAAACTCGCCCTCCGCCCCAAGGGGCGCAAGCACTCGCCCAACTATCCGTCGCCAAGACCTATGGCGGCGATATAATCGTCCAACCGCCATGCCAATCACCAGAAGAGAGATCCTCGCCGCCGCCGCGGTTCAGTTGCCCGCTCCAAAAGCGGGAGTCGTCTACTATGTCCGGTATCTTCTCAATGGTGCGGCTTCCTACGGACGTCTCGAAGGCGACCGCATCCAGCCGCTTCAGGGGAGCGTCTTCGACAACCCCAAACCCGCGGGCAAGCCGGTCTCCGCCTCTCAAGTGAAGCTGCTCTATCCGTGCGAGCCGCCCAAAGTTCTGGCTGTCGGCCTGAACTACAAGTCCCACATCGGCAATCAACCCGCGCCCAAGCGTCCCGAGATTTTCTTCAAGCCCATCACCTGCCTCCAGAATCCGGGCGACCCCATCATCATTCCCGCGGATTCGAAGAACACGCACTATGAGGGTGAACTTGTCATCGTCGTTGGGAAGGGGCCCAGGAAGATCTTCGGATACACCTGCGGAAACGATGTGAGCGAACGCGACTGGCAGGGCGGTCCGGACAAGGACCTGCAGTGGTGGCGCGCCAAGGGAGCCAACACGTTCGGCCCGATGGGCCCGGTCATTGCGGCGGGTCTCGACCCGAAACCCTCCATGCTGCAAACCCGGCTCAACGGTCAAGTGGTTCAGAAACAATATGTGTCAGACCTGCTGTTCGACTGCGACGCCATTGTCGCCTTCATCTCCCGCTACGTCACACTGACCCCCGGCGACGTCATCTTCACGGGTACCCCGGGCGCCACAAAGGCGATGAAGCCAGGGGACACGGTCGAGGTTGAGATCGATGGCATTGGCATCCTGAGGAATCCGGTCAAGGGCTGATGCGGGCCCCTCACCCGCCGGCGAGCCATGCGAAGCGCAGGGCGAACACAGCGGCGAGCGCGTAAAGAAGCGGGTGAACTCGCCGGGCATGGCCTGAAGCGATCTGCAGCAGCACATAGGCCGTGAAGCCGACAGCCAAACCGTTGGCGATCGAGAACGTCAGCGGGATCATGATCATCGTGAGAAAGGACGGGATGGAGACGGAGGAGTCGCTCCAATCGATTTCGGCCGAGTGTTGCGTCATCAGCGCGCCAACGAGGATCAGCGCGCAAGCGGTGGCCTGTGCCGGAATGGCGGCGGCCAGCGGCGCTAACGGCAACGCCAGCAGGAACAGGAGCCCCGTGACGATCGACGTCAACCCCGTGCGGCCGCCCGCGGCGACTCCAGCCGCGCTCTCTACGTAGCTCACCACCGTTGAGGTCCCGCAGAGCGCGCCGGCGGTTGTCGCCAGAGCGTCCGACGTGAGGATTCTTCCCAAACGAGGAATACTGCCATCCCTTCCGATGACGCCGGCGCGCTTACCGACTGCGATCAGCGTCCCAAGGTTATCGAAGAGATCGACGAACAGAAACACGAAGACGATCTCGGCGATCCCCAAATGAAAGGCGCCCGCCAGATCGAGGCGGCCGAACGTGGCCGTCCACTCTCCGCCGCCGGCCGCCTGCCGGTTGAGCGGAGCAGCGGCGCCGGTGGCGATGGCTGCCGCCGTGGCGGCAACCACTCCAATCAAAATCGCTGCGCGAACGCTTCGAACGTAGAGCGCCGACGCGACGAGGAGCCCGAAAACCGAGACGATCGTCGCGGGTTCGGTCAGCGATCCCAGGCGCACCAGCGTGGCGGGATCCGCGGCGACAAGACCGGCGTTCTTCAAACCAATCAGCGCGATGAAGAGCCCGATCCCCGCCGCCACGGCGCTGTACATCTCACGGGGAACGGCCCGCACGAGCAACTGCCGGATTCCCGCGGCGGTGAGAAGCAGGAAGAGAACGCCGGAGAAGAAGACCGCGCCAAGCGCGGTTTGCCACCGCACTCCCATCGCCCCGCAGACCGTGTACGCAAAGTACGCGTTCAGCCCCATCCCCGGTGCGAGCGCAATCGGATATCGCGCCCATCCGCCCATGAGGAAACAGCCGAACGCGCTGGCCACACACGTCGCCGCCGCGACACCGGCGGCGGGCATGCCGGTAGTGGCGAGAATCGATGGGTTGACGAAAAGAATGTAGGCCATGGTGACGAAGGTCGTCACCCCCGCCAGGATTTCGGTCCTCCAATCCGCCCCCAGAGCTTCAAACTGGAAGTACTCCTCAACGCGAACTTTCAGGGAGTTCAATCGCGCAGCTTCCTCAGTTCTGAGTCCAGAAAGGCCAGCTCGGCCTCCAACTGGCCTCGAAATCGGGGATGGCAGGCGGCCTGCAGCTCGCGCAGCACCCTCGCCCGGTCCAATTCAAGCTGATGCCGCTTCCGATCCAGCGGAGTCTTTGGAGGCTCGGCGGGGGACGCCTGCTGGCGCGCCTCCTTCTGCGATTCGACATCCTTGCTTTCCCATCCACGGGCCATGATGGATTACTCCTTGGCCGCAACGGGCCATTTCTCCAGCCTCCACGCCATATCCCAGAACATGTACTCGTAGCGGACCGACATCAGGAACAGCTTGCGGGCGCTCTCCCGTTCCGCGCTCGAGGCTGCCGCCGCTGCCTCGTTCATCATCGACAACACCTCGCTCACGGAAGCGCCATACTCAGGCGCCGAGTACTGGTTGATCCACTTCGCGTAGTCGGGATCCGCCGAACCCCTGCGCTTCAGCTCTTTGCCCACTTCCCAATAGACCCAGTAACAGGGCAGCGCCGCCGCCAGTCCCTCTGTGAACGAAAGGCGCGAGACGGAAGCCAGCAGGTGATTCGTGTACGCGCGATTGGTGGGCGCCATATCTTCCCGCGGATCGGCGGATGAGGAGGCGAGCAGGCCCCGGTGAAGCTGGCGCTCGGCTTCAATCGCCTCGGTCGCATGTTTGGCGAGCGTCGCCGCCCACTCCTCCTTTGGCGCCTTGGCCGCCAGCGCATGAAGGGCTTGCGCGAACGCCCGCAGATACAGACCGTCTTGGCGAAGGTAGAAGTGGAAGGACTCGCGAGGCAGCTTGCCTGAGACAAGGCCTTTCAGGAAAGGGTGATTGAGAGTCTCCTGGTAAGCCGGAGAGGCGTCCTGCCAGAGCTGCGACGTGAAATCGGCCGCCAAAACGAGCAGGATCGCCGCCGTGAATGTCATGCTCGCGTGAGAATCTCCTGCGCCCGCAAGAACACTTTCTCGAGCATGACTCGCGTCAGCCGGCCCGTCTGAGTGTTCTGCTGACTGGGATGATAACTCGCCAGAAGCGCCGGGCGCGAGCCCGCCTCCGGCAACTCGCCCAGATGCGCAAAGGGGTAGCGGCTTCGCGGCGAGAGCCCGTAGATCTCCAGCAGATTGTCCCAGGCAAGGCGGCCAAGCGCGACGATCACACGCAGACCGGCGAGGAGTTCGAGCTCTTGCAGAAGAAACGGCCGGCAGGCCGCAACCTCGAGTGGCAGCGGCCGATTCGCCGGAGGTGCGCACCGCACCGAGGCGGAGATCCAGCAATCGCGCAGAGCCAGCCCGTCACCGGGCCGGACGCTCTCTGGCTGGCTGGCGAATCCGGCGTCGAACAGGGCGCGATAGAGCCAGTCGCCGCTGCGGTCGCCCGTGAAGACCCGCCCGGTCCGGTTCGCCCCGTGCGCCGCGGGCGCCAGCCCCAATACCAGCAGCCGCGCCTGCGGGTCGCCAAAGCCGGGCACGGGCCGCCCCCAGTATTCCTCGTTGCGGAACATCGGCCGCTTACGGCGCGCAACTTCTTCACACCAGTTGCGAAGCCGCGGGCAGCGTTCGCATCCGGCAATCCGCTTCTCCAGGGATTCGAATGAGCCATGATCGCGTTTCATTTCCGAATCGCCAGGACGCCCCGGCCCGGAGCCACCTCCACCTTGGAGGGGGCCGAACGCAGCCGCAGCGAAAGGACAACCGGGTCCGGCCCTGTCCGGATCCATTTCACGATCGGCTTGGCGGCTCCGGAGAAGCGGATCTCCACCGGCAGGTCCACGCTGAAATCCTCGCCTACGCCCGATTGGGTCACCGTCACCTTCAAGTCGACCGACGGAGCCTTTCCCCGAACCGACGTCGTCACGTTGAGTTGCGGAATCCCCGTTCCGTAGACCCAGTGGTCGAAGAAGTTCCCCAGGTGCGGGTCTGGGGTCCCCGGCGGAAGAAAACCGGCGGCGTGTTCCCTGAACTGCTCCGTCGTAATGGGCTTGTACGAGAAACGCGACACCAGCGCAGCCAGCATTTTCATGAACGCCGCATCGCCCATCCTGCGCCGGAGCATGTGAATCACCCAACCGCCCTTCTCGTAGATGATCGGGCGCCATGGATCGGGAGCGGTGGAGGACTGCAGCCTGGATCCCCACGTCAGCGGACCGAAGCTCTCGATGGGCTTGTCCTCCCTGGTCACGCGCAGGCTGGACAGCGCCGCCTCCAACTGATCCTCGAGCGCACGAGCGCCCTTCTTGCGTTCGAGCACCATCCAGGCGGTGTAGTTTGCAAGCGCCTCCATCAACCAGTCGTCCCGGTAGCTCCCGCTGGTCACCAGGTTGCCCCACCACTGATGCGAGATCTCGTGCGAATGCAGGATCTCGTTGTAGAACGTCGTCATCGCACCTGATCTCATGGATGCAGGACGGTCCGGCTCGTTCAGATACAACACGGTGGAAAGGTACAACAGTCCCGGGAAGCCCTGCCCGAAGAAGCCTGGAATCGGTGACGCGACCAATGAATTCAAAGGCGGGGGGCCAAACTGCTGGGCCATCCACTCGAAATCGGTCGCCATCGTCTGGGCCAGCAGGGCGAGTCTGCCGCGCGGATCCGGCGGAGGCGCCGTCACCGCGATCAGCTCCGACGTCCTCCTGACCGGTCCGCGGGAAGGCCAGGCCGGCGGCACCATGATGTAGCTGGTCGCGCGCGTCGCCAGGTTCGGCTCAAGCGCCTTGTTCGCGCACACTTCAACCTTGTAGCCGCCGCGCTCCACACGCACGCTCGCGTAGTCGCCCACGTTGAAGCCCGCCAACCGGACCGGCGACTTCGTGACGTGCCGGACAACGCGTGTGTCTCCTTCCACGCGGTCCTCCACTTCCTCTCCCGTCGCCACCACCTGCCACGCCTTCGGCGACCGGAAGGTGAGATCAAAGGTTGTGAACTGCGGGTTGTGGACCGGATACCAGTTCGTCCGGGCCGCCACGAAAAAGACGTCGTTCCCGGCGCGCCGGATCACCTTGCCGCCGTGCCGGATCTCGATCTCGTGCGCCGAACCGGGCGGCAACGGCTCTGGCAGAACGATCAGGAACGGCTCGTTCGAACGCCTTCCAATCAGATTCGCGCGCAGGCTCTCTCTGCGAAAAACCTCAACCGGCCGCCCATCCATGCTGGCAGACTCGATCGTCATCTCCGGAGCAAGTTCGAAGACGAGCGCGCCGTCGACGGGCGCGGCCCCGGCGCGCACCGTCGCGCGCGTCGCCACTTCAAGGTGGAGATCCGGCCCAAGTGTGGCGTCGATCCGGTAGTTCCCCACGGTTGCTTTTGGCTCGGGCGGGACGAAATTCGGCGGCGCATAGTTCGTCCAGATCCTGAACTCCATGGAGCCCTTCCCGCTGTCCACCGCGCCCGCCACCAGAGGCTCCGGACTCAGTGGATCGAAAAGCAGATCCATGTTCCCGTAATCCTTGCTGGCCAAAGTCGCAAAAAAGAAGCCGGTCTGCGATCTCTCGCCCAGCAGATCCCCGATCATGCGGGTCTCGAAGCTCTTCAGCAGGTTGCGTACCGTTTCGCTGGACTGGCTCGAAATGATCAATCCCTGCTCGGGCCTGCGCTTCACGAGCCCCGATTCGATCTGACGCGTGAGCTCCTCAGCGGTCTCGTCGGTGAAGAGCATCACCGCGAGAGCGAAGTGCGAGTTCAAGTTCGGGCTGCCCGTCGCCTGGGCAAGCGCCGCGCGTTCACTTCGCACGGGTGGACGAAGGATAAATTCTGCGTCGTCTCCCGAATCAAGCGCACGATAGACCGCGGCCGTGCGCCTGCCTCGGATCGGGCGCGAGAAGATCACATAACCGTCTGTGAGGAAGAGGCGGACGCCGCCTCGTTCAAAGGAGAGATCGCGAACCTTGTAGCACGCTTCCGGATCCAGTTCGACGTGATGGAGCGCCTTACTGAGGTCCGCGGCCTGGCCGGGGTTGACGATCTGATCAGACGCCGCCGGCGCAATCGCCAGAAGCGGCGTCGCGGCCATCCAAACCGGCAGACTCCAACGGAAGGGCGTTCTCACCCTCCCAGTGTATGTCCGGCGAGCCGGCCGAAACGCTTGGCCCAGGCTGCAAGTTCCACCGTGCGCGGCCGGCTATCTGCTCGCTGACAACCTCGATATCAAGCTGATCAGAGGACTCGGCCGGACTAATCGTGATTTCGTAATGGCGGATGAAGGCCGGCATCAATAGCGCCAGCGTCACCTGCAACGAATCCGGGCCTTCCATGATCAGGTGGAACCCCTCCGTCGCTTTGGTGAGCGTCTGCGACTCCTCGAACATCGATGCGTCAAGACCGGGGCTGCAAACGACATGGCAGGCCACACCCGCCTGGGCAGCCTTCGCTGCGATCTCGCGCAGCGTGCCGGAGCGGCAGCCCTCCAGCGGCGGCCGGTCCAGCACAATGAGCAGGTGCCGTCCCCCCCTAAACTGCCGCAGCGTCCCCAGGCACGCCTCCGCCGCCTCATGCAGCGGGATCGGCGCGGAGGTTGTGGAGGGTGCTGATGTGTGGACAGCCATCCTCACGTCCGTGGTCAGCAATACGGCTCTGGGCTGATCGGAAGACCTCTCCTGACCAGGCGTTTCCGCCGCCGGCGGTTCTCCGTAATAGGTAACAGCGATGGAATCTCCGGCGCGCTTGGCTCTCAGGCATTCCCGTAGTGCGGCTGGAATCACCCCGGCGCGGGGCTCTCTTTGTCCCGGCGGCAGGGGCAACAGCACGGCGACGGCGATACGCGGAAGCCCCTCCACAGGACGGACGGCGTACCGCCATACGGGCTGATTGCCAAGCTTCGGACGCCAATGAATCTCCTGAAGCTGAACCGGAGTCCGGGAGTGATCCAGAACGGCTGCCTTCGCAACGATGCGTCCATCGTCCAACCGCTGCGCTCCCAGCGGGAGCATGACCGCTTCAGCCCTGTTGGCCTCCGCCTGGGCCAGCAGGATTCTCTCGCATGCCGCCGCCGCGCCCGCTGCCAACGCCTCATCGGCTCCGCGCCGGAACTTCCACAAGAGCGGAACAAATCGCGTGTCCCTCGTGACGCCCATCGCCCAGATGGCCGACAGGCGCTGCTCGATCTCTGGCGACTCGGCCATTTCCGCCAGCCGGGCGACGCTCCTCGCATCGCCCATCCGGTGCAGACCAACCGCCGAGTTCGCCGCCACTCGCTGGTGGGCGTCTTTCAGGCCGAGATCAAAGCACACTGCCGCAAATGCGCTTCCGACATCCCAAAGGGACTCGATCGCATTCGCCCGGACTCGCGGATCCGGATCTTGCCGCAAGATCCTCACCCAAGCCTGAGCGCGCGCCGCACGCCCCACCAGCAAAGCCAGCTTTGAGCGGACTCTCGGATCCTCGCTCTCCCTCAGGGAACCCAGCACTGGCAGGAGGACCTCGCTGCGCTCGGTTTCAGCCAGCACCTCCAGCAGCGCCGGCTGCGTCACGCCGCCATTGTCCGCGTGCTGCGCATTCAGGATCGCTTCCGCCAACCGGCGGTCCAACTCCGGATCCAGCCGGCTGGCAAGCCTCGCCGCCCTGCGGCCGTTTTCGCGATGAGTCTGAATGAGCCGGGCCAGGAATGGGATCAACCGCCCACGACTGGCATAGATGGCCATCAGGAAACGGGCTGTCGTCGAGTCCTCGCCTCCAGTCAGCACCAAATCGGCTTCCTGGACGAACTCATCCCACGAGGCGTCCGCCAATTGGCGCAGCTTCCGTCCCTGAATTTGAGGATCGCCGGGGAAATTCGACAAAGCCAGCCGGACCTCCCCGCGAAGGCCGGTCACATTGCGCTCATCGGTTCACCCACGGGCAATCTGAGGAAATGTGGGCGGCCGATTCGCTCAGATGAACATCTCTTCGTCTTGAGTGGCCCGAGTCACTGATGCTTTGCGCCCCAACATGAAAGTCTGCACGGCTGTCTTCACGCCCGCCAGAATCCCGGAAACTTCTCGAACCGGCCGGACAACCGATCCGTGAAAAACGCTAACGACCTCCTGTAACCGGCCGAGCACGTCTTCTGCAACCAGGTCCAGCCTTTGGCCGTGCACGCGAAGCTGTTGGGCGATTTCCGTCCGCGCCGAATCGATGTGCTGCACCTGATCTCTGATTTCGGCCAGCACCTCTCTCGCCGTCTCTACGACCGCCCGCACTTCGCCCGCGGTCCGGTCGATCGCCTCATTGGCGGACTTCAGAGTCTGGTGGACCTCGGGAATCAGCGGCGCCAGATCATCGCGCAACTTCTTCGCGACCCTGAGCGTCCCCACGGATGCGATGGCGTTAATCAGCAGGGAAATGCTCGAGATCGCAACCGCGATCGCCATCAACCAGAGTGCGCCGTCTGACATGTTTGGGGGCCTTACACGCCTTCAATCGCGTCGTCGGCGGGCGGCGGCGCGGCCGACGCGGGATACGCCGTGTCTCTGTAGGCTTGCTTGCCGGCCTCGACGGCGGCTCGCAGTTGTTCCTTCTGGCGCTCCAGAGACTGCCGGCCCTTGTCGATCGCTCCGGACGCCGTTTCCCGAATCTCCCCGGACTTGCGCTTGATGTAGTCCTTGCCCTCTTCAGCCCGTTCCTTCAGATACTCACGAGTTTCCTCGCCGGACTTCGGGGCGAAGAGGATGCCCACGGCAACGCCGATCCCCAATCCAAGAAAGAAATAAGAAAATCTCTTGTCGTCTTCCATCACGCACTCCTTCTCTCCGAGGTAGTTGCTGTTTCAGTGTACAACACGCAGAATGAAGGAGATCCGAAAACTATGCCCATCCGGCAGGCCAAGCTCCTGACAGGCGAGCCCCTCAGAGACTACGCCGCGGCGCTGCTGTCCGCCAGAGCGATGACAAGCAAGGAGTTGAGAGGGAAACTCCGGCGCAGGGCGGCCAACCCCGCCGAGATCGATGCCGTCATTGAAGCGCTCCGCGAGTACGGCGCGCTCGATGACGCCCGGTTCGCTTCCAGCTATGCCGGGTCTCGGGCTGAGAGCGGTCAACGCGGCAAAGCGCGAGTCCTCTCCGATCTCCTCGCCAGGCGGATCGCCCCGCAAATTGCGCACAACGCCGTCGACGAAGCCTTCCGCGATGTCGACGAGACGCAGGCCATCGAACGTTGGCTCAACCGCAAGTACCGAGGCCAGGACTTGCGCGAGATCTTGAAAACTCAGGCGAAGTTCAGTTCCGCCTACCGCAGGCTTCGAACGGCCGGCTTCAGTGGTCAGGCCTCCCTCAAGGTCCTCAAGCGGATCTCCGCGGGAGACTTCGTCGTTGAAGACATCGCTGACGACCCCATGCCAGACTCCCTGTGAGCATTCACC
>CAYWST010000021.1:9095-27658 GCA_964461075.1 uncultured Solibacteraceae bacterium | reverse complement strand
CCGCCAGCGACGCCACCTCAGCCAAGTGGCAAGAACTCAATTTGCACAGGAGTGACTTCCAACCGGCCGCCCAAGGATCCGTTCAAGTGGAATCAATTCGGCTTCACCCTCGGCGGTCCGATTTCGATCCCCAAGGTTTTCGACGGCAAGAACCGCCTGTTCTTCATGGCGAACTACGAGTGGTTCCGGCAGCGTCGCGCTGTCCAGGCCATCTCCAGTCTGCCTTCCGCCGCAATGCGGCAGGGCAACTTCAGCGAGTTGCCGCTTGGGACGGCCGGCGTATTCGACCCGAAAACGCGGACCACAATCAACGGGCAGATTGTCGCCACACAGTTCCCGGGCAACATCATTCCCAGCTCGCGGATCGCTGGAATCTCCAACCAGTTGCTGGAGTTCTACCCGGTGCCGAACGTGCCGGGCGCCACCGGCCTGAGGAACAACTACCAGCAGGCCCAGGGACGGCCGATCAACCGCGATCAACTCGTGACGCGCTTCGACTTCGTCGAATCGTCCAACTCACAGTGGTTCGGCCGTTATTCATGGGGCGATGAGAATCAGCTCACCGAGGCTCTGAAGCTCAACGGCGACAAAATCGTCACGAACTTCAATCAGTACATGGCCTCCAACAGCCGCGTGTTGTCGCCTTCGATCGTCAACGAGGCCCGCTTCGGATACACGCAGTTCTACAACACGACAGGCCCCGAACTCGCATTCACGCGCGACGTGGTCGGCGAGTTGAAGATCCCCGGTCTCGCCAGCGGACCGCCGGTCCAATGGGGCATTCCGAACGTCAGCCTGCAAGGGGTCTACGCAGGATTCGGCAACAGCTCCGAGGGGCCCTATGAAAACAACAACAGCGCATTGCAGTTCATCGACAACATGACGATCGTGCGCGGGAAACACACGCTGAAGTTTGGCGGCGAGGTGCGGCATGACTCCTACAATCAGGTGGGCAACCAGTTCGCCCGCGGCCAGTTCACCTTCCAGCGCAACGCCACCAATAACCTGACCACCACCGGCATCAGCGGCGATCCGTTCGCCGATTTCCTGCTGGGCGAGACGTTCCAGGCGGAGGCGGCCGTTTCGATCGCCAATGCGAAGTTCCATGCCACCAGCATGGCTTTCTTCATCGACGACACCTGGAAGATCACCCGGAATCTGACCCTCAACCTCGGGCTCCGCTACGAATACAACCCGCCATGGGAAGACCAGACCGGCACGCTGTTCAACGGAATCGTGCCCAACGACCTGAGGACGACGCTGGCCGCGCCCAACGTCGCGGACCGGAGCCTCTATCCGTTCTTCATGCGGCAGGGCGACCCCCGGCAAAATTGCTATGAGGGGATCAACCTGCGCTGGCCCAATATCGATGTGAAATGCGACGGCTCCCTGGGCAATCGCCTGGTGGGCGTCGACAAGAACGACTTCGCGCCTCGCTTCGGCCTCTCCTGGTCGCCCACCGGCAAGTGGGTCATCCGCGCGGGCGCGGGCATGTTTTATTCGCAGGATACGGGCAACCCGCGCTTCGATATGGCGCGCAACCTCGCCGGACGGCTCCGCGACAATTCGAGCCAGCAGTTCCCGCAGTTGAACTGGAATAACGCGCTGGCCTCGATCGCCGGCGGCGTCGCCAATGTTCCGAGACCTTATACCTTCGCCAACCCCTACGACCGGCGCACGCCTTACTCGATGCAGATGATGCTCAACGTGCAGCGCGAACTCGCCGGCAACACACTGGTCGAAGTCGGATATCTGGGCAGCGTCAGCCACCGGTTGGAATCCCTCCGTGCCGTCAACGAAGCGATCCCGGCCGACCCGCGCGTGGACAGGCGGGCGGTCTTCGAACGGTCGCCCTTCCCGAACTTCGGCCGAATTCAGTTGGTCGATAACGGCGGCAGCGGCAACTACAACTCCCTCGGCGCCAAGGTGACCAAGCGATACTCCAACGGCCTGACCTATCTGGTGAGCTACACATGGGCCAAGTCGATCGACACCGCCACCGCGATCCGCAATCAGGGCGGCGACACGCTCTTCCCGCAGAACAGCTATTGCCGTTCCTGCGAGCGGGCGCGTTCCAGCCACGACGTGCGTCAACGCTTCGTCACTTCCGCTCTTTGGGACATTCCCCTCGGCAAGGGCAAGAAAGCAAACATCGACAACCCATTCCTTGACACGATGGCCGGCGGCTGGCAGTTGGGAAGCATTCTGACGCTGCAAACCGGCTTCCCTATCACCGTGACCAACGGCCAGGACGCTTCCAACACCGGCGCTTTCTTCGACCGGCCGAATTCCACCGGACGGAACGCTGCGCTGCCGCGCGGCCAGCAGGATCCTCAGCGTTTCTTCGACACCAGCCAGTTCTTCGCCAACTCCCCCGGAACGCACGGCAACGTAGGCCGCAATACGCTCACCTCTCCGGGTATCATCGGTTGGGACTTCTCCCTCCTCAAGAACTTCCGACTCCCCTCGGAAAGCCGCTATCTCCAGTTCCGGTTCGAGGCGTTCAACTTCCCGAACCATCCCAACTGGGGCAACCCCGACGCAAACGTAACTTCAAGTAACTTCGGGCGAATCGCCGGGACGCGCACGAACATGCGCAATCTGCAGTTTGCATTGAAGTACGTCTTTTAACGTTTCGAGGCGGCATCCACGTTGCGATTGCAGTCCGGTTTCAGTCAAACTGTGGGGAGTGCGTCAGAAATCCGCATTCCTGGCGGCCATCATCGCGCTCTCCACGTTTGCGACCTGCGCGGATGCGCCAGGAGGCTTACAAGTTGATCAGATTCTGACCGTCCGCCTCGCGGATCTGGTCCGCCGCCTGAACCTGAATCACGAGGTCGGCAGCCGTAAGTTTGCCGTTTCTCTTGTGGACGTCACCGATCCGGACAATCCGCGTTACGCAGGCATCAACGACACCGAGATGATGTACGCGGCCTCCCTGCCGAAAATCGCGATCCTGCTGGCCGGCTTCGAGAAGATCCGTGAAGGCAAGTTGGCCTACACGCCGCAGGTTCGCGAGATGTTCACGCGAATTGCTCGTGTGTCTTCCAATACGGACGCCTCTAAGGCTGTGCAGTTGATCGGCTTCGATTCCATCGCTCAGACGCTGACGAGTTCGAAATACAAGCTCTACGATCCGTCGCTGAACGGCGGATTGTGGGTTGGCAAGGCGTACGGCGGCTTTCAGGATTACTGGAAACGGGACCCTCTCCACAACCTTTCACATGGCGCGACGACGCTGCAAACGGCGCGTTTCTTCACGCTCCTCGCGCAGGGCCGGCTGGTGGATGAGCAGTTCAGCAAAGAGCTGCTGGAGATCCTCTCCAAGCCCGGCATCCAGCACAAGTTCGTGAAAGGCCTCTCCTCCATGCCGGGTGTTTCGATCTACCGCAAGTCGGGCACATGGAAGCACTGGCATGCCGACGCGGCGCTCATCGAACACAACGGCAAGCGGTACGTGGCCGCTGCGCTGATGGAGAATCCCGGCGGCGGAAAGACGCTGGAGCGCCTGATCGTGGGGCTCGACGAGATCATCTGCGGACCCGTGCGGTCCGCCCAAAAGCAGATTCGCCGGCTAGATGCGGTGGAAGGCTTTTAGAATCTCGCGAGGCGCGTACCGCAGCGCCACCGGCCTTCCGTGCGGGCAACTCATCGGGCATTGAGTCCGGGACAACTCGGTCAGCAGCCACTCCATTTTGCGCTGGTCGAGCGGCATGTTGATCTTGATGGCCGCCCGGCAGGCGAGCGACGCCGCGACGCCGCGGCGGAAGTCGTCGACGCTGACGCTGCGCAGTTCCCGCTCCGCGATTTCGAGAATCTCGTAGACGACGCGCTCCACTTCCGGCGGGGTGAGGTCAGCCGGGGCGGCGTGCACCGCGATCGTCCTGCGGCCGAACGGAGCGGTCTCAAAGCCGGCGCGCGCAAGATCGTCGGCAATACGCTCGTATTCCAGTTCCTGGGGCGCGGTGAGTTGCAGCACCAGCGGCAGCAGCAGACGTTGCTGTTCAACACGGCCCGCGGCTTGTTGGGCGAGAAACTTCTCAAAGAGAATCCGCTCATGCGCGACGTGCTGATCGATGATCCACAGTCCGTCGGGACCCGCTGCGAGGATGAAACTGTCGTAGATCTGTCCAACGACACGTAGGTCAGCCAGATGCGCCATTGTCGAGGATGGATCCAGGTTGACTCCCTCGGGCAATGCTCCGTGCGTGTCCGGAACCGGGAGTTTGAGCGGCGCTGAAACACTCTCGGGGAAGCCGACGGGAATGGGGGGCGCTGAACTGAAGTCGAGCCTCGCGGCCGCCGCGGCCTCGGGCTTGAGGGTGAACTCGGACAGGCGCGCTTCCCGCGGAAACGCCTGCCCGGGTTGCTCCGGGAGGACATGGCGGGCTTCGTCGAAGCGGAAGTTCTCAATGGCTTGCGTGAATTCCGAATAAGGCAGGCGCGCGGCCATCTGGCCGGGAACGGGGAACCCCTCCACCGTCGTCTGTCCCGGCGGTGAAGGTGAGGGCGCCGAGGCCACCGGGCGGGACGCCATCAGCGTCTCCCTTAGCGAGTCCCGCACAAAATCATGGACTAAGCTGCCCTGCCTGAAGCGCACCTCCGTCTTTGAAGGGTGCACGTTGACATCCACTTCGCCCGGGTCGCAATCCACGAAGAGGAGAGCGAAGGGATAGCTCGCCGGAGGCATCAGGTTGTGATACGCCGACGAGATGGCGTGCAGCAGAAGCCGGTCGCGAATCAGCCTCCGGTTGACAAACAGGTAGATCGAATTCCGGTTCGACTTCTGGATCTGAGGGCGGGAAATGAACCCGTCCACGCGGAAACTGCCGCTCTGCCGCCCGCCGATTTCGATAAGTTCGTCCAGCGTTGCGCCGCCGAAGACCTGAAACACGCGTTCTCTCAGCGTCTCTACCGGCGTGACAGCCAGCAGTTCCTTGGCCGCGTGGTGGAGCGAGAAGCTGTATCCGGGCCAGGCCAGGGAGTAGTGCGTGACGAGTTGGGCGATGTGCGTGAGTTCCGTCTGTTCACTTCGGAGGAACTTCTTGCGTGCGGGCACATTGAAAAACAGATCACGCACGGCGATTGAAGTGCCGCGCGCGCGGGCAAGCTCTTCGCAGGAGATGATCTTCCCGCCAGCGATTTCAACCCGTGTCCCCGCCTGCTCAGCGTCGCTCCTGGTTTCCAGCACCAGCCGCGAGACGCTCGCAATCGATGGCAGCGCCTCGCCTCGAAAACCGAGGGTGGCGATCGCTTCGAGCTCGTCGACGGAGCAGAGCTTGGAAGTCGCGTGGCGTTCGAAGGCGAGCAGCGCGTCGTCTCGAAGCATGCCTGTCCCGTTGTCCGCCACGCGGATGAGCCTGCGGCCGCCTCCATCGCATTCGACCCGGATCTCCGTCGCTCCGGCGTCCAGCGAATTCTCCAGCAATTCTTTGACGACGCTGGCAGGGCGTTCAACAACTTCGCCAGCGGCGATCTTGTTGGCGATGTTGTCCGAGAGAACACGAATTCTGCCCATGCGATCGACAATGGTAGGTTCTCACGAACATGGCATCCCAAACTACCTGCGGCTCAGGCGAGGCGCGGCGCGCGGAGACTGACGCGCGCCGCAATGCGGCCTTGAACTTCAGTTCGACATGGCCAGCGGCACGGCGATCGCCGCCGCCATGCCGCCGAAGGCGAGAGCAGCCAGGCTGATCTTTGTTCCGGCGGTCATCCCGGTCTTGGCTGCGGCGGTGCTGGTTGAAGTCGACGGGGATGTTCCCGATGCCGCCGGCTCCGGAACCGTCTCCAAGCGATTCAATTTGCTGACAAGAATCACGTGCCGGCCGGAGTCGCCGGCGATCTTCGACTCGCCGGTCGCCTGTATCCGATTGCCCGACTGAGAAGTCAGTCCTGTTCCCTTAAGTTCCACGTCAATGCCGGTCAGCTCGTCCTTGAGGGCGAACCGGCTTCCCTCTCGTCGCAGCGTCCCGGTGACCGTGGATTCGTTGCCCTGCATCCCCGGCTCAAAGCGCAGCGGCTTCCCCTTCTCTACCATCGCCAGTATCAAACCTTGCCGGTTCCTGACCTGTGCCGCGCCTTCCAATGCCGCAACCTCCACCATGCTGGGACCGGCGGCAATGAACACCTTGGAGGCGGCGTCCGCTTTGCCAATTCTCAGCCCCAGCGCTTCCATCGTGCCCTGTCCGCTCAGGAGCATCGCTTTGCCTTGCCGGAGGTTCAGCCCGTCCCGCCTGATGACAGCCTCCGACTTCGCATCCAATGCCAGCGCGCCGCCCCCGGACAGTTCGATCCGCGCAGCTTCGGTTGACGTTTTCAGGACGGAGCCCTCCTTCACCGAAGCGTTGCCCCGAATCGCAAGATCATCAATCAGGATCCGGCCCGGCGTAACAACCGTTCCGGCCGTTTCTCCCGCCCACATCAGGGAAACAGTTCCTAGTACCAGCGCCAAAAGGATCTTCTGCGTCAAGTTCGTCCACATCCTTCAATTTGGGAATTGCAGCCCGGCGGGCGGTTCTGCTATGCAGCGCTGCGCCGCCTGATGCTCTCATCGGAAGGATTGTGCCTGGATGTGAGGCAAAATCTCGGCGAGAATTTCCGGCTTGGGGCTACTAATTTGCAGGAGTCACCCGCTGGCACCAAGTGGCCCGACGCGCCTCGAACTGCTTCCTCTCCTGGCCGGCGCCGCCGCATTGGCGGCTTCGCAGGCGTGGACTTTTGCGCTTTCTCTCCGCGAGGACCCGGCTTCGAAATGGGCCCGTCTGGCCGTCGAGGCGGATCTGCGCGGAGATGACTCCTCCCAGTCCTGGATGCGCGCCTTGGCGGCCGCGCCGCGATCGGCCTTTGCCGGGGTCAATTACGCGCTTGCGCTCGAGCGGTCTGGCGATCTTGCGGGCGCGGAGCGGCAGTTGCTGGCCACCGAGCGCATGAACCGGCTTTGGCTTCCCCGCTGGACGCTCGCCTCCTTCTATCTTCGGCGCGGCCGCCCCGCCGAAGCCCGCCGATGGGGGCGGTTGGCGCTCGAGCGCTCGAACGCAGATGTCCGGCCTGCTCTGTTCGCCCTGCTCGGGCAGGCCGGCGTTGAAGCGGGCGAGTGGCTGCTCTGGTGCAAGCCCGACCCCGAGTTGCTCGGGTCGGCGCTTCATTACCTCTCCGCCGCCGGGCGCCCCTCCGATCTCGCCGCCGCCGCGGCCCTGATGAGCGGCCTCGATCCCGGCCGGGCGCCCGCCTTCTGGCGGGATTCGCTTTACTCCTCCTCTGACAGGCTGCTCTCGTCCGGACAAGGCGCGGCGGCGGTCCGCGCCTGGAATGCGGTGAGCGCGCGCCGGATGCTTCCGTTCGGTCAGATCACGCCCGCAAACCTTTTAGGCAATCCGGCCTTCCGAAGCCCTTTGGACGGTCAGGCTTTCAATTGGAGGTTCTCCGCAATCCATGGCGTCAGCCGGCTGTTCGACCCGCAGGCCGGCGCCGTGCGCATCGCGTTCGACGGCAGCCAGCCTGAACTCGTCGAATTGCTCTCCACCTGGGTATGGCTGGAGGGCGGCCGAAGGCACCGGTTCTCCTGCCTCTACCGCACGCATGATTTGACGCCGGCTGGAGCCGGTCCTGTCTGGAGGATCGGCGTCAGAGAGACGGTTCCAATGGCGGCGGATCCCGCTGAGACCGGGATGAACTGGCTGGAGGCCGCTATCGACATTCCTCCCGCCGGCGAGCCGGGGCGGGAGAAGCTCATCCTCTCGCT
Source organism: uncultured Solibacteraceae bacterium (assembly GCA_964461075.1). Classification (GTDB taxonomy): domain Bacteria; phylum Acidobacteriota; class Terriglobia; order Bryobacterales; family Bryobacteraceae; genus JACADU01. Next base: position 19,914 of record CAYWST010000021.1, on the reverse strand, counting down.
CCAACGCCGCCGCGGCTCGGTCCGGGCGTCCGGCGAAGTGGAAATCCGTTCTCTGCGCCTTCAGGCTTTGGAGTGATCTGTTTCAATGGCGACTCGTTGGCTCCAACTGGCCGCGGCGATTCTGCTCGCGGGGCTCATTCTCTCCTGGCTTCCCTGGCCCGGCCTCCAAACCGCTTTCTGCCTGGCCCTCTCGATGCTGACGCTCGCCTGGATGATCGATTGCTGGAGACACAGCCGCAAGCCGGCCGTCACCATCGCCTGGCTGACGTTGGCCGGCATGGTTTCCTGGATGTTTTTGCAGCAGATGCTGCTGGGGCCGGCGGACACGCGGGCCGCGGCGATCGAATCCGCGGTTTGGTCGGCGGCTCTGGCGCTGGGCCTGCTGCTGGTGAGCGAACTCGAGTCGCACCAGGCGCTGAGACTCGCCCTCCGCGCCGCCCGCGGCCCGGCCGCCGCTATCGCGGCTTGGGCCTTCTTCCAGGGCCTCACCAGCGGCGGGAAGGCCTTGTGGCTTTTCCCGCCCGCCGCCCCGGTCGACCGCGTATGGGGACCGTTCGTCTATCACAATAAGCTCGCGCAGTTCGCCGAACTGGCGCTTCCTGTGCTGCTCTGCCTCGCGGCCACGGACGTTCGCAGACGATGGCTCTGGCTGGCCGCCGCAGCAGGGCTGCTCGTGGTGACTGTCGCCGCGGCCTCGCGAGCCGGCGTAGCGCTGCTGGCCGGAGAGTTCCTTCTCTGCGCCCTTCTCATCGCCAGGCGCGGGCTCATGTCGTGGCGGCAGGCCGCCATCCTGGCGCTGCAGTTCTCAGCCGCGGCGGCCGCCGGCGTCATGGTCGCCGGATGGGAGTCTTTATCCGAGAGGATCAACCCGCAACAGATGCTGCACGACCGCCGCTTCGACCTCAACGCCGCATCGCTGGAGATGGCGCGGGTCTATTTGCCATGGGGCGCCGGCTACGGGGCATGGCCGGCCATCTACCCCGAATTCGCGCGATTCGACGACGGGCGATACGCCAACCAGGCGCACAACGACTGGCTGCAGTGGGCCTGCGAAGGCGGAGCGCCAGGCCTGATCCTCATGCTGCTCTTCGCCGCGGTGCTTGCGCTCCCTCTGTTGAGAAGTGTTTGGGGCTGCGGCGTGCTCTTCGTCTTTTTGCACGCTCTTGTGGACTATCCCTTCCACCAGTGCGCCCCGCTGACGGTCCTCGTGGTCGCCGTCGGCCTCGTCGCTCATCACGATAACGGCCGGTGGCTGTCCCGCGAGGTTTCCCGTCAGTACGCACCGTCTCCGGTCAGAACGACCTTCACGGTCCTGGCGAGGATGTAGAGATCGAGCCACGGAGACCAGTTTCTGACGTAGTACTCGTCGAAGCGGACGCGCTCGTCGTAGGTCGTATTGTTTCGCCCGGAAACCTGCCAGAGCCCGCTGATGCCGGGCCTTACTTTTCTGTACAGCGCGTACTTCGCTCCGTATTTGGCAATCTCATCGTCGACGATCGGGCGCGGCCCGACAAGACTCATCTCCCCACGAAGAACATTCCAAAGCTGAGGCAGTTCATCCAGGCTGGTCTTTCGCAGCAGCTTCCCCACCGCGGTGACGCGCGGATCGCGCCGGAGTTTGTGATCGCATTCCCACTCGGCGCGGAGCTTGGGGTCCGCCGCCAGGTGCGCCGCAAGGACCTCCTCGGCGTTGGCCGCCATCGTCCTGAACTTCCAGGCCCGGAAAACGCGTCCATTTCGGCCACGCCGTCTCTGCCCGTAGAACACGGGTCCTGGACCGGAGAGGCGGATTGCCGCCGCTGCCACTGCGAAGACGGGAGCCAGGAGGACCAAGCCGAAGGCTGCGGAAACCACATCGAACAGACGCTTCACGGCCTGAGGGGTCCGGAATAGGAGACGGTGGCTGATCTCGACGCCCAGCATGCCCCCAAGGTCGTGGGCGTGGACGCCAAGGCTGGAAAGCCCGGGCAGATCCGGCACGACGTAGACATGATGGAAACTGCCGGTGTAACGCTCGATGCGCCGGGCCAATTCGACACGATCCACCCCTTCCATCGCCACCAGCGCGTAGCGCACGTTCCAGCGCTCGGCCAGGACCGGAGCGTCAGCCAGTTGACCGATCACCTGATGCGCGCCCGCGCCCATCTGGCCGTCATCTTCCGGTCCTTCAAGCAAACCTGCCACACGGAGCCCCAGCCCGGGGTATTTCCCCAGATGCGCGGCAATCCGCCGCGCGAGCGGGCCGCTTCCCAGCACAACCGCCTCCCTGCCCCACCATGAGCACGCCCCGAACACCGCTCGCGCCGCCGTTCTCAACAGCATGACGGCGAGGATCGCAGCGGGCCAGGCGACCAGTAACGCGGCACGAGAATAAGCCTCGACGTCGCGAAGAAGAAAGGAACCCGCCATCATCAAGAGGAAGGCCGTCGTTACGGCACGCGCGACCAGTGCGATCTCGTTGGCCGGATGGAGGGCGATCGCCGGATAGAGACCGAATCCGTTCATCACCGCAGGGAACAGGAACAGCAGTGGCGCCAATTCGATGTAAACCCGGTAGTCAAGCGCCGGATTCAGAACCGCCCGCGCCGTAACGGCGAGCCCAATCGCCAAGCCGATTGCCAAGATGTCTGCCAGCGCCAGCGCCGACAGCATCCTAAGCCCATGAGAGCCGGACAGCCGTCCGGCCCTGAGTTGGCCGCCCGTCCGGCGGCTCAACTCAGCGAACATAGAACTCGTGTCGCCCATGCTCGGTGTGCCTCCTCCACTGTCGTTATCGGTTCACTCCGGCCGCTCTTGAATGAAGCTGCTTATGCCGCCTGGCTCGCCGCCGCCGTGATCTGCCCAAACACTGCCAGGGCCCGCGCCACAGCCTGGTCCATGTTGTAGTAGCGGTAGTCGGCGAGCCGGCCGGCAAAGCGCGCTCCGGGGTGGGTCGCCCGGGCGATCTCCACATACCTCTCATGAAGCCGGCGATTCTCCTCCCGTGGAACCGGATAGAAAGCTTCGTTTCGTCCTTGCTCGTGCTCCTGCGGATACTCAACGGCAAGCGTGGTCCATTCCGACCGCTGCCCCGTCAAATGCTTGAATTCAGTGATCCGCGTGTACTCGCCCAAGCCCGGATAGTTGATCTGCCCGACCTGCTGCACGGTTTCTCCTCGCCTTGTGTCGAACTCGAAACGCAGGCTTCGATACGGCAACGCGCCGAACCGGCAGCCCATCAATTCGTCCAGCGCGCCGGTGAATATCCACTGGGCCTGCCGTACCTCATCCTGAAGATCCCTGAAGTCGGCGCCCAGAAGCACTCGGATTCCCGGCGCTTCGAGCATGCGGCTGACCATCGCCGTGTAACCCTGAACAGGCATCGCCTGGTAAGTGTCCTGAAAGTACCGGTCATCCCTGCCGACAAGAACAGGCACGCGCGCCAGAACCGAAGGGTCCAACTCCAAAGGCGAGAGCCCCCACTGCTTCTTCGTATAGTTCTCGAAGACAGTGGAATAGACGTATCGACCGAACCTGCTCAGATCGGGGTTCGGATGGTCCAGAAGCCGCAGTACGGAGGCCTTGGCCCCCAACCCGAACTCGCGGAGAAGAAGATTCTCGACTCTGGCTGCTGCTCGCTTCGGCCAGAGCAGTTCGAGCGAAGTAAGGTTGAATGGCAACGGAACGAGCCTGCCTTCCACCGATCCAAGCACGCGGTGTTCGTAGGGACGCCAGGCCGTGAAGCGCGAGAGGTACTTCCATACCGCCGCCGAGTTTGTATGAAAGATGTGCGGCCCGTACTCGTGAACCAGAACTCCGCGCTCGTCAAACCGGTCGTAGGCATTGCCGGCCACATGCCTCCGCCGCTCGACAACCAGCACCCTGGCTCCAGCTACCGACGCAAGCCGCTCCGCCAGAACCGCTCCCGTTAATCCGGCGCCCACCACCACCCAATCGGCTTTCAGCATGAGACCGTTCCTTCCTGTTTCCTGATTCCCGCCCAAGGCAGTCTGCCTGCTCGAAGCAGACTCAGCAGCACCCCCACCGTGATTGTGGTTTCCGCCCCGACCACCGCCCAGGACATGCCTTCAGCGCCGCGCGCCGGAGCGAGCACGAACCCGAGGAGCAGGTTGACCGCCGCACCTGCCAGGAGAATGAGGTTCATCAAACGCTCCATTCTCTGTGGCAGCATCCACTGCAGCCCGAGTACGTTGCTGATCCCAATCAGCGGTCCGAGACAGCTCAGAATCTGCACGAGGTGCGCCGCTGAAGCGTAGGACGGCCCAAAAAGCGCTCGCACCAGCCACCCGCCCTGCCAGGCCAGCAGCAGGCCCGCCAGGAGGCCGAGCCCTGCCGTGAATCGCAGCGACTCCATGACAACCCGCCTCGCCTCAGACTCGTCTCTCTCCCGCCCTGCAACCAGACGGGCGATGCGCGGATACATCGCCTGGCTGATCGGGTAGATGGCCGAGACTCCAGCCTTCACCAACTTTTCCGCGACCGCGAACAGTCCAACGGCTTCCGGGCGCGCGAACAGGCCAAGCAACAGAACATTCCCTGTTGTGTACAGGCTGACCGCGCCGCGGAAAAGAAATGTCTGAAAACCAGCCTGCAGTTCGCGCCATCCCGCTCGCACGCTCATCGGCTGCATCGGGGATTCGCGCCGTACCTCCCGCCAGTTGATCGCCGCGGCTGCAGCGGCCGCAGCCCCACCCAGCGCCGGAACAAGCCATGCGAGCGACGGCTCACGCACCAGCAGGAGGATCGAAAGGACTCCGGCCGACCGGCATCCAGCCTCGACCCCGGCCACGAAAGGCATCCGCTCCGTTCCCTGAAAGTACCAGACGGGATTAAACCCGATCGCCGCGCCCCAGGCCAGGGCAGGAAAGACCAGATCCGGGTGCGCATGAAGGCCGGGAATCAACAGCCATCCCAGCCCGGCGATCACCACCCCTGCTCCCGCCAGCAGCGCCTGCCCCGAAAGCACGGCTGAGACGACGCGCGCTCTCCCCTCCGCATCGGCGCGGCACTGCGCCACTGCTCGTGTGGCAGAAAGCTGGAAACCGTATTCGACAAAGATCCCGAGGTATCTCGCCGCAGCCTCCGACAATGCCACCACTCCCGCCTGCGCCGGACCGAGCACCCGCGCCAGCCACGGCCACAGGAGAAGCGGCAGCAGCATCGAAAGCGCCTGAATCCCATACAGGGAGATGATCGTCCCGATCAAACCGCGATCGACACCCGCCCTGCGCCCGAGCGCCCGGATCATGACGCTTTCCTGAGCCGCGCAGCGCTCACGCGCCATTGCCACGCCGTCGCCACGATGGACTCCAGATCCGAACGCACTGGACGCCAATCAAGCGTCCGCTCCACGCGCTCGGCGTCGGCCACAAGTTCCGGGGGATCGCCCGCTCGCCTGCCTGCATGGATTGCCGCCGGCCGCCGGCCCGTTACCTTCGTCACCGCATCGAGCACCTGGCTGACTGAGCAACCCCTGCCCGTGCCCAGGTTGAACGCGGACCCCTTGCCCGCCGAGCCCTTCCTGCTCAGCCAATCGAGAGCCAGAACGTGGGCCGAGGCCAGATCGGACACATGAACGTAATCGCGGACCGCCGTTCCGTCCTGCGTCGGATAATCGTTGCCGAAAACCTTGATGGGCCGTGTGGGATCCAGCGCGGCCTCGATCGCCAGCGGAATCAGGTGCGTTTCCGGCGCGTGCAGCTCGCCCGTTTCGCCATCCGGATCGCAGCCGGCCGCGTTGAAGTATCGCAGGATGGCGTATCTCAATCCGTGACATTCCGCGTACCAGCGAATCGCCTTCTCTGCGAAGAGCTTGGATTCGCCATAGGGATTCACCGGAAGCTGTGGCGCATCCTCGCGGATCGGCAGCGCCTCCGGATAGCCGTAGGTCGCGCAGGTCGAGGAGAAGATCAGCGTCCCGACGCCCTCCAACCGCATGGCCTCCAGCAACGCCGCGGTCCCGCCCGCGTTGTTTTCGAAATAGAGTCCCGGCTCCATCATCGACTCCCCGACATAGGCGAAAGCGGCGAAGTGCAGAACCGCCTGGATCGAATGGTCACGGAGCGCGGAACGGAGCAGCGCGCGGTCGCGCAGGTCCCCTTCCACCAGAGGTCCCCATTGGACGGCCCATCGATGTCCCCGGCTCAGGTTGTCGTAGCAGACCGGCAGATGCCCTGCCATGGCAAGCGCCTTCGAGGCATGGCTGCCCACATAGCCCGCGCCTCCGGTAACAAGTACGTTCATGGCCGTTCCTTTCTTTGATCGATCGAGGGCTCGCGGGCGTCGCGCGCCGCACACCGCAGGGGGAACGATTCGCGGTCCAGCCGCCATGCTCCGTTGAAATGGAGTTGACTAAGCGTCGGTGCAAAGCCTCGATAAACACCATCCGGAGGCGCCGCGTTCAGCGCGCCGCCGAACTCGAGCGACCTGTTCAACACTCGCCTCCCAGCCAGTTCACTCGCCTCTCCGGGATGAAGATAAGACCGGTAAACGAGCAGATGGGCGATCCCGCAACCCATACAGCCCTCAGCCGCTCGAATCGACCGAAAGCGAAGCCCCGCGGGAGCCCAGGCCTCGCCCCAGCGCACGCCATCGACCGACACGGTAATCCGGCCCGTCAACGACTGATAAGCGAAGGCCATGTGACGCCATCCGAAACCCGGCGCCGAACGGCTCCATAGCGTTTCCTCCCCGGCTTGGACCTCCAGCCGGTCAAGCCGCCGCGAAAGCCTGAGCGGCATACTCCCGTTCGACTGCAGGTAGGTCACCGCCTCCGAACGCGCCGGGTCCAAAACATACGCCGCCAAGGTGAAGGACTCCACCTCGCCCGCCAGCTTCACTTCCAGCGAAACGGGCTCGCCGGCTGAATCCGGCGCCTGCCATGACCCGTCATCCATGGATTCGGCGGCCTGCCTGCCTCCGTCGAGAATCGCTGAAAACATCGAATCCGGAATCGCATCCATCATCTGTTTGTGGCCTGCGCTGGAAGGATGAATCCCGTCCGCCGCACTCCCCGCGATCCACGATCCGTCCGGCTCCGATACTCCACTCATGAAATTCAGCAGCGGCCATCCCATCGACTCGGCGATCGCGGTCCACTGCCCGATCACATCCAATTCGAAGCGTCCAAAACGTACGTTCGGGTACATCGTCATCAAAACCGGCACCGCCCCAATCCTCCGCACCCGCTCGATCAGGCCGATTGTGTTCTGTCTGTACCGTTCCAGCGCCAGGACCGGCGCTGCCAGGAAATTCTCATTCAATAGAGATGTCGTCAGAAGTACGTAAGCCGGCCGGTACGGAGCGGCATCCATCGCGAATCGCGCCAGCGACTCCGCCGTCGCCGTCCCTGGAATCGAACGGTTGATGAGCGTGAATCCGCGCTGCGCAAGCCTCTTCTCCAGTCCTGCGGCCCAGGCTTCCGACGCCTCGGAAGCTCCAACTCCAGCCGCGGTCGAAGAGCCGAGAACAACAACTACCGGGTTCACGTCCTCCGGTTTCGGCAGGTTCTTCTGCGGCAGGTAGTCTTCCGCCACGCACGCCGCCGTCACAGTGATCAACACGAGCGCGAACACGCCGCCACCTCCATCTGCGCGAAGTTTTTTCCTCGTATCCGCCCAAGGAGCCATGCGCCGAGTCGTTTGCAGAAAACGTCGTAGGCAGGCTGAATGAAGTACGCCAGCGCGACGGAAAGCGCCGCCGCGGCGAGAGCCAGCGGGAGGCTGCGCGCGGATTCGTCCGCCGTGTACCCTACGCTCTGCCTCAGCCCGAAATCCAGAACCGTGAAGACAGGGCGGTGCAGGAAGTAGATCAGAATTCCAGCCTGTCCCCCGCGCTTCAGCCAACTACGGCTGCACGTCCGCTCGACCCATCCGCGGGAGTGCCAGAGAACGATCAAAACCCCCATCAACAAGGGAGTGAGGCCGGCATGCGTCAGCAGGAAGAGCCACCGGTCCGGCAGTCCTCCCAACCAGAAGCAGCCTGCCGCAAGCGGAATGGCGAACAGAGCCGCCAGTTTGTCGCCTTGGAAGGACAGTCTTTGCGCCGCGATCGCGGCGATGCCGCCGCCGATCACTTCTGGAAGCCGGAACAGCGGAGAAGTATGCAGGAACAACTGCAGGTTCTCAACCGCGGCCGTGTTGGCCGCATGGTGAACCACCTTCGAATCCCATGGCCCCGGGTGGCCGAAAATCAGCGCCGCCTGCGCTCCAAGTGGAACGAGCCACAACGCGGCCGCCAGTGCAGCCAGCCTGCTGGGAGGCCAATCCTTTAAGCGAATAAGAAACGGCGCGGCACAGTAACCAAGCGCGAAACTTGTCACCGCCCAGGCCGGCCCGTTATACGCCTTGGCGAGCGAAGGCCAGAATCCATGCGCCATTGAAAGCCACGCTCCGGCTTCGACCGCGAATCGTCCGAACGAGACCGTCTCGGCGCCGGTGAATGCGGTCGGAATCATGATCGCGAATCCGGCCGCGTGCGCCGGCCAAAGCCGCGCCAGCCGCCTCACGATAAACTCAGACGGCGGCTCCGAACGCCCTGCCCGTCCGGCGGTAACCACCACCAGGAATCCCGAGAGAATGAAGAAAAAGCTCGACGTCAGATTGCGCGCATTCAGCGCCTGCATGACGCTCGCTGGCGCTCCCAAAGACGCCAGCGGCAAGGGAAGAAAATGGACCAGGAGAACCAGCAGGCCCACTCCAAAGCGGGCGGCGTGAATCGCGGACGAGAATCCTGGGCGTTCGGCCATGCGGGGGGCATCTCCAGTGAACGAATAGGGGGACACCCCGATGGCAGGGGGCGGATGAATTGGAAGCCATTCCGGCCCCTTCCGATTGGTTAGTAGCGAAGGAGAGGCGAATCTCTCAGGATTATTTTCCCGCCTTCCTGCCGGACGGGGCCGCCTCGACGAGCGGCATCCACACCGTGTAGGCGTGGTCTCCGCGGTTGTTGAACGTGAAGTACGGAACCAACCTCAAGGGCACCGGCTTGCGCGCCTTCACCGGCCGGCCAAAGGAATACAGAGGCGTTTCTGTCGCCGGCCGCTCCAGACCCGCACCCATCCCTTCAAGCACAACAACCGTGTTCCTGAAAATCTCCGGATGCCGCACCGGCTTGAAAGCCGGTCCTGTCAACGCCACGTCAAACACCGAGAAACCAACCAGATCCGCCTGCTCGAGACAATAAATGAACGGTCCGCGCTGCACGGCCGACTTCCCGCTGTTCTCCGCCACCCGCGGATTCGACGCAACCAGCTTCACTCCCATGTCAAAGCTCACCTTGACCACGTCTCCAGGCTTCCAGGTCCTCTTGATCGCGAAATAGCTGTTCGGCGCCGCTTTACCCGCGATCGCACTTCCATTCACGCTGACTGTTGTCGCGGCCGACCATTCCGGAATGCGCAATCGCAGGGTGAACTCCGCCGCTCGCTCCGGGGACAGCGTATACGACACGCCGCCATCCCATGGAAGCCCCGTCTTCATCTCCGCCTTGATCCTGAGTCCTGAAGGCAGCCGCCAGTCCAGCGAATGGTTCTCGTAGAAGTGGAGCCAGAGCCCGTCGCCTCCCTCCGTGGACACCGAGTAAAAGTAGCCGCCCAGCGACATGAACGTGCGCTGCAGATTCGGCGGACAGCATAGGGTGTTGTACCAGGGATTCCGGATCTTCTCCCCCGCCGACGCCAGCGGATTGCGATAGCAGTAGAGCCCGCTGGAGAGCGACATGCCCGAGTTGATGCCATTGTAGAGCGCCCGCTCCATCACGCCGGCGTAGCGCGCATCCCCAGTCGCCGCCAGCATGCGCTGCTGGAACAGCCAGTTCGCAATGGCCGCGCAGGACTCCGTGTAAGCCTGCCGGTTCGGCAACTCATACTCGTCGCCGAAGGTCTCCCCCGCGGCGCGCGACCCGACTCCGCCGGTAACGAACATCTTCGTCCCCGCCAGGTCGGCCCAGAGCTTCGCGAGCGCGCTGCCGTAGGCGGGGTCGCCCGTCTCCATCCAGTAGTCGGCTGCCCCCGTCGCCGCGTACAGCGCGCGCACGGCGTGCCCTTCGAACTTCTCTCGCGACGTGAACGGCGAGCCGCTGAACATGTAGCTGATACTTCGCGGCGTCAGTTTCAACCGGTCCTTCTCGACGCCGCTGAACAAGTATCCGGCCAGGTCCAGATACTTCTTCCGCCCGGTCACGCGATAGGCTTCGATCAGCGCGAGTTCGAGCTCCGGATGGCCGGTCAACAGCGGCTGCTTGCCCGGGCCTCCAATCTCGATCAGATAGTCGGCGAATCGCAGCCCGGCGTCGAGAAGCCGCCGGTCGCCGTTGCGCCGGTAGATTGCAACGCCGGCCTGCAGCCAGTGGCCGAGACAGTAGAGTTCGTGATTGGACTCCTGCTTTTGAAACCGCTCCTTCTCCCTCTCTCCCACGTGCCAGGTATTCAGATAGCCCGAGGGCTCCTGGACGGAGAGCACGAGATCCACCAGTTCGTTCAATTGGCGTTCGAGGACTGGATAGCTCCCTGTGTGGAGAGCCCACGCGGCGGCCTCCATCCATTTGTAGACGTCGGAGTCGGTGAAGAGCGGACCGCGCCGCGCCACCTGCTTCCCCTTCAGCCGGCGAAAGTTGTCATACCAGCCGTTCTGCTCCATCAGCGCATAGAGCGTCGGCAGGCTTGTCTCGACTGTCGCCCTCTGGCGCTGCTTCCAGAAACCTTCCCCGAACGTGACCGCCCGCACGGGCACGGGCTTGAGCTTCGCTCCCGGCGTCTTCGACAGTTCGATCACCCCTTCGTCTTTCCAGTCCGCCTGGATGAGGCACGATCCCGCCCCGC
>CAYWST010000021.1:0-9085 GCA_964461075.1 uncultured Solibacteraceae bacterium | reverse complement strand
GGGCCAACGGCGTAGAGCTTCATGCGACTTTCGGATAGACCTTTCGGATCGCCGCCACGATGTCGTCGGTCTCGCTTTGGCTGAACTTCGGATCGAGCGACGGCCCCGCGAACCGGTCCAGGATGTCCAGCGTGCGCGGACAGCACCCTGCGCCATACTTGATCTCGCGGCCTCGTGCGTCGTTGAACGAAGGCCAGTTGCGATGAACCCCGCGTTTCCCTTCGATGTAGGGCTGCACCGGCAGAATGATGCTCCCGCCGGGCGGCCGCGCCGGGACGTTCTCGGCCGACATCGCCTCCATGAACAGGTCGCGTTTCTGCTTGCTGCTGAATTCGATGAACACGCCCGCTCCGAGTTCGCCCGCGGGATCGGGGCGCTTCCGCAGCTTCAACCCGTCCAGATTCTCGATCCCCCGGTATACCCGGCCCGAGACGCCGCGGATGTCGCTCACGATGCGATCCAGTTTCCGAACCTGCGCCAGCAGCACGGCGGCGGTGAATTCGCTCATGCGGAAGTTCGAGCCCACCATCGGTTCCAGCTTCGCGCCGCCCACGCGATCCTGGTGCGGCGGCCTCAGCACCCCGACATCGTGGAAACGGCAGGCGCGTTCGTAAAGCGCCGCATCGTTCGTGTAGACCATCCCGCCTTCCCCGGCGCTGATCGTCTTGTTCACCTGCAGGCTTGCCGCCGCGATGTCCCCCATCGACCCGAGCGGCTTGCCCTTATAGCTTGCTCCCACCGACTGCGAAACGTCTTCGAGCACCTTGACGCCGCGGCGGCGCGCCATCGGCAGCAGCGCGTCCATGTCGGCCGGGTTGCCCTGCAGGTGCACGATCATCAGCGCCTTCGTCCTCGGCGTGAACTTCTTCTCGACGTCGGCGGGGTCGAGATTGAACGTGGCGTCGATCTCGGCGAAGACCGGCAGCGCGCCGGCGCGCACGATGGCGTGGTAGCAGGAGTACCACGTCCACGCGGGCAGAATCACTTCATCCCCCGGCCCCACCTCAAGCGCCGCGAGACTCGCCTCCAGCGCCGTGGTTCCCGACGAGACAGCCACCGCGAAACGCGTCTTCATCCAGGAGGCAAACTCCTGCTCGAGCGTCGTCACCTTGGCCGGCTGCGGTCCCGAGAAACCCGAGAAGCGGAAGGGGCTCTTGTCCTTGAGCACCTCCTGCAGATAGGTCCATTCGACGTTGTCGTAGTAGAGAGGCCCGAAGTGCCGCGCCCTCAGCGGAGTGGAACGGATGGGCGTCCCGCCGTCGAGCGCGAGGGGCGCCGCGGCGGCGCTGGCGAGGAAATGTCTGCGGCTCCACATGGTTGATGATGCCTCCCCTTGCGGCATCATCGTATCACCGCGCCAGCATGGCTAGCGCGGCGAGCGCTGTGAACGACGCCGCGCAAACAGTACACACCGCGGCCGCGCGGCCCGTGTCCCCATCCTGCCCCGCTGGCGGATCCCCGGGGTCGCCCAGCCAGACTTCATTCACCAGCGCCCCTTGCGCGTAAATCGGACCCGCAAGCCTCCGCCGGATCGCACCCGCGCAGGCGGCTTCGCTCCAGCCCGAGTTCGGCCCCGGCACGATGGCGTGCTGTGTCCACCCCACCCGCAGCGCGCCCAGCGGCGAACATCGCGGAATCGCGATCGCCGCGCAACTGATCAGCAGCCACGCGAGCCGCGCCGGCAGCAGATTCATGACGTCGTCCAGTCTCGCGCCACACCAGCCGAAGCGCAGATACCATGGCGACTTGAAGCCGACCATCGAGTCCATCGTGCTCACCACCTTGAACAGCGTGATTCCTGGCAGCCCCAGCAGGCAATACCAGAAGATCGGGCTGAGGACGCCGTCGACAAGGTTTTCGCTCAGGCTCTCGATCGCGGCGCGCCGGCACGCCGCCGCGTCCATCCGGTCCGTATCCCGGCCGACAAGCATCGCGATCGCGCGCCTGGCCTCCTCTACGAGCCCGCGTTTTGCCGCCCGCTCCACCCGCGCGACGTGAACCAGCAGGTCCCGGAACGCCAGCAGACTGTAGAGCCAGAAAACATGGAATGCCGCCCCGAGCCAGGGATGAACGGCGTGCAGAATAAGCGCGGCCGAGGCCGCCAGCCCGCACCAGAGCCCGCTGAGAAACAGAAACAGCAGAATCCCGCCGGTATAGCCGTCCAGAGCCGCGGCGCGCAGCGCCGCCTCCATCCGCGCGAGCGTCCGCCCGAACAGCCGGACGGGATGCGCGGAGTAGACCGGATCTCCAAGCAGAAGGTCCAGCAGGCAGGCGGCGGTCAGCATCGGGACGGAGGCGCCTAGCGGCGTCATCTCCATTTGCGTTCCCAGCCCAGCGCGACCGCCCGGACAATCATGTCAAGCGGGGGGCCGGGCGCAAGATTCTTGTAGAACTCCTGCCAAAGCTCCGCGCGCGCGGCGACCGCCGCGGCCAATCCCGCCGCCTGCGTCCGGACGGCGCTGTCGGCCACCTCCTGCGAAAGCGTGCCGTAGCGCAGCCGGTCGAGCACCGCCGCCGTCGCATACGCATGCGCTGAGGCCAGCGGCTCGTGCAGCACGGCCATCCAGTTCGCAGCCAGCAGAGCCGCATCCGCCTCATTGAGATGAGCCGAGATCCGCTCGCGAAGGACGTTCTCCGTCAGGCCGAAGCGGCCCAGCGCGTGCGCCAGGCTCCTGGTGTAGGAAGGCTCCAGCCCGTTCTGCCAGCGGAGAGCTTCGAGGACGGCGTTCCGTGAAGCCGCGCCAATCAGTTCGCCCAGCTTCGAGTGCGGGCCGGTTCCCGTGAACTCCCGCGCGCCCTCCTGGACCGGAGCCGCAATGCACAGTTGATCGGTGCCCGTGCCTGTCGCAAGGTCCGGCGAGTAACGGCTCCCCACAGCCAGCCGGCAAAGCGCGGCCGACTTGCCCTCCGTCACGGTGATGGCGGCCCGCGCCAGCGCGCCCGCCGTCAGCGGGACCGAGCAATGGACGATCAGGTTGATTGTGCCCGCCGGTTCACCAGTCTTCTTCCAGCCTTCGGCGGTTTCATGCCAGATGGCCGGATCGCCGGAGGCGGCCGCGTTGCCGTACACCCCGGCCGTTGCGAAGACCGTCACTTCCGTGTCTTCGAACCGCTCGGAGGCCAGCGCCGTGTATTGAACGTTCGCCGCCGTCCCCATCGTGGCCGTTTGCGCCTGCGGAAGCCCCAGTTCCTCGCACACCTCCTGGTGGGCGCCGGCCGGACCGATCATCTTCAGGTGCGCGGCCCTGGCAGCGTGCGCCGCGCCCTCGCAGCTCTGGTGGTTGACCAGCCACCTTAAATCTTCGCGGATTCCTCCGTTCACCGGACAGGTCGCCAGCACTCGATGCGGCTGCAGCAGTTCGACGACGAAGTGGCGCCCCCCGCGGCGCGCTGAATAGGCTGAAGTGTTGGCCACGACATGCATGAGGCGATCCCGATTGTACCCCGGCTGGGAGCCCCGTAAGCGCATGCGCTCTCAGTGGGACGCTTGCGGCTCGTCCAGATAATCCCGCAGCGTGTCGAGAAACGCTCCGATCGTTGAAGGATAGATCCTTCCGAGCGTGGCGATGACCGGCCCCGCCCCCACGCGGTAGCCCCGTTGCCCCAGGGCTTCCACAAAGCGCGCCCCTGCGTCGACATTCGCCGGCGGGTGAAATCGTGTCGTCAGATAGGAGCGGGCCTCCTGGCGGACCGCCGCCGTGAAGCCCAACCCGGCCATTCCCCGGACCAGCGTCTGGTGGCTGTCGCGATATCGCGCGGCCCGGCCCTCGAAGCCGCCCTCCTGCTCCAACTCGATCAGCGCTTGATCGAGAGCCAACAGTAATGGGATTGACGGAATGTCTTCACCCAGCCCCGCGCTGAGATTCAGATCGCGCCTCCGCGTGGCCAGCACAATCCCCAGGCCGGGAGCCGACTCCAGACCGAATCCGGAACACGTCGCCAGCGCGTCGATTTCAAACGCGCCCAGATCGATCGGATAGGCCCCGAACGTCAACGTCGCATCCACGATAAATCGCCAGCCGCGTTCACAGGAGAGCCGTCCCAGCGGCGCCAAAGGGTTCAGCACGCCCGTGTCCGGCTCCGCGTGCACAACCAATAAACCATCCACGGCGCCGGCTGCCTCGGACGCCGCCTCGACGTCGGCGGCCGTGATGGAGCTGAATTCCGGGAGGGCCTTCTCCACCACCTCCATGCCCGCCATCCGCGCCGCCGCCGCCGCCTTCCTCGCCAATGGACCATTGGCCGGGACCAGGATTCTCGCTCCAGCCGGAAACATCGAGCGGACAGCCGTCTTGATGGCGGCGCCCGACGATCCGCTCATCCAGCGAACCTGACAATCCGCTGCGTTCGATCCGGACGATTCCAACAATCTGCGCCCCACCCGCGCCTCGAGTTCCGCAAAGCGCTCTTCGCCCGGATCCATCTCCGCCAGCATGGCCTGCCTGACCGACTGACTCGTGTGGATCGCCGCGCCCGACATCAGGATGCCGCCGAACCCCATATGCCTCTTCGTTTCCGAGTGACAGCGTAACGGCCGTCCGTTTCAATTCGATCACCAAATGGAGAATTCACAATGACAAACTCAGTTGGCTTCCGAGACCTTCCGGATCGCATCGACGAAATCCTCCGGTCCGTAGATCGTGTGCACCCGCCCCTTGAGAGAGCGAACCACATCCGAGATCGTGTCCTGCGGCTGGAAGTTCCGAGGCACCATGGCCAGATAATGCACCTTTGGAAGCGATTCCCGCAGTGCCGGAGAGACGGGCTGCTTCCGGCGGGAGGGCATCCAGGCGGGACCCAGAAAGACGACGGTCTCCCGAGCCTGCAGTTTCTCTGCGGCGCGGGAAAGCGCGCTTTCGGCAACCGCCTGCGGCGATGGGCCGCCTGCCAGCGTTTGATACGCGATCGTCCCGAAGTCCGCCTCTTCGAGGTTCCGCCGCAGCCGCCTCATGGAGCCCCGGTCGAAGTCTTCTTCATCGAATAACAGCCGTCTTCCAGCCAGATCGACGACGATAACGTGCGCCGAAGAGAATCCGCCTCGCGACAGGAACGCCCCCAGAGACGTCAGCAACACGTAGCGATCATACGGGTGGAGCGTCGTGATCACGCGGCGTGGGTACATCGGCGCCGCATTCAGCATTACGGTCACGTGCCCTCCCTTTGCATCCGGCGCGAACCCCGTCCACGTCGGAACGTTCAGCGGGAGGATCGCATTCGGCCCGATTCCCGCCGCTTCCCGGGTCTTCCTCACTTCGAACCGGCCCTCCCGCCGGTAGACCCGGCCAAGCCGGTCGGATGCGATCAGCCGGTACCGGTAGCGGCCCGGCCCCGCGTAGAAGCCGCCGCCCAGATGGAGAGAAACCTTCCTGGGTGAAACTGGCTGGACCTTCGGGCCGGTCCTCTGCGGGTTCATGACGTGGCGCTGGTAGAGATAGACGCGGCCGCCGCCGGAATCGGGCTCGATGCTCACCACCACCGCCAGCGAGACCTCTCCGGAAAGGTCAAACTGCCCGCCCGCGAAGAAGAGATCGTATCCCGCGTAGTGCCGCAGGTTATAGCCCAGCGAAGGCTTCACGAAACTGAATGAGCCTTCCAGCCGGCTCGAATCCCGCTGCGGCCAGACTTGTTCGAAAGCCTCGACAATCCGCGCTTCTTCCGGAGCCGTGGGATCCAGTAGTTGCTGGCCGTCGAGCCGCGCCGCGGCGGCCATCAGCAGCAGCCAGACGGGGGCGATCGGCCTCATGCGGAGTGCGTTCACAGCGGTCCTCTCCTTCTAGGATGCACCGCGCCGGGACTGGTTTTGAAAGCCTGAGCCGCCTCGCAAAGGCGGTTTGACGGGCCTTCCCGGGCCTCAGACGCAAAAAAAGCCCGTTTTTCGGCGTTTTTGAGGCGTCTGCCTCTTTACATCGCGCCTGAGCTTCCCGTATCCTGTATCTGCGAACGGAGCCGGCGACAATTCTACGCGGTTTTGTTTGAAACATTCGCGGCCCTGCCTGTAGACGGCGGCAACCGCCAATGCGAGCAATCGAAGGAGACGATATGGCCGAAGTAAAGAGAATGACCCAGACCGCACTCGTCAAAGAGCTGGCGGCAGCGTGCGAAGTCAGCAACAAACAGGCGAAGGCCCTGATCGACAAGTATGCCGACATCGCGATTCAGCAGACCAAAAAGGTCGGCATCTTCGTGATGCCCGGCATCGGCCGCCTGAAAAAGGTGGAGCGCAAGGCCCGCATCGGACGCAATCCCGCGACCGGCGCCCAAATCAAGATCCCGGCCAAGAAGGTCGTGAAGTTCCTGGTGGCCAAGACGGTGAAGGACGCCATCGTCCCGCCCAAGAAGAAGTAGCCGCCTCTTTCAGGTTCCCTGTCCCAAAGGGAAATGGAGAGCCCCGGAGCCGCAAGGTTCCGGGGTTTTTTTGGGCCTCAGCGTCAAAGAGCCCCGGAAGCTTTGGCCTCCGGGGCTCATGCAAAGCGAGACTTCGCGGGCAGAGAGAATTCGGTTAGGCCTGCTTCTTCTCTTCAGGCTTCGGCTCTTCGCTCTTGAGGGCGTTTTTGAAGTTCTTGATGCCCTCGCCGAGGCCTTTGGCCACCTCAGGGATCTTTTTGCCGCCGAACAGCAGCACTGCGATGCCGAGGATAATGATCAGCTCAGGAATGCCGATTTGACGCACAGGGCCTCCTTGGAAGACATCTAGATTGTACGTTCGCACGGAAAGCAGCGTCAAGGCGGCTGAAGACGGCGGCTTTGGAGGTCTATCGGCATGAAGAAGAACATCACGCTGGAAATCACTGAAAACAAAGCGACCAAGGCCCGGAGACGATCCCGGCAGGCGATCGGCCCGGTAAAACCGCAACGAGTGGAGCAGCCTGCAACTCGAAAGCCCCCAAAGCACAAGAAGAAGGCCGCCGAAGAAGGGCTCTAGCCGCTGCCCAGAAGGCAGCCCTAACCCCCATGAACGTCCGCCACGGCTGAAGGACCTCGCATTGCGGCCGATACAGCCCGTCAAGCTGATCCACACCCCTCGCAACCCCGTCGGATCAGCAACCGGGATGCCAAATGGCGGTTCCCGGCTCGGATTTCCCCTCCCTCTGTTATGATGAGGCCAGATGAGCCTGCTCTCTCCGAGACTTCAGATCGCAGTCAAGCAGAAGCAGATCCTGACTCCTGGGCTGGTCCAGATGGTCACGGTTCTTCAGCTGAACCGTCTGGAATTGAAGGAGATGATCGATCAGGAGATCGCCCAGAATCCGGTCCTGGAAGAGGTCGGAGAAGGCGGCGAGGAGCTCACGCCCGCCGAGGTCCAGAAGCTCCTGGAAGCGGAGCGCAACCCCGATCCGGCCGATGGTGAGCTGACCAAAGTCACTCGTGAGGCGGCCGACGAAGCTCAGGAGTCCAGCCGTGAGCCCGACGAACCCCGCGAGGTGGTGGAGGCCGCGGACGCTCCGGAAATCCCGCAGACGGCCGCATCCCCGGAAGTCGACTCCTTCGAGCAGATCGACTACGACAACTACTTTGATAACTGGCTCGACCCCGGCTTCAAATCGCCCGCCACCGAGGACATCGAAAAGCCGTCCTTTGAGACCTTCCTTTCCTCGCCGGTCACTTTGACCGACCACCTGCGGACTCAGCTCAGCTACGAGGTTCTGCCCGACGATGTCCGCGATGCCACCGAGGCCATCCTCGGCAACCTCGAAGACACCGGCTACCTCATGGTGAGCCTGGAAGACATCGCCGCGAGCGAGTCGCTCACGATCCCCGTTCTCGAACAGGCCCTCAAGGCGGTCCAATCGGTAGAGCCCGGGGTCGGCGCCCGATCGCTCCAGGAGTGTCTGCTGCTCCAGTTGGCGCATCGAGGCGCCGAGGGCGGCGTCGCTTGGCAGATCGTCGAAAACTTCCTTCCGCTGGTCGAAAAGCGGGATGTTCGCGAACTCGCCAAACAGCTTCACCGGCCTGTCGAGCATGTCGAGATCGCCCTGCACGTCATTCGAAGCCTCGACCCCAAACCCGGCATTCGTTTCAGCGGGCCGGGCGCCCGGCAGGTGGCCCCGGACGTCTACATCTTCAAGGACGGCGACCAGTGGGTGATCCAGATCAGCGACGAG
The DNA here is from genome assembly GCA_964461075.1 of uncultured Solibacteraceae bacterium. Lineage (GTDB taxonomy): Bacteria > Acidobacteriota > Terriglobia > Bryobacterales > Bryobacteraceae > JACADU01. The sequence continues at coordinate 983 of CAYWST010000021.1, read as the reverse complement.
GATCTGCCCCAGCTACGCCTCAACGGCAATTACCGCCGCCTGCTCGACCGCGACCAGGAACAGGACAAGAAAACCCGCGACTACGTCCGGGAGAGGTTCCATTCGGCGCTGCAGTTGATTCGCAATATTGAGCAGCGCAAACAGACGATTCTCAAGGTCTGCCAGTCGATCGTCGAACGGCAGGCCGAATTCCTCGAACACGGTACTGAGTACCTCCGGCCGCTCATGATCAAGGAGGTCGCCGAGGAGATCGGGGTGCATGCCTCGACCGTCAGCCGCGCGGTGGCGGGCAAGTACGCCCACACGCCGCAAGGCGTCTTCGAGCTGCGCTATTTCTTCTCGGAGGCCGTCCAGGGGCCGGCGGGCGGCAACATCCCGCTGCAGACTCTCAAGCGGATGGTGAAGAAGATGATCGATGAAGAAGATCGTTCCAAGCCTCTGACAGACGACCAGCTCGCCCGAATCCTCCAGCAGAAGGGCATTCAGGTCACGCGGCGCACGGTCGCCAAGTACCGCGAGGATATGCTCATCCCGTCCACACATCAGCGCCGCCAGCGCGCCTGATCCTGGCGCCAATGCGGCGGAAAGGTAAGGCAATGAAGATCACCTTTACCGGAAAGCAAGACAAACTCACTACGGGCCAGGAGCGCAAGCTCGCGTTGGCCTTCGGGCGCCTGTCAAAACATCTCGACCGGCGCGGGGAAAAGGTGGCGCAAGTCATCTTAAGCACTGAACGGCATCTCAAGCAGGCCGAAGTTCGAATGAACTATTACGGCCATACCATCATCGGTCAAGGGGCCGAACCGGACCAGTTCGCCTCGATCATGCAGGCTGTCGAGAAGATCGAGAAACAGGTCCTCAAGAACAGAGAGAAATGGCGGGAGACCAAACGGGAGACGCCATCCCGCGCCGCTCGGGTCCGGGGCGTCTCTCCGCTGCTCGAAGAGCCGGTCCCCCCCGAGCCTGTCAAGGCTACGCCCTCC
>CAYWST010000020.1:0-28630 GCA_964461075.1 uncultured Solibacteraceae bacterium | reverse complement strand
GTATTCAACGTACTCGCGAGCCTGCGGAGCCATCTTCGCGCGGGCCTCTGCACGCCTCGGCTCGTAGACGTCGCAGACGGCGACGATCTCACAGCCGCCGATCTTGCCGGCGAGGCTCAGAAGATAACGGCAGCGTCCGCCGGTCCCGAGACCGGCGAGCCGGATGCGGTCGTTGGCGCCGGCCACCCGCGACTGCGAAAGCGCGGTCGCGGCGGCGGCCGATCGAAGGAATCCGCGGCGGGTTTCGGACATGGCGTTGCTCTCCCTGATTTGTGCAGTCTACACCTATCGCGGATAACGATACGTGGGATGGGGCCTCATTTCAATGGATTGTTCGCCGGCCGCGAGGAGAAAGACCAGTATGTCGACTTCGGCAAAGTGTCCGTCGAAGTTAAGCCGCAGGAAATGGTCTTCCCCTACAAGAGCCTCGCGCTGATTGCAGCGCCTTGGCCTATCTGCGATAAGCTCGTACACCGGGCTTGATGACACTCCTCGACCAACTCGAACAATGGAAGCGGCGGCGCGGTGAGGATCCGGCGCCTCTGGAGCGGGTTCTCCGGGCGGTCGGGAAGGAGCGCCTCGGTGACGCACACTCGCTTGCCCGCTTGCACGAGACGCTCCTTTTCCTGCGGGCCTATCCGCACAGCGAGCGCGTGGCCGGACTCACGGATGAACTGCTCGCCGGCTTCTCCGCCCGCGTATCGGCGCTCGAAGGAGACTTGAGCGCTTTCGAAGAGGCCGAGGTTTCCGGAATCGCCGGAACACAGATTTCCGCTGTCTACTCCTACGAAACTGCGCGTTCGCTCGCCGCCCGCTACCCTGCCGCGATCGACATCGACTGGGAGTGGTGCGAAGATCCTTCGCGAGCGGCGCCGGTCATGGCGGCGATCGCGCCCATCGCCGCCGAGGAGTGGCCGGTGGAAGCCCACATGCCCGTGCCGCAATGGGTTCAGGCATTGAAGGGGCCTCGCGAAAGCGCCCTCCAGTGGATCCTGAAGGGGCTCGCGAAACTGCCCTGCACGGAAGGTCAGCGCGCCGCGATGTATGAAAGCATGAACCTGCTGCTCACCTGGAAGTTGGCGGATTCGCCCGCGGCGCGAACGCACGCGCGACGGCACGCGCCGGCCTTGTTCATTCACGACGCCCCGTTGATTCAGCGGCGTGACGTTTCGCTCGAAGCCGAACTCGCCGGACCTCCTCTACCCGTATGCAGGTTGCCTATTCGAGAGGCGCGCGAACTGATCAAACTCATCGTCGACACCTCCGCCGTCCGCTACCGCGACCTCTACGGCTTCATGCACCCGGATCTCCGTCATGTCTACAGCGCCGATGTTGGGCGCGGCGTCGAGATCGTTCTGTTCGGAGTCCCGCCCGAATGGCGGCTGCCGCTTCGGGCCTACCACGGAGGAATGTTTTTCAAGAACGGCGTCCCCGCCGGCTACGTCGAATTGCTCTCTTTCTTCGAGCGTGCCGAAGTCGGCTTCAACCTCTACTACACGTTCCGCGAAGGCGAGACGGCCTGGATCTACGCGCAAGTGCTGCGTCTTTGCCGGCAGCTTCTCGGCGTCACGCACTACTATCTCGACCCCTATCAGATCGGGCACGAGAATGAAGAAGCGATCGAGTCGGGCGCTTTCTGGTTCTACCGCAAGCTCGGATTCCGCACCGTGGACGCGGAGCTCATGAAACTGGCGCGACGGGAGGAGCGCCGCATGACCAGCCGGCCGGGTTCCCGTACTCCCGCCGGAACGCTGAGAAAGCTCTCTTCGCGCCCGATGATCTATGAGCCGCCGGGAGCGACATCCGGCGAGTGGGACCACTTCCACATCCGCAACCTGGCTTTGGCCCGGTGGCCGTCATCCGTGAGGATCGAGTTCGACCGGCTCGGCCCCGCGAAATCAGGAGCCACTGAGATCGAATACCTGAGACGAATGCGCCAAAACGCCCAACTCCGTGAGTCATTGTTGCGCCTGGGCTCAGTATACTGACAGCGGAAGGAACACCATGGCCGCAACACATACGCGCCGCGCCATTCTCGCCACGCCTCTCCCCGCTCTGCTGACAGCCCAGAAGGTCACGCGGCTGGCCGGAAGTTCAGTTCGCATCGGCTTGAACGCCTATTCCTTCAACCAACCCCTCCGCGACAAGTCCATCACCTGGAACGGCGTGATCGAGTACTGCGCCCGACATGGAATCTCCGCGCTCGACGCCACGGGCTACTACTTCGATTCCTACCCGAAGGCGCCGCCCTCCGCCGTTCTGGCCGAGTTCAAGAAGCACGCACACCTGAACGGCGTGGATATCTGCGGCACCGGCGTCAGAAACGATTTCGCCGTTGCAGACCCCGCGGCGCGCGCCCGCGACCTGCGGATGGTGAAGGACTGGATCGAGGCCGCATCCTTCATGGGGGCTTCGGTGATCAGGGTCTTCTCCGGGCAGCGGGCGGCTGAAGGCACAACCTTCGATCAGACCCTTGAGTGGATGGTCCCGGCTTTCAAAGAGTGCGCCGCTCACGGAGAAAAGCACGGCGTCATCGTCGGCTTGCAGAATCACCATGACTTCGCCAAGACCGCCGATGAGACAATCCGGATCGTCGAGGCCGTACAATCCCCCTGGTTCGGAGTGATCCTGGATGTCGGAAGCCTGCGGGTCAAGGACGCCTACGAGGAAATCGAACGGCTTCTGCCCTATGCGGTTTCCTGGCAACTCAAGGAGAATGTCTTCTACGGGACGCGCGAGGTCCCGACGGACTTGATCCGGGTGAGGGCCATCATTGACAAGGGCGGTTATCGAGGCGTGGTTCCGATTGAAACCCTCGGCGCAGGCGATCCGCGCATCAAAGTCGCCGCATTCCTGGAGAAGGTCCGGAAGGTGTTCCCCGGCTAGTCTGAGGTGAACCGCACAGTCCTCAGAAATCTGCCGAATTCGAGGTCTTCACCCAAATAGTGCGCCACCGACCAGCCCTTCCAGCAGTCGTACATCTGCCGGACGCGCCCATCATTCCGGGTCTCGAACTCCCTGAGAAGACGATCGCCTTCCTCCATATGCCGCCGGTGATCTTCCCGATGCCGTTGAAAATGCGGGTATCTCACTTGCTCCATCAGGTTCTCCTCGAAGGCGCAATGCTCCCGAAAGCGCGCGAGGAGGCCGCGCAGAGAAAAGAGAGCTTCCTTTGACCGCTCGGAGTCTCGTATAAGGTCCTTGATTACAGCGACTTGGAAGAAAAACTCGCTTCGCTGCCGATCGATCTCGCCATGGCCTACCTTCAGGCTGACCGGGCTTCTGTCCTCAGGTGCATCAGCAGTCCGAACTGAGCTACCCATGAGATGAGTATAATTTAATCTATGAGGAAATAGACCTCATTTTTTAGATTTTTTTGAAGCCGCCGGACTATCGCATGACTTTCGCCTTGATGTGTTCCAGAACCGCGCGGAAGTACTTCTCGTCCTGCGAATCGCCGATCGGATTGTAGTAGCGGAACGGGAACATCTGAGTCTGCCGCCAGGGCATGTAGCCCCAGCTTCCGCCGGCGTCCCAGACGGCGTCGCAACTGGCAAGTTCTTTCTTCAGGTTCTCTTCGCTGGTCGCCCGGCCGTTGTCGTCCTCGTTCATCAGAATCGGGCCGGGAGCCAGCCTGTCGAGGTGGAGTTCCTTTGTGCGGGAGCCTTTTGCCTCGGGCGTCTTGTTGTTGCCGTGGATCACAGTCAGGTCGCTATGCACCACAGTGCTGTCGAACAGCTTCATAGAAGGACCTGACGAATGGCAGATGGGAAGGACAAAGGGCGCCTTCTTCTCCTTGAAGCGGGAGCGGGCGATCTCGATCAGCGCTCCCATATCGCGCTCGATGTAGAGATCGTGGTCCCAGCCGCGGATATCGGTTTCGTTTGCGATCTCGATGATCACGTTGCGGAGGTTGTTGTCGATGAGAAAGTCCGTGGCGTTCCGGACGGCGTTGTGAATCGCAGCCCGGTCCTTGAGGACCTCGTCCTGCGACTGGTAGAAGTACATCAGGTCGACGATCATCCCGCGCCGATCGGCGGCCCGGATGAAACGAAGCAACCGGTCCTGCCAGGGTTTTTTCATGGAGCCGTCGGGGAGGAAGGCGCCGCAGAGCATCCCCTGACCGGGCCCGGCTTTCGCCGCCGTGGAACGCTTGATCTCGGCGAACTCCCGGTTGTATCCCGGATTACCGCATTGCAGCGAGACATTTACCGCCAGCACGCCGTGCCTCTCGTACGTATCAAGCGCGGCGATGACTGCGTCCGTATTCTTCTCGGCGTCAAATGGGAACTCCGTCAACCACTCGTCGTGGAACAAGGCCTGTGCGATGCGCAGGTTCATCAACCGGCCGGCGGCTTCAGGCCGGAATTGCTTGCCTGTGTAGGTTTTTCGCCATTTGCCGCCTGTCTCCCGGATGTAGAAAGAGCGCTGGTCGTACTTCGGCCCCAGCATCTTGCCGGTTGCGATTTCCAAGGCCGGCGCAAGGGCCGCCGCCGAAAGCAGGACTGCAAGAGAAACGCCGATTCGTTGAATCATAACCTGGACTCCTCGATCAGTGGAATGAGATGACGCGCCGCCTGGCGAACGGCTGACTCCTCGTCAGGACGCTGCAGGCACTCAACCGACACGAAGCCGTCGTAGCCAAGCGCTGCGAGCGCTCGAATCAGCTCGCCAAAGTTTTGCTGCCCCAGACCGGGCGATTGCCGGTTGCTGTCGGAAACCTGAACCCACGCGACATGAGCGCTGGCACGGATCAGGGCGGCAAAGAGCGACCGCTCTTCGAGCAACGCATGATAGGCGTCGAAGACGAGCCCCGGCCTCGGGCCGCTGAACCTCTCGCGGAGTGCGAGGCCCTCGGAGACGGTGTTGATCCAGTTGCTGACGGAGCGGCACTGCGGCTCGACAGCCAACTTGACTCTCAGTTGCGCGGCATGCGCCAGAGCCTGCTCCATGCTCCGAACGGCAGCGTTCGCGGCTTTCTCGCGGTTCTCGCCCGAGGGCAACTGGCCGCGAAGCGTGCCGATGTTGACGACACCCGCGCCGGCGGCTGCGGCGAAATCGACGACGCGTTTCAGCGCCTCGACAGCGCGCGTCCGCGCTCCCTCGTCGAGCGCGCATAGCTGGAAACCCTCTTCCTTACGAAGTTGTCCGGTGCTCACCGCCGGGAGCGTGAGTCCTGCATCGGCGGCCTGCCTGAGGATCACTTGCGGCGAGAGGCGCGCGGGGTCGCGCACCATCAACTCCGCCGCCTGGTATCCCGCGGAAGCAAGGAGTTCGAAGGCGTCTCCGAGCGGCCTGCGCAAAGCGAGCATTTCGCGATCCTCGCACTCAGGCGTGGCCACGGTGTAGCACAACCGCATCATCCGTCGAGAGCCTCCTTCAGCGCGCGATGGCTTGTCTCCAGGCTCGAGAAGACCGGCACTCCGAGTTGGCGCTCGAACTGAGCGCGCATGTGGGCCATGGAGACCTGCGCCAGCACGATGGCCTCGACGCCGGCCGCACCGAGAGCCCGAGCGCCTTCAGAGAGCAGCCTGTCGTGTAAGGCGGAGTCGCCCTGCAGAAGCGCGTTCAACGCTTCTTCCCGCAGTTCGGTCTTGATGTCGATCTTCCGGCCCGCGACCTGCGCCACCTCGGCAAGCAGCGCGCGAGTGGGTTCCACGGTGGGCGGGAAAGTGACCAGAACGCCGAGCCTCGCGCCTGCGCGCACGGCGGCTTCGGCCATGGGAGCGTCGATTTTGATCAGGGGCACGACGGACGCGGCGGAGAGCCTGCGGATGAGACCGAGACTCGCGGCTGAGCAGGTCACCAGCGCCGCCTCGGCCTGATAGCGGCCGCAGGCGCGCTCGACCAGACTGAGCAGCCCGCTTTCCACCGCGGGCTCGTTCCCTTCCCTGAAGTGCCGCATGACGCCGTCGTCGAGCAGGTTCGTGACGATCCATTCGGGCTCGGCTTCGGCGTAGTAGCGCGCCAGCGGCGCGATGGCTGCCGGTGAGGCGTGAATGAGGGAGATGCGCCGCGTCGCCATCGATCACTCCAGCCCCAGCGCGACTGCGGGGTTGGCCGCTGTCATGCGTTCCATTTCGAACGCGGAAAAGCCCTGCTCGATCATCCGCTGGTGGAAGAGTTCCAGCCCCTCGACCGGATGCAGGTTGTCAGGCTGGCCGAGATCCGTGGCCAGGACGGAGGAATCGACACCCGCTGCGCGAATATCGGCTGCGAGGCCGGGCCAGTCGCGGTGAAAGCCCGCGCGGCAGAAGCATCTCTCGAAAAAGAGGCCGGGGCCGGCCAACTGCCGCTGCGACTCTGGCGGCAGGGCGATGAAGTTAATCTCCGGGTGGGTGACCAGAATCGCCCGGACTCGCTCCTCGCGCGCCACCGCAACCACGGCGGCGGTTTCGGCCGCCGAAAGATGTCCGGTACCGAGAACCACGCCGGCGCGCGCGATTCGCTTCACGATTTCGATCACTTCGGGCAGTACTCGTCCCTCATCGTCCAGAGCCCGCATGCCAGTCCCGGGAAACCCCCGGTAGGCCCGCTCATTCTCCGCGGAAAGCGTCGGCATCCAGATCTCCACGGCCCCCATCTTTAGCGCGGCCTCCACCGCTTCCACGTTCCAGCCTCCCACGGCGCGATTGAGCGCGAGCCCCCCGCGAACGTCGAGTCCGGGCAGCGCTTCTGACAGCGCGGCGGCCAGCGGCACGGTAGAGCAGTGGTGGTTCTTGAGCACGATGGCCCGCATCCCTGCGTCTCGCGCCGCCTTCGCCAGCTCATACGAAGTCGTTTTCCTTTCCCGGACGTCCGGCCCCGAATGCACGTGTGTGTCGATGGCGCCCTTCAGGCTCATACGGCGACATTCTCACAGGCCAGGCAGATGGCCTCAGTCAACTGGCCGGTCGTGGCCGAGCCCCCGAGATCGGGAGTGAGCGTACGCGCTTCTCCCAGAACCTGTTGCACCGCCAGACGAATCCGCTCCCCCGCTTCGCGCTCGCCGAGATGGTCAAGCAGCAGCGCGCCGGAAAGAATCAGGCTCACCGGATTTGCGACGCCCTTGCCGGCGATGTCCGGCGCCGCGCCGTGGGCGGCCTCGAACATCGCCACGGATTCGCCGAAGTTGGCGCCGGGCGCGAGGCCAAGACTCCCTGCGAGTCCCGCCGCGAGATCCGAAAGGATATCGCCATATTGGTTCGGCAGGACCATCACGTCGAAGGCAGACGGGTCCTTGACCATCAAGTAGCACGCGGCGTCTACCATCCGGTCGTCGCAAAGGATTGGAGCATAGCCTGAGCCGACCTCGCGGACGCACCTCAGGAAGAGACCGTCCGTCTTATGCAGGACGTTCGCCTTGTGGATGGCGGTCACGCGGCTGCGCCCGGAACTGCGCGCGTAATCAAACGCGAATTTGGCAATCCTCCGGCTGGCCTGGGCTGTGATCCGCTTCACCGCCTCGGCGCACTCGTCACTGATGCTGCGCTCAATGCCGCTGTAAATATCCTCGGTCACCTCGCGAACGATGATCAGGTCCATGCCGGCGTACCGGCCGGAAACGGGTGCGAAACCGCGGACGGGCCGCAGATTTGAGTAAAGGTCGAGTTCGCGCCGCAGACCGTTGTTCACGCTGGGGTGCGCGCGGGATCCCTCCGGCGCGTTGACCACCGCGCCGCCGCTCAGCCGCTCCGCGATCAGCGGCCCCTTGAGGACGACGCCGAGCCTGCGCATCGTCTCGAGAGAACTCCACGGGAGCTCTTCGCCGCAGCGGGCCACGGCGGCCTTTCCGACCGGCGCGTCCACCCATTCGATGCTCGCGCCCGCGGCTTCAAGCACACGCTGGGTCGACTCGGTCAGCTCCGGTCCGATGCCGTCTCCCGCCGCCACTGCCACGCGGTACGTCATTGCTTATCCTCCTCCGAAGCATGGTCCTCCCAACCGGCCAGCGCTACCGGCAATGTGCCCGCGACGACGAGCACGGCGATCATCCAGAACGGGCCGTCGAACCCGCGGGTCTTGCTCACCCAACCGATCAGCCAAACCAGAAGGGCGCCCATCAACGACCCGATGCAACCCATCACGCCAGCCACCAGCCCAACTCGTCCGGGCGCGATGTCCTGGTTGAACGCCAGAAAGAGCGCCCCCCAGCATGCCCGCCCCACGTTGAGCAGGAAAATGCCGGCGATCGCAAACCCGACGGCCGGCGCAAAGGGAACGAGGGCGATCGACAGCATCGCCGCCGCCGAGATCCACAACATCCGCACCCGCGCCCGCGCCACCGTCCAGCCGCGCGAAATCAGCCATGAGACGGCGGCGCCGCCGCCAATGAAACCGATATCCAACCCCGCGTAAACCAGGAAGAGATACCCGCTCAGCGTTCCGCTGACCTTTAGCCCCCACTCCTGCACAAAGTAAGTGGGCATCCAGGAAGAGCTGATGTGAATGATCGGAATCGTGCAGGCCGCGCCGGCCGTACACGCCCAAAACTTCCGGTTTCGGAGAATGACGCCGATGCGGTCCGCATCGCCTAGGTTGGCGCGATTGGCGGCGCTCTGCAAGGTTTCGGGCCTGGGTCTGAACCAGAGCAACCAGGCTACGGACCAGACAAGGCCAAGCGAGCCAAGCACGACGAAGCCGAACCGCCATCCGTACCGGTTTGCGAGAAAAATCATGAGCAGGGGCGCGAGGATCGCGCCGATGCTGCCCCCGCTCATCATGAGCCCGTTGGCGAACGTACGCTCCCGCGCGGGCAGCGCTCGGGCGATGATCCGGGCTGCGCCGGTCTGGCCGGCGGTTTCGAACGCGCCCAACAACAGCCGGCAGGCGAACAGCTCGCCGAACCCGCGCGCCGCCCCAGCCAGAATCTGCGAGCCCGACCACATCGCGACGAAGAGGCCATAGGTGATCCTGATGTTATAGCGGTCCAGAATCCAGCCGATCGGGATATGCATCGCCGCATAGGCGTAGAAGAACGCCGAGAGCAGCCGTCCGAGTTGCTCGTTGTCGAGTTTCAGCTCGCCGGCCACCACGGGAGCGACCACGCTCAAGGCCTGACGGTCGAGATAGCTGAGCGCCGTGGCGAGCAGCAGGAATCCGCAGAGTTTCCACTGCCACGATGTCATGCGGATCCCTCCGCCGGCGGGCTGGGAGTTCGGGACGCTGGGCGCGGAAATCTGCACTTGCTGTTTCGCCTTGTGTCCTATCCTGAATAACAGATATATCAGTCAAATGTCAAGAGACGCGAGCCGGATCGAATCAGCCTGCCGGATCGGATACAATGCCAATGATGCGCAGCAAATCCGCTCATCGCAAGATGAGAAGCTCGCCCAAACGGAGCGAATCCACGCCCGTGAACCGCAAGCTGTCGGCAATGGACCACGCTTACCGCGCCGTGAAAGCCGACATCCTTGCCAACCGCCTGCGGCCCGGCGACGCCGTTCCCGTGGAGAAGTATGTCCGCGACCTCCGGCTGAGCCGCACGCCTGTGCGGGAGGCGACTTTGCGGCTCCAGCGCGAGGGCCTCATCGATATCCGCCCCCGGCTGGGCACCTTCGTCTCGTATCTCGACCTCAGGCAGATTCGCGATATGTACCGCGTCCGCCGCCTCCTGGAGGGCGAAGCGGCCCGCGAGGCGGCCGCAAGGCTCCCGGAGGATGCGCTGCGGACGCTGCGCGACGAGCTTTCCGCCTACTCCGAATCCGGAGCCATCGACACGCGAGGCATGTCGGAGACAGGAAAGCGAGTGCATCAGATTATCGTAGAGCATTGTGGCAACGATGTGCTTCGTTCCATGATTCTCTCCATGCAGGATCATTTCACGCGATTTCGAAGCCTGTCCATCCAACTCCCGGAAAAGATCCTCTCCTCGCACCATGAGCATCTGGCCATCGTCGATTGCCTGCTCGCCAGGGACGGGGCGCGCGCCGCGGCGCTGATCCACGAGCACTTCGACCACGCCTCACAGTTCCTTCTCGACAGCCTTCTGCACGGCTCCTCGGCGGAAGGCCCGAGGGTGACGATCGCGTTTTGAGCCGCACGCTTTGACCTCACTTAAATATATCAGTAGCATATGAATGTCATGCCCAGACATTCAGCCATGCTTTTCGCCGTTCCGCTGTTCCTGGCCGGGCAACCCGCGTCTGCTCCGCCGGATCAGATTCACCTCGCCTGGATCCGTGACGCCTCCACGACGGTCACTGTGCTTTGGAGAACCATTGATCCATCAGTCCCCTCCACCGTGGAATACCGGCGGATGGGAGAGAGCGCCTGGCGCCGGGCCGGCGGCGCGCCGCGGCCCAGCGGGACCGAAGGCCAACTGCACGAAGTCCTCGTGCAGGGCCTTCAACCCGGCACGAGGTACGAGTACCGCGTTGCGGGACCTTCAGCGTCCTGGAGCAGCGCTCACTCGTTCAGCACGGCGCCGCAGCCGGGCAAGCCGTTTGAAGCCGTCTTCGTCGCCGACACTGGACTGGACGGACGGCTGGACGGCCTGTCGACCGGCACGCGCGAGGTGGTCGGCGAAGTGGCGAAGCTCAACCCCACGGTCATCCTCTGGGGTGGAGACGCCGCGTACTACAACACCGACAAGCGCTTCGGCACGCTCGACAAGACGATTGACTACTGGTTCAACATGGTCATGCCCTTCGCCGTCAAGGCGCCCATGATGCCCACTTACGGCAACCATGAGATCTTCCTCAAAGAGGGTTATCTGTTCTGGGCCGACCGCTCTCCGACGCCCGAGGGTCTGGACAACCGGCGCTATTATTCCTTCGACGTGGGCGATGCGCACTTCGTCTCGATCCTCGCGGCCGACTCGGAGAGCGGCTCCTTCCCCGAAACGGTCCTGCGTTGGATCGACGCGGACCTGGAGAAGGCTCGCAAGGCCGGCAGGAAATGGCTGGTTCCCTATCTGCACGTGGCCCCGTTCTCAGACGGCTCGAATCATCCCTCCAACATGGATTACCGGAGACAGCTCGGCCCGGTCTTCGAAAAGCACGGCGTGCGGCTGGTGTTGACCTGTCACGATCAGTCCTACGAGAGGACCTATCCTCTGCGGGGCGTGCCGGACAAAATTCAACTCACCAGTCAGGCCAAGGACTGCTATGGCGGCGGCGACGGCACGGTCTACCTGAAGGTGGGGCCGGGCGGCAAGCAGAGTAACATCAACGGCCGATTCGCCGACTTCAAGACAAATCCTCCGCCGTCTCACACCGCGTTCCGCGATAACACAGCGCATCACTTCGCCAGGCTCTTCTTCGCGCCGGAAAGCGTCCGCGTCCAGATCGTCGCCGTGCTGCGCGGCAAGCCCGCCTGGGTGCAGGACGAGTTCAGCTACACGCTCGGTTCCTGCGCCGCGCGCTGAACGGCGCCACGAATTCGGACTCAATTAAAACTTCAATTTCAGCGCCAGTTGGATCACGCGCGGATCGGCTGCGCCTTGAATCACGCCGTACGTGGGTGTACCCACAGTCCCGCCCGGCTGGTTGAATCCGGTGTTATTGAATGCGTTGAACGCTTCGGCCCGGAACTGCAGCACGATCTGTTCGCGGAACCGGAACGACTTGAAGAGCGATACATCGAACGAGATCTGCGCCGGTCCATCCAGGATGTTCCGCCCGCTCGATCCGAACGTGCCCGTGGCAGGCCGCGCGAACGCGCTCGTGTTGAACCACCGGTCGATGCTTTTGGTGAATCCGCTTGAGGGGTCCCCGATCTGCTGCGCCGTCTGTCCTGCCGCGGCGCAGTTGCAGGTGTCCAGTCCAGAGAGCACGCTGAACGCAAAGCCGCTTCTCCACTGAGCGATGGTGTTGGCCTGCCATCCTCCAAGGATCAGGTCGGCGGCCGTATTGCTGTTCATGTAGCGCTTCCCTTTCCCGAATGGGAGTTCGTAGCTGCCGCTGGCCACGATACGGTGGCGGATGTCATATCCCGAGCGGCTCTTGTTCAGCCGCAGGTTGTAGATGTCGCGCGGCTGATCGTCGATCAGGGAGGAGGCGTCCAGCGCCTTGGAGAAGGTATAGGAGCCAAGGTAGGAGAAGCCCGAGGAATAACGCCGCTCCAGCTTCACAAAGCCGGCGTGATAAGTCGAGTTGGCGCCGTTGTCGGTCAGGCGAATCGTATCGCCGAAAAGAGGATAAGGCCGGCGAGAGAGAATCGGCGTCGGCCGGGATGGGTCGGCGTCGAGGCGGGCCTGGTTCAGATTCAGACGTTGGGCAAGTCGAGTTCCCTTGGATCCGATGTAGCCGGCCTCCAGCGCCATGTCCCCCCTGAGCGCCCTTTGAACGGTGACGTTCCACTGCTGGTAATAGGGATCTCTGTACTCGTCATAGGGCCCGAAGATGCCGGGCCGCGATCGGGGCGAACCGCGCTCAGGGAACAAATCAGTGACGCGAAGCGCGGACGGACTGTTTGAATTCGCGTTGGCGTCGCCGCGGAGAGCGATCACTTCTCCGAACGGCGGATTTCGCACGAATGTCCTCACGTCCTGCAGTTCGACGATTTCGTAGAACAACCCATAGCTCGCGCGGATCGCCATGCGGCCATCGCCGTAAGGACGGAACGCAACGCCGATGCGGGGCGCCCAGTTATTGGCGTCGTTCGGCAGGAGCCCCCGCGGAGTCTGCGTGCCCGAATCGACCACCGCCGGCGCAGACGCGGGGATCCACGCCTGGCTGCCACCGGCGATAAGCAGCCTTCCGCCGGGATAGGCCGTGTCGAATAGCGTGAGCCTGTTCTGAACGTCCGAATACCGCGTGTTGAGTTCGTAGCGCAATCCGAGATTCAGGGTCATCCGGCGGTTCACTCGCCAGTCGTCCTGCACGAAGAACGCATAGGTGAATCCATTGAAGTTTCCCGCCAGCGAGGTGGCCGAACCCGACGCTGTGATGGGATTCCCCAACAGGAGATCCGCCACCGAGACGCCTGTGGACGTCGAACCGGGAATCGCCGTCATGACGCCGGTAAACCCGAATGAGCCGCGCGCGCTGTTCTCGCTCCGGTCGTTGTAATTGGTCTTCCGGAAGTCGATCCCGGTCTTCAGCGTGTGCGAGCCGCGGATAACCGACACATGATCGACGAGATGGTAGACGTTGGAAACCTGCGTCGTCGGGTTGAGTCCGCTGCCAATTCCTGTGAAGCCCGTCAAGCTCACGGCCGGCACGCCCCAGGCGATCGGATCGCGGAGCAGGTTCTTGATTCCCAGCAAAGTCGCGTAGTCGGTCCCGTAAGAACCGTCCTGCAGGATCAGGTAGGTCGGCCGGTTGTAGCCCATCCGGAGTTCATTGATGACGCTCGAGGAGAAGCTCCGCACGTAATTGAAGGCCATGTTGTATGTCCGCACGTCCGTGGTGGAGCCGCCGTTGTCAATCGGACTCTTGTTGCTCTGAGGGCCATCGAAAATCGCAAACCGGTAAAAGACCGAATTGCGGTCATTGAATCGATGGTCGAGCCGGGCGATCCCCTGATTGTTGTCGCTGAGGTCGCTCAAGCCCGCGAAGTAGTTGTTCCCGGTCGCGGTGTTGACCGTCGGCTGGGGATAAAGCGCAAGGACGGTCTTGGCGAAGTCACCGATGCGGGCCGCCGGGACGCGGTTGCCGGCGAAGGGGTCGCGGATGTTGCCCGATCCGCTGGGGTTCGGGCGGGTGGTGGCGGGGTCGTAGATTGGCCGGTTGTTGCGAAAGCCGATCTGGCTGAAATCGCCGGCCCGCTGTTCGGCGGTAGGGACGCTGAGTTGCCCGGTCCTACCCCGGCGCACGCGGGTTCCCTCATAGTTCACGAAGAAAAACGTGCGGTTTCTCCCCTCGTAAAGCTTCGGAACGCTGAGAGGACCTCCGAAGGTCGCCCCAAACTGGTTGTACCGGAGCGGGGCCTTGCCGCGCGCGTTCCGGTTGTCGAAGAAGTTTGTCGCGTCGAGAGCGTCGTTGCGGAAGAAGTGGTACGCGGAACCGTGGTACTCGTTGGCGCCCGACTTGGTGGTCGCATTCACCTGCGCCGCCGAGCGCCCGAACTCAGCCGAGAATGCGTTTGTTTCCAGCCTGAACTCCTGCACCGCGTCGACTGAGGCGAAGAACGACGGCGTGAGGTAGTGTGGATCCTGCGCGTCGACTCCGTCGATCAGGTAGCCGTTCGATTTTTCGCGCGCGCCGCCGACATTGAATGCCGGCGCGTTCAGCCCTCCCGGCATCGGGCGCCGGCTGGCGACGAATGAGTTCGGCGCGGTCGGGACCGTTCCCGGAGCAAGCACGGCAAGAGTATAAAAGCTGCGTCCTTTCAGCGGCAGATCCGCCATCTGCCGCGAATCGATCACCTGGCTCACCGAGCTGGTCTCAGATGCCACCAGCGGCGGCGCCGCAGTGACCTCGACGCTTTCGCTCACCTCCCCAACCTGCAGGGTCAGATCGACGCGCGCGGTCTGATTCACAAGCAACTCGATCTCGGAGGTAACGGTCTTCTTGAAGCCCTTCGCTTCGGCCGAGAATTTGTAGAAACCCGGCTTCAACTGTGTGACCGTATAGTCGCCGCTGCTGTCGGTCACGGCGCGCAAGCTCCGGCCTGTCGCCTTTTCCTCCAACAGGACCGTCGCTCCCGGGACAGCCGCTCCGGATGCATCCGCGATCGTTCCAACCACGGTGGCTGTCACTGTCTGCGCCGAGGCCGGAATGCCAAGTCCTGCCAATGCCATCACGATGACCCACGGAGTCTGCTGCATGAATCGTCCTGCGCCCCCAAGCGTTGAAATCGGCTCCCTGCGGGATGCCTATGTGATATACTATGACCACATTAGTATCATGTCAATCATTACTTCAGCAACCATCCTCTCTCTGGCGGCGCTTCTGCGCTCGACCGCGGGCCAGCCGCCCGCCTGCCCTATCGACGAGGACTTCACCACCGGCCGCACCGCCGCCGCGCGGCCGCGCGACCCCGGCGATTTCACCCCGGACGGCTGGAAGGTCCGTAATTTTGAATCGCAACTCAAGTACGATCTCGGCAAACACTACAGGAAGGGCCGTGTGGAGATCGAAATCAAGGGACCGCTCAGACACAAGCCGAAGCACTCGCTCTTTTCAGCCTGGAACGAGGAAGCCGCCGCAGACGGCGACCGCAAAACGCAGGGCTTTTACCAACTCCGCCTCATCCATGAAGGAATGATGTTGCGGCTCACCTACAGGCCCGGCGGACGGAGCTTCGAACAGGCGGTGGCGCCGCTCGAATGGGAGGACCGCTGGTACCGCATCGAGGGCACGTGGGACACCACGGGCGGCGAATCGACCCTCAAGCGCGACGGCGTCCTGCTGAAGGCGGGCAGGTTTAATTCACCGTTCGAGGGCTTCCGCTGGATCTTCATCGGCACGGACAACTATCAGAAGTTCGCCTCGATTCCCGGCATGATTTACCGGCGGCTGAAAGTCTGCGTGAGCGATTAGGCGGACCGTTCCACGCTGGACCGGCCGCTCCTTGCCGAAGGGGCCTCCGAGGATTGATAGGCCTCGCAAAACCAGCGGGTCAGCGGGGCTTCCGCGCCGCGCTCCCTTAAACCCGCCGTTTGCAGTGCTTGCATTGCTTCACGGCAAGATCGGATTTGCGCCTCACGCCCATTCGATGACGGCCTTGACGATGCCCGCCTCGCGCCGGATCCAGAGAGGGAACCGCTCCTGCATCTTCTCCGGCGCGGCGATTTCGGTAGGCCAGGCGGAGACATCCATCGCGCCGCTCTCCATCAGGCGCATCGTTCGATGATGCTCGGCGGGCGTGCTGTTGCGGCTTGCCAGAATGGTGGCCTCGCGGCGGTGGAGATCCGGGTCGAACAGCGACACCTTCTGATTGACGATTCCGACAAAGATGAGCTTGCCGCCCTGCTCGAGCAGTTGGATGGCCTCTTCCATCGACTCGCGATCGCCCGTGCAGTCGAATACCAGCCAGGAAGGCGCTTCCTGGCGAGCCTCGGCATGCGAGGGATAGGATCGCTTCAAGCCATAGTGGCGGGCCGCAAAAGCCAGCCGTTCAGGCATTTTTTCCACGACGCCGATATCCGCGCCCGCCGCGCGGAGGAATTCAATCACCGAGAGCCCAATGGGCCCTGCTCCAATCACGATCGCGCGATCGCCAGGTTCAGCGTCCGAACGCCCTACCGCGTGGCAGCCGACGCTGAGCGTTTCCACCAAAGGAATCTGCGCGGGCGCCAGCTTTCCGCAAGTGTAGAGTAGTTTCGCGGGCAGCACGACGGCATCGCGCATCCCGCCATCGGTGTGCACTCCATAGACGCTCATCTTGGCGCAGCAGTTCGTGCGCCCGCGTCGGCATGCGCCGCACTCGCCGCAGGTCATGTAGGGATTGACAGCGCACCGGTCACCGGGCTTCAACCCTTCAACTCCGTCTCCAACGGAGAGGACCTCAACGGCAAGTTCATGCCCTAGGATTCGCGGATAGCTGAAGAACGGCTGCGTGCCCTCGAATGCGTGCAAATCCGTTCCGCAAACGCCCACGGTCAGCACTCGAACAAGCGCCTCGCCGGGACCCGCCTCGGCGGGTCTCTCCGATCGCCCGAACACGAACCGGCCGGGCTGCTCCAACGTCACTGTCCGCATGGCTAGATTATGTCGCGGAGCCCGCTGCGTGCGCTGGCGGGCCCAGGATGGGCAGCTACGAACGCCTGCTCAATTCGTTCAGCGGAGGCGATCGCGTCGTGAGATTCTGAACACCTGGGCCGCTTGCCCGGCTCCGCCAACCCCGACGGGACGCTGTTGGACGAAGGCCCGCTCAAGGCCCAGGCCCAAGGGGAAATTTCCACTTTGCGTTGACACTCCTTTGTTGCTTTGTGTCGGGGTGATTCCCTTTACTCCCGTTGGCTAATCGCTTAGAATGCTGTCAGCACGGTTACTAACCGCTTAGGAGATCTCGAATGCTGTTCCGTCTCGCCCTCCTCGCTCTCGCCGTCCCGCTTGGCCTTGCCGCCCAGTCCAACCTGGCCACACTGACCGGAATCGTCACTGACCCGGCCGGGGCCGCCGTCGTCAACGCGCAGGTCGCCATTACCAGCGCCGCCACCGGCTTGACCACCCGGGTCACCACCAATGCCGAAGGAATCTACTTGCTGCCGAACCTGGCCCCGGCCGTCTACTCGCTCGACGTGCAGGCCGACGGTTTCAAGCGCAAGACGGTTCGCAACCTGCGGCTCGACGCGGCGATGAGAGCCCGGCAGGACGTTCAGATCGAGCTCGGCGACGTCCAGCAGTCGGTCGAGGTCCAGGCCGCCGTCACGCCGCTCCAACTCGAGTCCTCCGAGCAGAGCGAGACCATCACCTCGAAGGACATCATCAACATGCCGCTCAACGGCCGCGCGCCCTATTCTCTGCTTATGCTGAGTACGGGCGTCTCCGCCGCCGGCGACGACCCCAGCAGCCTCGACTACTCCGGCGGCCTCAGCCTCAACGGAAGCCGCAAGGGCAGCAACGCTTATGTCGTCGATGGCGCGTCCACAACCCACATCGGCGGCATCGGCGAGCGCATCGGCTCCATCGAGGCGATTCAGGAGTTCAAGGTTCTCGCCAACGCCTACTCCGCCGAGTACGGCCGGACCTCCGGCGGCGTCATCTCATTTCAAATGAAGTCCGGCACTAAGGACTTCCACGGCAGCGCTTACGAGTTCCTCCGAAACGCGGTCCTGAATGCCAACAGTTGGGAGAACAACGCCCGCGGCATCCCCAAGGGCACGCTGATCAGGAACGAGTTCGGCGCTACCGCCGGCGGGCTCGTTCCCAGGACGCGCGGGCGCCTCTTCTACTTCCTCTCCTACGAGGGCATCCGCGATTCGATCCCCACGCCTCGATTGCGGACCATCCCCGATCCGAGCATCCGCGGCGGCAATTTCAGCAGCGTGCCCGTTCCCGTTTACGACCCCACGACGAACGATCCTTTCCCGAACAACACGATTCCCGCCGCGCGCCTCGATTCGGCCGCGCAGAAACTGATGGGCATCTTTCCGGCGCCGAACCAGACGGGCATTTACAATTCACGCTTCGGGATATCAACGGACAACTGGGCGCGGCAGTCCGGCCAGAACGACAATAAGAACTTCGGCACCTTCCGCGCCGACTACAGCCCCACTGACCTCGACAAGATCTTCGTGACCTACTCGCACGTCAACGAGGGCCCCCGCGATCTCATCCGCGACTTCGATTCGCCGCTCAATACGACCATCGGACCCCGGTTCCGCAACATCCGGCGCATGACGATCGGCTACACGAGGATGATCTCGCCCAGCATGGGCAATGAGCTGCTGGCCAGCGCCCAGCGCGACCCGCGCGTCATCGAGCCCTGGTACCCCGACTATGACGTGACCAGGGAACTCGGGATGCAAAACAAGATCGGCACAACCCTGCCGACCGTCAGCATTGCCGGCGGCTACGGCAACTACGGGAACAGTAACTATCAGGATTGGATCCACCAGCCGGCAAGCATCAGCAACATCATGAGCTGGCAGAAGGGCCGCCACTCCATGCGCTTCGGGGGGCAGATGTATCAGAACCAGTTCTGGTACATCGCCGCCAACAACACCTCAGGTACCTACAATTTCAATGGCGAGATCACCGGCCGCGGCACTGTCGGCCGCAACAACCCGATCAACGCCCTGGCCGACCTGCTGATGGGGGCGGTGAAGACGGCGAGTTATCCCGTCCCGCAGATTCCCATCAACCGGTACAACTACAACTTCGGCTTCTTCTTCCAGGACGACTGGAAGGTGACGCAAAAGTTGACGCTGAACCTCGGGCTCAGGTATGAACTGGAGACGAAGCAAGGCGTCAAGAACAACGTCTATTCGCGCGTCGAGATGGGGACCGGTCAACTGCTGGTGCCCGGCCGCAACGCCTCCAAGAACCTCAACCTCAACAACGATCTGGTCAACTTCGGTCCGAGAATCGGCGTCGCCTACTCGCTGAATCCCAAGACCGTCGTGCGCTCGGGCTTCGGCATGTTCTACTCAAATCTCTGGGTCAACAACGGCGAGTTGGTCTCCTACACGGGATGGACCAACGCCCAATCCTTCGTCGACCAGGGTGTTGGGCGCGCGCAGCCATTCTCCTTTACTCAGGGCTTCCCCGTCGGCGGAGGCCTGACCGATGTCCCTGATCCTCTCGCGTTGTTCAACGCGGCCACGGTCGCCCGCCCCCTGGCGACCGGCGGATTCACCTACGATCCCAATGACAAGCTGCCGGTCAACTACCAATGGACCCTGAGCGTTCAGCGGGAAGTGGGCTTCAACACGGTCGTCGAAGCCGCTTACGTCGCCAGCCGGTCCACTCACCTCTCGCGCTCGGTTGCAGCGAATAACCTGACTCTCGATCAGTCCGCCGCCGTCTCCATCAACCGCGTTCCGGTGCAGACCCTTCGTCCCTACAACCGCATCGCCGCCTTCAACGCCGTGCTCTACGACGCTCTCAGCCACTACCACTCCCTGCAGATGAAAGCCACCCGCCGGTTCAGCCAAGGGTTCAGCGTTGACGCCAACTACACATACTCCAAGAACATGGACAACGCCTCCAACCAGGCCGACTCGTTCCAGATCCCCTGGCAGTATTTCAACATCGAACGGTCGCTTTCGAGCCTCGACCGGACTCACTCCTTCGTCGCCGGCGTCATCTACGAGCTGCCGTTCGGCAAGGGCAAGCGCTGGGCGAACCAGGGCGGGGTGGTGAACCAGCTCGCGGGCGGGTGGCAGT
Organism: uncultured Solibacteraceae bacterium; assembly: GCA_964461075.1. Lineage (GTDB taxonomy): Bacteria > Acidobacteriota > Terriglobia > Bryobacterales > Bryobacteraceae > JACADU01. The sequence goes on along the minus strand of CAYWST010000020.1, from coordinate 8,930 downwards.
TGAACGCGCTCTACTCCGCGTCGAGCGGCCTGCCGTTCACCATCACGCAGGTGAACACCAACCTCGCGCTCGCTTCGCAGCGTCCAAACGTGATCGACCCGGCGAACCTGATGGGCCAGTCCTCGGAAGTGACATTCTCCGGCCCGTCCCGGCGGTTCCTGATCGCGCCGAACCAGCCCGGCTTCCCCTTTCAGCCCTCCTCCAACGTGGGCATCGGCAACCTGGGCAGGAATACCGGACGGGAGCCCGGATTCCAGAACTGGAATCTCTCCCTGTTCAAGATGTTCGCGATCACGGAGCGAGTCCGCTTCGAGCTCCGGTTCGAGGGCTACAACGCCTTCAACACGGTCAATTGGCGGGAGCCGTCGAGCGCAAATATCGACAATGCGAACTACGGTCTGATTACGGCGACGGCGCCCCCGAGGCAGATCCAGATTGGCGGGAGGTTCTCCTGGTAGCGGGGCCCTTGCAGTTTCATAAAATGGTGCGGGCGGCCTCGATAAGCCCGCCCGCCTGATCTCGAATGCCAACGATTTACGATGTCGCGAGAAGGGCCGGCGTTTCGACTTACACGGTTTCCTGCGTGCTGAACCGCTCGGCCAAGGTCAGCCCCGAGCTGACCCGGCGCGTCCTGGACGCAGCCCGTGACCTGGACTACACCATCAACCGGATCGCCAGCAGCCTGCAGAGCCGGAAGACCAAGACCATCGGGATGCTCATCCCGGATATCGCCAACCCCTGGTTCGGCAGCGTGGTCCGGGGCGTGGAGGATGTTTGCAGCGAGCGCGGTTACTCGCTGTTTCTGGGCAACACCTACGACCGCATCGAAAAGCAGTCCGAGTACTTGACCGTCTTTCGATCCAGGCAGACGGACGGGATCATTCTTTTCATGGCGGCGAATTCGGAGGACCGCCTCGCCGGACTGCTCAAGGGCAACTCGCCGATCGTCTTCGCCGGGCGCATGCCGTCCGGGCTCGAAGCCGATACCGTCTCGGCCGACAACCGCCTCGGCGCGCGGCTGGCCGTCGAACACCTGATTTCGAAAGGTCACCGCCGGGCCGCCATTCTGGTTGGAGAGGAGAGTCTGTCGCCTTCCCGAGACCGCGTCGCCGGATGGCTCGCCGGTCTGCGCAAGGCCAGGATCCGCGCCGACAAGACGCTGGTGAGCTATGGAGCGTGGACTTCCGGGAGCGCGCACGCCAGGACGCTCGCGCTACTCAGCAGCGATCATCCGCCAACGGCGATCTTCGCCGCCAGCTTTCCCCTGCTGACCGGAGTCCTGCAGGCGCTGCGCGACCGCGGACTGAAAGCGCAGGCCGACGTCGAAGTGATGAGCTCGGACGACTCGCACCTGCTCGACGTCTTCGAGCCGAGGATCTCAGTGGTTGTGCAACCCAGCTACGAGATGGGCGCCGAAGCCGCGCGGCTGACGCGACGGTCCGGGCCGTCGGCATTCCACCCCGCGACGTGCCTCTACTTTGCGGCCGAGGAGCCCCCGGTGCGCGAACCGGTGCTGGTCCTGAACGGCACCGGTCGCGGGCCGGTCAACAGCCTCTGCGTGCCCAGCGAGGTGGCGCCGCAATACGCGCCGGCCGGACAGGCGCTGATCTCGGTATCGGTCGTCGGCCCGCCGCCCGGCGACGACGAGCTCCTGGCCGTCCAGGTCCTTGCCCAGATGCGGGAGTGGTTCGGTCCTGCGGTCCAGGCCTGGCGGCTGCTGCGGATCTACCGCATCGCCCGGGCGCTCCCCGCCCAGCCTCCGGAGGCGTTGGAGCCGGTGGAGCGGAGCGGCCAGGTCGCCCCGGGCGTGTTTCTGTGCGGCGATTATCTGGACGTGGCGTCGATTCAGGGAGCCATGGCGTCGGGGTTGCGGGCGGCGGGGGCGGTGCAGGCTTTCCTGGGGGTTTGAGCCCGCCGCAAGCCGCGCCGCCGGGGCGGCTTGCCTGGGCGACCGATGGAGTTCCGGTTTCTGCGCGGGCCTGCGATCGGGATCGACACAGGACAGGTTTGCCGCCGGAGGCATCCGCCGGGCGGTCTGATCGAGGAGGCGTGGCCATGCAGGAGGATCCATCCGACCGGCCGGGCGAGGACAGGCTCGAGGGCCCCGGCTCGCCGGCGATTCCGCCGGAGGTGCTCAAGAAGGCTCTGCAGGCCTTCAAGAAGCGACTGAAGCTTGCCCGGCTGGACGACGAATCGCGGATCGGCCGGCGGGCGATGAGTTCCGGCGGCAAGTCCGGCATCCAGGCCGTCCAGCCGCCGATGCAGTATCCCCGGGCGGTCTGGGACGAGCTGGTCCGCCAGGGCAAGCTGCGCTACGCCGGGCACGGTCTGTACGAGCCGGCGCACGAATGATCGGCGATGCCGGCGCGACCGGCGGGAGGTTCAGTCCCCCGGCCGGCTGCGCAGCCCGCGGAGCTGCGCGCGCAGTCGATCGGCCTGTGCGCGGAGCCCGGCCACCAGGGGTTCGACCGGAAGCCGGCGGTCCACACGCGGCAACAGGGGGATGTCCCGGCCGAGCAGCCGCAGCGTGATCAGCGCCGGCCCGGCCGGGCCGGTGCCGCTGAGGATGCGCAGGGATTCGCCCTCGATCAGCACGCGGGCGGACAGGCAGGTGTACTCCAGGGCCTGCGGCAGCATGCGCTCGGGCAGATCGACGCCCAGGTGCCCGCTGAGCAGCCGTCGCAGCGCGTCGCGGTCCAGCGTGCCGCCCCGGCCGGGCGCCGGCCGGACGTCGCAGTCGAGGTCGCCGTGGGCGACGCGGTTTCCGCGGACGATCAGGTTGTTCAGCCGCACGGTGAGATCGCCTTCCAGCCCTGCCAGAGCCGGCCAGGCCTCGGTCAGGGCCTGGCAACGCGCTCCCGACCACCGGCCCGAGGCCCGCAGCTCCTCGATGCCGTCGGAAGTCAGGCCGGCGCCGAACACTTCCAGGTCCAGCCGCCCTCCGGCCGCCGGCCAGCCGAACCGCCGCAGCAGGGCATCCACCTCCAGCTCGGCCACCTTGCCGGTGAAGGTGATCCCCGTCAGCCGGCCGCCGTGGAACCCGGCCTGCCGGACCTCCAGGTCGAGCCGCGCCGGCACCGGACCGCCCGGCGCCCGCGCGGTCCACTCCTCCAGCCGCACCCCGTCGGCCCGGCCGCTGAGTTCGATCGTGTCGGGCCCGGGCCGCTGCCGGACGGTGATCCGGCCTTCGAACCACCCCTGGCGCACCTCCGACTGCACCAGGCCGTCCAGCCCCAGGGTGGCCAGGGGCAGCCGCGGCACGTCCAGCGTGACCTGGGGAATCAGGTCTTCCTCCTCCTGCGGCCGGATGTCGGCCACGATGCGAATGGGTCCGTCGGTCCGGACGCCGTTGAGCGACCGGGCGGCCAGTTCGGCCCGCCCGTGGCCCCGGTCGTCGAAGTGGATCGCCCCGTCCACGCCGCCGGCGCGGATGGAGAAAGTCTCCCGGGGCCAGGCGACCTCGGCGTCGCGAAGATCGATGCGGTGGATGCCCAGTCCGGCGAAGTCGTGTCCCAGGCCGGCCCGCAGCACCCGCCTGTAGTCCTCGCGCCGCCACTGCGGCGAACCGACGGTCATGGTCGGTCGCCGGAGCACCAGCACGGTGGTCCGGCGGGCCTGGTTCCACTCGACCGTCGGACAGCGGAAGATCGGCTCGCGGCGGCCGGGAAGCCAGATCGCGACCTCGAACAGGCTGCGGGAAGACAGCCCACGCGGTTCAATCCGGCCGACCTCGACGGGCAGTCCGAAGAACCCGGCCAGGCGCCGCTCGACGCCGAGGCGGTAAGCGTTGCTGCGGTAGTAGGTGCGGTGCGCGAACCAGGCAGCCGCACCCGCGGCGGCCAGCAACCCGAGGGCCGGCAGGAGGCGGCGTCGAAAACGCATGCCGGGAGTCTACCCGCTTGGGGCCGGGCGGGCGAGCGTGCCGCGGCGTCAGCCGAAGGGTACAATCCCGGCCAATGGCCCGGTCCGAGGTCTTCAACATCTCGCTCGCCCGCAAGTGCCAGCTGCTGTTCGGGCTGGCGCTGCTGCTGATCATCGCCGCGGCGCTGTTCGTGCCGGGCTACTACATGGAGACCTTCGTTCACGAGCTCAACAGCCTGCGGGCCCGCGAGCTGGCGATGCTGGCCATGGCCCGGCTGGATGCCGGCAGCTCCGACTGGGCCTGGCAGCAGAAGCTGCTGGACGACTGGTGGGAGATCCACCGGCTGGACCTGGGGCTGCCGCCGGACAAGCCGGCGCTCATCCTGCTGCAGCAGCCGGACGCGCCCTGGTCGCCGCTGGCCCTGCTGGCCTGGATGCGGTCGCTTTCGCCGCGGGTCGGGCCTGCGGCCGCGGACCTGGCGGACCGGCTGGTCCACTTCCACCGGGGGCGTCTGCTGCTGGCCGCGGTCCGCGCCGCCGGGCGGGTGCTCCCCGAGCCGGACGGCGTGCTGCCCGACGCGCTGGCGGCGGTCCGGCGGGATCCGTTCCTGGTCGAGTCCGTCCAGGCGCTCAGCGCCGACGACAACCTCATGATCCAGCGTCAGATCATCCGCCGCTTCGGGCAGCCCTCGACCTACCGGGTGGTGCTGGCGGTCCGTGAGGTCAAGGCTTCCGCGCAGCGCCGCCCGCTGATCGGGCTGATCGACGTGAAGCTGGCCGCGCCGCAGACCGATCAGATGCTGCTGTGGACCCGGCTGATCCTGGTGCTGGCCGGCATGCTGGCCGGCTTCATGGGCATCCTGGTGTTCTATCTGGTGACTCAGAAGCTGATTCTGGCGCCGGTGCGGGAACTCAAGAGTCTGGTCGAACAGGTGGCCGGCGGGGACCTGGCGACCAGGTCGACCATCGCTACCGGGGACGAATTCCAGGAGCTGTCCGACGCCTTCAACCTCATGCTGGCCCGGCTGGAGAAGGCCCGCACCGAGCTGGAGACCATCAACCGCTCGCTGGATGCGCGGTTGGGCGAGCTGGCCGAGACCAACGTGGCCCTGTTCGAGTCCAACAAGGTCAAGAGCGAGTTTCTGGCCAGCGTCACCCACGAGCTGCGCACGCCGCTGACCTCGATCATCGGTTTTGCGGACCTGCTGCGCGACGCGTTGAGCGCCCCCGAGACGCCCGACCGTTCGCGCCTGGCGCGGTTCGCGGACATCATCGTCTCCAGCGGCCGGGACCTGCTGAACCTGATCAACGACCTGCTGGACCTCGCCCGGCTAGAGGCCGGGCGCGTGGAGATCCACCGGACCTCCTTCCCGCTGGCGGAGCTCTGCGAGGCCCTGCACGACTTCCTGCGGCCGCTGATCGACAAGAAGCTGCTGTCGATGGAGCTGCGCCTGGCCGAGGACCTGCCGCCGATGGACTCCGACGCCGGCAAGATCCGCCAGATCCTTTACAACCTGCTGAGCAACGCCATCAAGTACACGCCCGAGGGCGGGCGGATCGGCATGGAGGTTCAGCCTGCCGGAGACGGCCGGCAGGTGCGGCTGACGGTGTGGGACACCGGACCGGGCATCGCTCCCGAACACCAGGCACGGCTGTTCGAGAAGTTCTACCAGCTGGACTCGTCGGTGACCCGCGAGCACGGCGGCACCGGGCTGGGGCTGGCGATCACCAGGGAACTGGTGCTGCTGCTGGGCGGCCAGATCCGGCTGGAAAGCGAGCCGGGCCGCGGCTCGCGGTTCAGCGTGGAGCTGCCGGTGCGTTGTCCGGATACCGTGCGGCGGTCGCTGCCCTCGCTGGTCTGAGAACGCCGGCGGCGCGGGTGCCCCGGGCCCGCCGGTGCGCGGAGGAGGTCTTGATGCCGGATCCCTTTTCGCTGGATGGCCGGGTCGCGCTGGTGACCGGCGGCAGCCGGGGACTGGGGCGGGCCATGGCCCGGGCGCTGGCCGGGGCCGGAGCCGACCTGGTGCTGGTCGCCCGCCATGCCGAGGCCCTGGAGCAGGCCGCCGGCGAGATCCGCCGGGACACCGGGCGGCGCTGCCTGGCGGTTCCGGCCGACGTGACCTGCGATCCGGAGGTCCGGGCGATGACCGAGCAGGCCATGGAAGCCTTCGGCCGGATCGACGTGCTGGTCAACAACGCCGGCATCAACATCCGCAACCCGGTGCTCGATCAGACCGAGGAGGAGTTCCGGCGGGTGACGGACGTCAACCTGGTGGGCCCCTTCCTGGTGGCCCGCAGCGTCGGCCGGTGCATGGTGCAGCGGCGCGGGGGGTCGGTGATCAACGTGGCCAGCATGCTGGGGCTCGTCGGGCTGGCCGGCCGGCCGGCGTACACCGCCGCCAAGGGGGCGCTGCTTCAGCTGACCCGCACCCTGGCCCTGGAGTGGGCCCCCTTCGGCGTGCGGGTCAACGCCCTGTGCCCGGGTCCGTTCGTGACCGAGATCAACACCGTGGTGCTGGAGGATCCGCAGGCCCGGGCGTTCTTTCTCGAGCGCATCCCGCTGGGCCGATGGGGCCGTCCGGAGGAGCTCGGTCCGGCGGCGGTCTTTCTCGCTTCCGACGCCGGCAGTTTCATGACCGGCGCCGCCCTGGTCATCGACGGGGGCTGGACGGCGCAGTGACCGGCCGAACCGCCAGGCCCGGCGGCGGCTCCATGCTTTTTTGGTGAGGACCGCATGATCGCGATATCCCTGCTGGCCTTCACGCTGGCGTCCTCCGCGCCGGCGGCGGTGGACCCCGCCGAGCCTCTGGAGGGAGTTCCCTTCGTGGTGGGCCGGCTCGATTCGGCGGTGATCCGCAGGCCGCTGCCGGGCCTGTTCCTCAATCGCCGGGAGATGGAGCGGGCCCGCCGGCGGGTGGCCGAGGATCCCCGGGCCGGGTCGATCCGCGACCGGCTGGTCGCCCAGGCGGAAGCGAGCCTGCAGGAGGCCGTCGAGGCACCGGATGACACCTGGTGGGCGGCGGCCCGCGACAAGCCCTGGTCGCAGACCTACCCGGAGGTGTTCGAGCACACCGCGCTGCGCCCGGGGCGCATCGCCCGCGCGGTTTCTGACCTGGCCACGGCGTGGTGGCTGACCGGCCAGGAGCAGTACGCCCGCCAGGCCCGGCGGCGGCTGGCTCTGCTGGCGGATTACTCGTTCGCGCCGGAGCACTACGACGTCGGCATGAACTACGCCGTGTGGGGCTGCCCGATGCTGGCGGCTTACGAGATCCTGCTGGAGAGTCTGCCGGCGGATCTCCGCGCCCGTCTGGACGCCTGTTTCGCGCGGATGGCCTGGGCGATCGCCCGCAACGACCGCTTCTGGGCGGCGCATGACATCGGCGGGGGCATCAACAACCACCTGGCCTGGCACAAGCTGATGCTGGGGCTGCTGGGGCTGTTCTACGACCGGCCGGAGATGGTGGACTACTGCGTTCACGGTCCGCGGGGCCTGGCCGGCCTGCTGGCCGTCGGGCTGACCGATGACGGGCTGTGGTGCGAAAGCAGCCTGGCGTACCAGTTCACCGCCGTCGGGCCGATGCTGCTGTTTGCGGACTGCCGGCGGCGGTGGGACGGCGATGAGTCGCTGCTGGAGGGGACGTTTGCCGACGGGCGGACGCTCAGGCAGCCGTTCGACGCGATGTTCGACACGCTGGGCCCCGGGCTGATGGTGCCTCCGGTGGGTGACGCGTACGCCGCCCGCCGGAGACTGGCCGACATGCCGGCGGTGGAACTGGCCTGGGCGGCGTGGGGCGACCCGAAGTACGCGTGGCTGCTGAACCGCTGCGCCGAGCCGGGGCTGCGCTCGCTGACCGCGCCGGCCCCGCCTCCCGACGCGCCCGCGCCGCCGGTCCGGTCGCGACTGTTTCCCGAGCACGGCTACGTCTTCCTGCGCTCGCGTGCCGATGCGGAGTACTGGCACAACCCGGCGGCGCTGTGTGCTCTCCTGACCTTCGACCGATCCGGCGTGCATTCTCACGCCGACAAGCTGGGGCTGATGCTGTTCGCCGGCGACCGGCTGCTGCTGCCGGACCGCGAGGCCCGGGCGTCCGTGCCGCACGCCTTCAGCAGCCGGGTGCAGGCGGAGCTGAACCGGTCCACGTTGTGCCACAATACGGTCATGATCGACGCGCGGGACCAGCGATCCAGCCCGCTGCTGCTGGATCTCATCGAGTATCGCGACCTGCCGCTCGAGAAGCGGGTCACGGCCGGGGACCTGGAGGGGCGGCTGTACGAGGGCGTGCGCCAGATGCGCACGCTGGCGTTGACCGACGGCTGCCTGCTGGACGTCTTTCAGGTGGACGGCGGCGACACGCCGCGGCAGACCGACTGGCTGGCCCACGTGATGGACGAACCGGCCGACTCGTACGGCGGGCCGGCCGGCATGCAGCCGGTGGAACTGCCGGGCGAGGGTCCCTGGCGATGGCTTTCAGGCGCCCGGGCCGCGCCGCTGAACGGCCCTGTGGAACTGGGATGGAAGGCCGGGCCGGCCGGGCTGCGCCTGTGCATGCTCGACCCCGGCCAGGCCAGGCTGATCCTGTGCGGTTTTCCGACCTCCGACGATCCGCAGGGCCCGACCGTGCCCATGGTGATCGTCCGCCGCGTCGCGACGCGGTCGCTGTTTGCGGCCCTGTGGCTGCCGGGCACGGCGGCCGGTCCGGCTGCCCTGCGGCAGGTGGAGGACCTGGAAGGCCGGCTGCAATTCGAGGTTCAATGCGGCGGAAGCACGCGCCGCCACCTGGTGCCGCGCCTGCAGGCCGTCCGCCGCCGGTGAGGACGCCGGGAGGAGAACTTCGCCGCGGTTTTGACCGCGCGTGCGCCGCCGACTACACTCCGCCGCGCCGCCGGCCCCGCGGACCGCAGCGTGGTCGTAAGGCGAAGTCATCACCGGCGCATCCGAGACCCCGGCCGGCCGGCGGCGGACACCGATGAGGGATCAGGAACGCTACGATAATCCGTTGATCTCGCGCTACGCCTCGCCGGCGATGGCCGAGCTGTTCGGCGCCCGGCGGCGGATCCTCACCTGGCGG
>CAYWST010000019.1:0-28697 GCA_964461075.1 uncultured Solibacteraceae bacterium | reverse complement strand
GCGCCAGCGTCGGCCAGCCCGGATAGTGGCGCGGCTGAGGTCCGATGGCGCCGATCTTGTCGACCTTTGCGCGGGGCGCGGCCATTGCGGCGGCGAAGCATAACAGCCCTCTGCGGGTGGAGCGCATGAAGTGAATCTTACTCCCGCGGCGCGGGGGCTGGGCGGATGAGCCGAAGGAAGATGTCCCTGATCCCGCCGCGTTCGAGGCTGATTCCAGTGGCAACCCAGCCGGCGCGCGCCTCCGGCCATCGCCAGCACGATGAACAGGGCCATGAAATTGGAGAGCGCTTCAGGCCAAGCCAGCGCAGACGAGACAGTGTGGCCACGTCGATCACCCGCCGGCTGTCAAAGGCGAATCGCGCACTTGATCGCAATCCCATGATGGTCCGTCAGCTTCGACCCAAGAGCAGCGGGAGATGGCCAGCAATTCAAACTGAGGATGGGCTCGGTGTCCGCCCATGAGTCGGAGATGCAGAAATGGTCAATGCAGGCCCGAGGGCTGAACTTGGCCGCAACAGGGTCGGCCGAACCGCCTGTCACACATGTCAGACCGCTATTCCGGAGAGTGGACCAAAGGGCGGCCCGCCCCCGCGCTGAGCCGTAATAATGCCCCGTCAGAAGTAGGTCCTGATTGAAATCACCGGCGACGCAGATCAAAGCGTTTGGATGTTCGGAGCGCAGCCGGCGCCAGTCTTCACTATGAATGGACAAAGTAGAGAGAAACGCGTCTGCGCCCCTCTTCGGCAATTGGCTCCTATCTCCCAGCCAGGGGAGGACAGTGCCGTAGACGATGAGCGTGTCCCCGCTGGGAAGCTTCAGTGAGGCGCAAGCAGACCTCTTTGCCTCGCTCGTTTCGATTGCGGAACCGGTGATTGCGTCCCGCGCCCAAATCGCCACCCAGCACTCGCCCGGAGAGCGGTCTCCTGAATCACTGGAAAAGGCGCGGCAATTGAAGCCGCTGCCAGGCGACAGATGAGAGCGAGTCTCAGTCAAGATCCAAATGTCTGCTTGGATTCCTGCCATCATGTCAAGTAGCGCCGAAGTCCGGGCGCCCCGAAGAGAGGGACGGGCAAGGTTCCAAGTTGCGATCGTGATGACCTTCACTTGGGATCACCATAGCAGGTCAACCGCCGTAATCGGATTCGGGAGTGCCTACTTGAGTCACCTGGCGGCCAGCCGCATGACGACAATCTCGCGTCCTGCTTTGTGGGTGCCGTACAGGGTGGCCGGGTCCGACGGGTCGAGGCAGATTCCTTGGCCCTCGATCGGCGCTTGAAGGGTCTCATGCAGCACCAGCGTCGAGCCGCCTTGCGGGAAGCCGAGAACGTAGATTTCGGGGTTGTCGTGCCCGGTGCAAAGCATCAATCCCGAGGGGTGGAAGACGCCGCCGGAGATGGAGTACTGGCCCAACTTGGCGACAAGTTCCGGCGGGTAGACCCATGCTTGAAGCCTGCGCCATTCCGCGTCGAACTGCACCAGCGAAGTCCATCGTGGATCGCGGCCGGGCTCCGCCGCTCGATTGGCGTAGTGAGCGAATGTGACGTAGTGGTATCGCCCGCCGTGGAAGTCGATCCAGGTTGCCGAGCCGATGTCGATTCCGAAGCTGTGCGAACCGGCGTGACGCAGGGTCTTCGCGTCCCAGGTCTCGATCGAGCTCGTCATCGGCACACCGGGATAGTTCGAATGCGCGCAGTGCAGGAAGCCGCCGCGGACGACTCCGCTGTTCAGGTGGATCAGCGGCCGGCCTTCCGCGCACTCCCACTGCGCTACACGCTTGCCGCTCGTCTTCTCGTACTTGCCGATGGAGTGGTTGCCAATGGCATAGAGGTGATCGGAATCCGCGGCGACCGCTTGTCTGGCCTCAGGCGCAGGAAAACGGCGGACCTCCGTGACACCCCAGGAGATCCGCGCGGGAGTGGTCTGGCTCACAGAACCATTATTCGCCGGAACGGATCAGAGCCGCGAGATCGGGATAGATCTGCGGAAGAAGCGATCGCCAGATGAGGACCCATTGGCCTGCCGTGCGAGCCTTTTCGTCAACCCCGATCGCCACCAGCGCCTGTTCTTCGTCCACCGCCCAGGCGCGGACGCCGATGCCGCCGACCTGTCCGGAGGCGAGCTCCGCCAACCGTTGCTTGCTAACGGCGTCGAGCGAAACCGGAGTCTCGGGGCTGGCGATGATCGACTGCAACCTGTTGTTGCGGACCTGAATGGACCACGCCGGCTGGGCGTTACAGGGATCGGCCTCCCCGTGCGCGTGGCCGTGATCGTGATCGCCTGCGTGGGAGTGCGCCACGCCGGCGGGATCGGCGTAAAAGGCGAACGTTGTCAGGCTGCCTATCCGAATGCGTGACGAATCGGCGCGAAAGCGAGCCGTGACTGATTGCGGCGAATCGTGCAGAGACACCGACTTCAGGAGCCACTCGGGGGCGGTGAGCAGCGCCGCCGGCGCCCGGTCCTCGGCGTGGAGGACCAGGGCTGGCGACGCTGCCATCAGAAACAGCAGCGTCCGGGTCATGATGCGCTCACTGAATCCCGAAGGTTTGGGGGTACTTAGGATCCCGCAGGAGCTGAATGAGTTTGTCGCCTTCAGCCGTATCGCCTCTGAGCGAGACGGCGATCTTGAAGGGTATATCCGTCTGGTCCATCAGCCCTGTGAAGAGAAACGCGCCAGGGCCTTCGGCGCTCACCGGAACGGCCTCTGCCGTGTGGCTGCCAGTCCGGAAACCGACGCTCAACCGCATGCGGCCCTTGTCGCCCACAACGCGGTTTTCCGGATAACCGTCGCCGTCGGCGTCCTGGTAATCGGGGAACTCGTAAGCGCCGGTCGGGCCGTAGCCGAGCGCGCCGATCAGCGGCGAGCGCGTGTGAGCAGGCGGACCGGTGGGGCCGGACTGATTCGGGTCGATGTCCAGGAAGGGATAAATGGCGCGAATGTTCGCGTGAACGTCGCGATAGACCCTCGCCGTTTGCGTGCCGATGGGTGAAGTCACGCTCGTGGTCACCGTGGGCGTCGTGTCAAACATCTCTTCGTCCGCTACCGGAACGGTTCCGTTGATGATCATGGACTGCGAGTGGTCGGCCGTGACGACGAGCAGCGTGTCCTTGTTCTGCCTCGCCGACGCCCAGCGGCGCGCCCATCCGATGGCCTTGTCGAGTTCGATGGTGTCCCAAATCGTTCCGGCGGCGTTATTCACGTGGGACTGCTTATCGATGGAGGCTGCCTCCACCATCAGGATGAATGGCTGGCTCCCCGTGGGGCCGGCAAGGACCTGGACAGCCTTTTCGGTCATCAGATCGAGGAACGGCTGGTCCGGATAATTGCCTAGACTGCTGGCGGCCTCGCTGCCCGGCCGGCGGAGACGGAGTTTGTCGTACGCAACGCTCATGTTGGGATCTCTGGCCGCGCGGATGCCGTCGGAGGCGCCGGCGGGATTCGTGTTGTAGTAGAAGATCCCGAGCAGCTTGTTGGTGGAGGAGCTGACGCCACGCAACGCAGTCGCGTTTTCCACATAGGTGAACCCCGCGTTGCGGAATTCGCTCACCATGTCCCGCCGGTCCGTCCGGACCGTGGGCAGAAACTGGTCTCCGCCTCCACCAAGAATCACATCGAAAGCCGGCTGGTTGCTCAGGAACGGATTCTCGAAGTACTGCCGGATGACCTCGTAGCGTGTTTGGCGGAAGGCCGTGTGCGCCGCCTGCCCGGCAGGGGTTGCGTCGGCGATGTCCGCCGTGCTGACGATACCCGTGCGGTAGTTGTATTTCCGCTTCAAATACTCCCAGAGAGTCTCGATTCGAGGATTGTCGAGGATGGACGGCAGCGTGGTGGCGTTCGCGCCGCCCGTTCTCCATCTGCAGTCGGTGCCGTCCGGAAACACGCCCATGCCATTCGTGTGAGCCTTGTTCCCGGTGGTCCATGCCGAGGCGGTGTTGGCCGAGTCGGGCACGACGCGGTCCAGGCTGTGCGTCATGACCGTGCCTGTGACCGGCATTTTGTCCATGTCGAGCAGATTGTCGAAGAACCCTTCCCGCATGCCCGGCACGCCGTTTGCGTTAGGCACGCTTCGAGCGACAAGGCGCGCAGCGTCGCGGTAAGGCTGCGCCATGGCGTCTCCGATGAATAGAATCACGTTCCGCCGTTGCTGCGCAGGAGTGAACGGGTAAACCAGAATGTCCTTCACCGCAGTGACGGCGCCCGACGGTGTCGAAACCGAGGCTGTCAGCCTCACATCGCCGGCTTCAAAGCCGACCAGTTCGGCGCGGTAGATCACGTCGGGAGTGGCGTCGCAGTCGAGTTGCGCCGCCGTCGGGCCGGAAAACAAGCTGGTGATGTCACGGTTGTTTGCGGTGACTCGAAGGCCGGAAGCGGTGGAGGTGTTTCGCACCTCGAGGATCAGGTCGACCCGCTGGTCGGCCAGGAGCCGCGTCCTTTCCGGCAACAGGATTGTGATGTCGGATTGCGCGAACAGCGTCGAAACCGACGCCATTCCCAGAAGAGCCGCTGCAGACAGAATCTTCGTTCTACTTGGCATTTTCCATATCCTTTCTGGATTGGTGAAACCGTTAAGTCTTGCAGGCGCGAATTGCAATCATATGGCCCCACCATGAAATTCGCATGACTGCCGATCGGGAAACTGGCTGCTACTCTGGAGCGCTGGAGGAGACGGTGACTTCGAAACGCCTCGCGCTATCGATTCTGCTTCCCGTCGGGGTCTTGGCCTGCGTTGGAATGGGCCGGGCGATTCTGCTCGAATCGCGGCAAGCCCCAAGGCTGCCGAGCGAGGTGGACGGACTCGATGTCACCCATGCGCCAAAGCGCCTGGCCGAGTCGATTCGGTTTCGTACGGTTTCTTACGCGGATCCCGCCCGAATCGACGGGAGCGAGTTCATCGGGTTTCACGAGTACCTGCGCAACGCCTATCCCAGAGCGCATGCCGGCTTGAAGCGGGAGACGTTTGAGCGATACAGCCTGCTGTTCCGGTGGGAGGGCTCGGATGGATCGAAGCCCCCTGCGATTCTCACCGGCCACATGGATGTCGTGCCCGCCGGCGAGGGGGGTGAAACGGGCTGGCGGTGGCCGCCTTTTGAGGGGAGAATCGACAGCGGGGTGATATGGGGGCGGGGGGCCATCGATGACAAGGTAAACGTGATCGGGATTCTCGAAGCGGTGGAGGCGCTGCTTGCCATGGGGCAGAGACCTCGTAGAACCGTCTACCTCGCCTTCGGTCACGACGAAGAACTGGAGGGCAGAGGGGCGGCCGCGATGGCGGCGGCGCTCTACGCGAGAGGTGTGCGGCCTGCCCTGGTGCTGGATGAAGGCGGTTTGATCGCCTCGGGATTACTGCCCGGAGTGACCGCACCCGTAGCAGCTGTCGCGATCGGCGAGAAGGGCTACATGGACGTGGAATTGTCCGTGGACGGAACCGGCGGCCATTCCAGCACACCGCCTCCGCGGACGGCGGCCGGCGAACTGAGCCGCGCAATCGTTCGCCTGGAAGAAGCTCCGTTCGCCCCGAGCTTGAAAGGAGCCGCGCGGATGACCCTCGAGTACGCAGCGCCGGAGATGCCATTCGCCCTGCGCCTGGTCATGGCGAACCTTTGGCTGACAGAGCCCTTAGTCACCCGCATGATGCAGGCCGAGCCCACGGCCGCGGCTCAGATTCGGACCACGCTGGCAGCGACCATGCTTGAAGGATCGGCGAAGCCGAACGTTCTGCCGCGAAGGGCGAAAGCGGTCGTGAACCTCCGCCTGCTGCCTGGGCAGACGACGCAAGGCGCTCTGGAGCACATCCGCAAAGCCGTCGGGGGCGGCGTCGGCATCCGCATGGTGTCCGGCTGGGAGGCGCCGCCTCTGGCTGACCCCGATTCTGAAGCCTCAAGACTCCTACAGTCCTCGATCCGCAGGGTGTTTCCCGACACGATCTTCGCACCGGTGCTGTCCACCGGAGCGACCGACGCGCGGCACTATGCACGCCTGACTCATAATCTCTTCCGGTTCACCCCGATCCGCGCAACCCCCGATACGTTCAGCCAAATGCACGGGCTCAATGAACGCATCGGCGTGGACGAATTGCGGCAGGCGGTGAAGTTCTACGCCCAGTTGCTCAGGTCGCTCTGACGGATCTTCCCCACTTTGAATGCCCGGCTTGGGCAGTACCGCTTGAGTGATTTGGGATTGCCGGACGGGCTGGCGAAGTTGGTCCCGGCTACGTTCTATTGCACGGGAAGCGAAACCTTGACAGCGGCGACGATCATTCGCTGAGCTTCATCGGACTGGGGCAGTTTGCTGACCGTGGTCTTATCGTCGATCTTGTCCAAAAGCAACGACAGACGGGTCAAGGAGGCCAGTGCGCCGGGCAACGTGGTTGCATGCCGCATTTGACCGGTCGTGCCGAAGGTGTCGGACAACCGGCGCTCCGGTTCGCGGCTGGGCTTGAGCGCCAGCAGGCGGCAGCAGACGTGACCGCGCGTCCGGCTTTCCTTGCGCACGAATACGGGGCCCACTTCCAGCAAGCCGGTCTTCATCGCGCGGAAGTCGCGCTCCACTTTCTGGAGCGCCAAGGAGCTGTTGTGCACCTGTTGGACGGTGAGTTTGTCCTTGCTCAAGACAGTGAAGATGATGTGGCAGCCGGCCGGGTTCGGACTGCTTTCTTGCTCTTGCGGATTCACGGCCGCCTCGAGCTTGCGCCGCTCGAGCCACCGCTTCATCGTGCCTGAGCCAGCCTCCGGCCTGGAGCGGGCGGCTAAGGGCTTCAACGCGGGGCTTGGGCCGCAATGGGTGTTACATGACTCCATTTGAATCGCCAAACCCCTCCAGGCTCATCTTGTGTGAGACGGGACTACCCAGCACAGCGGGTCCGAATTCAAGATAGAATGAAGGCGGAATTCGAAGTCGACTTCCATTTCCCACTGAGGTTGCCCATGGCCGAATCCAAGGATCTGACTCGCCGCGACGCCGTTAAGGCCGCGGGCGTCGCCACCGCCGCGGCAGCAGCCGCGCCCCTGCTGGAAGGCGCTCCGGCGATTATCAAAGCCCGCGCCGCCGCCGATCCCGTCAAGTACGGGATGGTGGGGACCGGCAGCCGCGGAAACTACCTGCTCAAGCACTTAAAAGGCATCGACACAGGCGCGTGCGTCGCCATCTGCGACATCACCGACGACGCCCTGAACAAAGCTGTCCAGACGATTGGCGGCAATCCGAAGAAATACAAAGATTGGCGCGAGTTGCTGGCGGACAAGGAAGTGGAGGCGGTCTTCGTCACGACCCCATTATTCCTGCACTTCCCCGTCACGAAGGACGCGCTGGAAGCGGGCAAGCACGTCTTCTGCGAGAAGAGCATGGTCTTCAAGCCCGAGGAAGTGCATGCGCTGCGCCAACTGGCTCATGACCGCCCCAAGCAGACCCTGCAGGTGGGTCTCCAGCGCCGCTACAGCGGGATGTATCAGGCTGCGCGGCAGATGATCACCAAGGGCGTCCTGGGCGAAGTGACCTACGTGCAGGCGCAGTGGCACCGCAATCCCGGCTGGAAGATGAAGAAGGACGTGCCGAACCAGCGCATGGCCAACTGGCGGCTGTTCCGCGAGTATTCGGGCGGACTTGTGGCGGAACTCGCTTCGCACCAGATCGACGTGGCGGACTGGATGATGGGCATGACGCCGGAGTCGGTGATGGGGCTCGGAACGCGCGACTTCATGAACGACGGCCGGGACATCTACGACAACGTTCAGCTCGTCTACAAGTACCCGAGGGGCCGGCGGCTGGTCTGGACCGGCATCTCGAATTCGTCGCACTGGGCGGGCGTGGGCGGCGCGCGCACCGAAATGGGCGAAATGATCATGGGGACGCAGGGCACCATCCACATTACGATCGGCGACGACAACAACAAGCCGATCGGGATGTGGTTCCGCGAGCCGGCTCCGCCTGCCGCGGTGGACGCCGGCAAGAAAGCAGCCGCTAAGAAGGAAGCTTACAAAGCGGGCGCGACAATGGTCTCCGCAGCCGGGTCGAGGCCGCTGCCCATCCTAATGAACAAGGACCTGATGACGGGCAAGGAGAGCTTCCTCGAGAAGGAAATGAAGTACGCCCGCCTGTGGCTGTACCAGAAGGGCATCCTGGTGCCGGAGGAAGAGAAGAACCCGGTGGACATCGAACTCGAGAGCTTCTTCAACGACTGCAAGACCGGCGGCCGGCCCCGAGCCGATCTTGAAGTCGGCCTGCAGGACTCGATCGCGGTGATCCTCTCGAACCTCGCGATGGACGAAGGCCGCATGGTGCAGTTCAGCGAGATCGAGAAGATGGGCAAGCCCGGCGCGGCTCCGGCCAAGGCCGGCGCCAAGCGCGGATAGCGCGCATTCATCGGCTAAACGAAACGGCCGCCCCGCGGGTTCGCGGGGCGGTCTCTTTTTTGATACACAAGGTCCATGCCAGAGATCCTGTACCGGAACCGCAAGGCCGTTTCCCTGGAGAACGAGTCGCTCGAAGTGATTGTGAGCGTCGAGGGCGGGCACATCGCCGTCATTCGCGATAAGGCGACAGGCGTGAATCCGCTGTGGTCCCCTCCGTGGCCTTCGATCGAGCCTTCGCAGTATGACCCGGCGAAGCATCCCGAATATGGGAGAAACGCCGAGAGCAAGCTGCTTTCGGGCATTCTGGGTCACAACCTTTGCCTGGACCTGTTTGGAGGGCCCTCGGAGGAAGAGGCCGCCGCGGGAATGAGCGTGCACGGCGAGTTCTCCGTGGCGCGATACGAGGTGCGCGTTGCGGAGGACGCCCTGACACAGGCGTTCAGCGCGCCGGGCTCTCAACTCGCTTTTCAGCGGAAGATCCGGCTCGCTGCGAATTCGCGCCGGCTGGAGATCGAGGAGACAGTAGAGAATCTTTCTGTCTGGGATCGCCCGGTCGCCTGGACGCAGCACGTCACGCTGGGACCGCCGTTCCTGGAGCGCGGCGCGACCCAATTCAGAGCCAACGCCACAAAGTCCAAGGTGATTGAGCATGACTTCACCGGCGGCAAGGGCTACATGCAAATCGGCGCGGAGTTTAACTGGCCGAACGTTCCGCTGGCCGGAGGCGGTCACGAGGACATGCAGGTGTTCACAAACAGGCCGGTTTCCGGCGCATTCTCGACGCATCTGATGGACCCGACGAGCGACAGCGCGTACTTCGCGGCGTGGAGCCCCGCCTACAAGCTCGGCGTCGCCTATATCTGGCGCCGCGAAGATTTCCCCTGGCTTGGCATCTGGGAGGAGAATTTCAGCCGGACCTCGCCGCCCTGGAACGGCAAGTGCATAACGCGCGGAATGGAGTTCGGCGCGAGCCCCTTCCCGGAGTCGCGGCGGGCGATGATCGACCGCGGCGAGTTGTTCGGGGTGCCGGGCTACCGGTGGATTCCGGCGAGGACCAAGGTGACCGTGAAGTACACGGCGAATGTGGCGCCGGCCGAGACGATCGAGGCGTTCCTATCGGGGGCCGGGATCCCTTAGCTTCCTCTTTCGCCTGGCTGCGGATTTCCGCTGTGATGAACCACTACAGCCCAGCTCCCGACCCCGTGGACCGGAATATCCGATCGGTGCCGTTCGGCGGGATCGGCGGCGGGGTGCAGGGCGTAGCGACGCGGGTGATTCAGCTTGGCGCAAAGCTGGCGTTTTGAGGTAATCCGGAAACATCCGGAACTGGATTTTCGGCCTGCGGACTCAGAGTGGCAGCTTGCCAAACCGCCAAGCTATTGGAAACAAGTCAGCTTACCATCACCACAAGTTCATCTCCCATGGTAAGCCCACGGAATGCGGAAGTTTCCGGAAGCGGGCTGACGGGCGGAGGTCTGCCCCATGCCTGGGAACCGAAGGGGTTCGTGCGAATACGGCAGAATCTGGAAGCACGGACTGGCGCGCGAACCGGCCGCGTTGTGGTTTCGCTGTGCGCAAAGCGCTCCAGAAAAACCACTTAGCCAGAGGCCAAAATCGAGGCGGTGGAAGCGGCGGCGGCAATGCGGAAGTTTAGGGAAGCGGAGCGGGCGGAACCAGGGGAGCGCTCAATCCCGGTGGGAGTAGGTGATGGCGCGGCCGCGACCTCGCCTCTCTATCAACCCAGCCTCCAGCATCAGTTGGAGATCATTCCTAATCTTCCGGCCGGTCACGCTGGAGCCGAAGAGCAGGGCCAATTTACCTGGCGTTATGGCGCCCTGCGTGCGAATCGCTGCGAGGATTTCACGCTGGCGTTCATTTAAGCCCGCCTGTGATCGCGGGAGGTTCGAAGGCCGGGAAAACAGGGTCAAGGTTGTTTCGTGTGGAGTGCTCTCCCACTTCGGCTCCGGCAGTCTCGCGGCTCTGCAATTCTCGAGGATACGCTGGGTTCCACGGCCGACTTTGTTGATGAGGTCATGGAGGAAGCAGACATGAGCGATGTCAGGGTTCCGGGGCAGCGATAGGTGACTTCGCTTGAGGTCTCGGGGCGTTAAGCCTCCCGGAAGCCCTCCCGGGTTGGAAATCTGAATCTTCGGGGGAACGACGGAGAGGGTCACGCTTCCGAGGAGTGCATAATCTCTGTGAACGAGCGCGTTCATGATCCCCTCGCGGAGAGCCATGACCGGGGCGATGGGCCGGGTGGAATGCTGCCAGTCCTTTGAGAACGTGGTCTCAACGCCATCAACATGGAGTTTCAGGGCCTCCGGGAGATCCATGGCTGTCTGGATGAGACAGCCCTCGAAAACCCGGTCCAATTCGAACCGGCCGCCCGTCTTTCCTTCTGAAGCAACGAGCAAGCGGACCCGGGCCTGAGGAAGAATTCTGCATGGATTCTTGCCATAAAGAACCACCGCGGCGTTCGTGACCTGTCCTCGTTCGGCCAGCCCAAGAGAGGTGAGGAACCCTTCGACATCGGCGGCGTGGCCCGGCCACCGGTTCGCCGAAGTCGCGCGACTCAGCGTTTCCCGGATCAGACCCTGATCGAGGTCGGAAACCTCAAACCCGACTGCGGTCTGCCGCTCCCATCGCAAACTGGACTCTGCTCGGCGGATGATGAGCCGGCTGATTTCGTCCCGGTCAGCGGGAACTGGCTTCGCCGGCCCCTCTCGCCTCAGGTAGATCCCGCCGCCGGTGACGTAAGGCTTGCCTTGCCCCTCGGCGACGTCAATCAGCAGAAGGTCCGCGCCTTCGTGTTGGATCGCTTCGATGCTCCAAGGAGCCTGAGGCGAAATCAGCCGGGGAAGTTCCGACTTCAGCAGCTTACGCGTCGCTTCAACCTCCTCGACCCCTTTCACCACGCCGCGACTCTCCAAGCCAATCAGCAACTGGCCTCCGGCCGTATTCAAGAGCGAACAGAGACTCCTCGCCACGGATTCAGGTTGCGTCGAATCCGATTTGAACTCGACTCGCGGCCCCTCGCCCCCCTCGATCAGGTTTCGCACTTCCCTCGGCGTCACGGTTTCAGCATCTCCTTGCAGATTCGCCGGACGCTCTCAGTGTCTTTGAACTGGAATTCGATGTGGCGAAGTGCGTCCTCAATTCGAGAGTATTCCTGAGCCCAATGTCCTTTGCGCTCGGCCAGCGGCACGCTATTCCTGATCACATCATGATAGAGATCGATCACCCGAAGATCATCGATCACCGGGTTCTTCTTGAGCTTGAACTTCGTGCGCTGTCCGTTCTTGCGAAACATGTATGGACGTAAAAGCCGCCTCGCGGTAGTGACGCTCTGTTCAACGAGGAACCAGCGCGGCTTCTCACGTCTCACTGCCTCCAGGCACTCCTCATGGGTGATTGAAAGCTTCCCGGCGATTCCGCTCCCGTAAGCGGATCGGATGATCCCAAGGAAACAATCGCACTGTCTGACCGCTTCAAGGCAGTTCTGAAGATTTGAACGATTCGGACTCACCGGCACCGTGCCGATGTGGGAGTTCCAGACTTTGTATCCGTAGCCGCTCAGAACAGCGCAGATCTGGCGGATCTGATCTCCATAGCCTTAAACCGTCGAGGCTACCATCATTGTCAGCGGCTGACCGGGCATGACCTGCATTCTGGCGGAGTCTGTCAGACTCCGAGGTCGCTCCAGTTGACCTTGGTCTGCCGTTCTACCGCCATACGGCCGAGGATGGCGGTCAATGTCGAGTCGCAGGCGTCGAAGGCCATGTTGTATGGTTTCTTCTCGACGATGTGAGTGAGGAACTGACTGATGGCGTCGATGGTGATTTCGCGTTTGCTTTCGACGCGCGTCACCTGCGGCGAACCGGCGGCGGCGTGCTCATAGTACTTGCGGTGTGTGGTAATGGTCCCTTTCGAGCCCCAGAACTGCTCCCGCACGTCGCCGCGAACCTGCGCGAGCTGAGTAGCGGTGAGAATGCCGCTCACATTGTTGGGGTA
Source organism: uncultured Solibacteraceae bacterium (assembly GCA_964461075.1). Lineage (GTDB taxonomy): Bacteria > Acidobacteriota > Terriglobia > Bryobacterales > Bryobacteraceae > JACADU01. The sequence continues at coordinate 16,340 of CAYWST010000019.1, read as the reverse complement.
CTGATAGGTGACGTTGGCGAAGTCGATGTTGTCGCCGATGGTCCTGCGCCCCTTGCCGCCAGCGCCGACGGCGGATAGCGGCTTCGCCTGGATGTACCAGTTGAGGACGTCGACGCCGTGGCAGTCCTGCTCGACGATCATGCCCCCGCTCTTGGCCACGAACGGATACCACACGCGCTCCATCTGTTCGGGGGTCATGCTGCGCTCGCGCCCGTCGAACCGGATGCCGCCGACGATCCACTCCGAGCGCATCAGCGTGATTTCGCCGAGCTTGCCCGAGCGGATGATCTGCTCCGCCGCCAGGTACTCGGGACTCCAGCGTTGCTGGAAGCCGAAGAAGATGACCTGCGAGGGTTTGGCGCTTTTTGCCGCGGCCATCACCTTTTTCACTCCGGCCACGTCGGGCGCGGCGGGCTTCTCGCAATAGATGTGCTTGCCCGCTGCGGCCGCCATGGCGAAGTGCTCGGGATGCATATAGACGGGCGTACAGATGAAGACCGCGTCCAGTCCGGACATGGCGATCATCTCGGCGGCGTTCTTAAAAGTCCTGGCTCCCGAGACGGCGGGAACCTGAGTCTTCACGCGATCGATCTGGTCCGGGTACAGGTCGCACAAGGCCACCACCTGCGCGCGGGGGTCCTGCGCCACATAGTTGGTGTCGTAGCGGCCGCGGTTGCCGGTCCCGACTGTGCCGACCTGGATCTTCGAGTTGGCCTGCGAGCCCAGCGCAACGCGCGCGCTCGTAATGGTAAGAAGTGCGTCTCTGCGATTCATGACGTTAGCGATTCTATCGAGTACAATCCCTTTGTGCATCCGCACCACGCCTCGGCGCCCGCCGAGAGTCCCGCCGAGAGAAGCGAGAGCCGTCTGGCGATGGGCCTTTCGTTCGTTGTCGGGCTGCTGATGCTGGCGGGGAAAGCGGGCGCGTGGTGGATCACCGGCTCGGCGGCCATTCTGTCGGATGCGATCGAAAGCGTGGTTCACGTGGCCGCGGTTTCGTTCGCCGCCTTCAGTCTCTGGCTGAGCCAGCGCCCCGCCTCGGAGCGCCACCCCTATGGATACGAGCGAATCGCCTTTTTCAGCGCCGGAGCCGAAGGCGCGCTGATCATCGTCGCCGCGGCCGCCATCATCGCTGCCGCCGTCGAGAAGTGGCTTCATGGCATCGAACTCAACAGCCTCGGAATGGGCACCTTGATCGTCACCGTGGCCGGCGCGCTGAACGCAGTGCTCGGCCTCTACCTGGTGCGGCTCGGCAAACTGCGCGGCTCGATTATTCTCGAAGCCAACGGGAAGCACGTCCTGACGGATTCCTGGACAAGCCTTGGGGTCCTCGCCGGCCTGGGACTGGTGATGTGGACGGGATGGAAGCCGTTCGATCCCATTTGCGCCATCGCGGTCGCTCTGAACATCTTGTGGAGCGGCGGGAACCTCGTCTACCGTTCCGCGCTCGGATTGCTCGACTACGCCGACCCCGGCGTCGCGACGGACCTGACGGTCCGGCTGAACCGTCTCAGCCAGGAGCATGGCGTCGTCTGGCACAACCTCCGATTCCGGACCACCGGCAAGCGCACGATCGCCGAAGTCCACCTCCTCTTTCCCGCCTCGACGCCCATCGGTGACGCGCACGAACTGGCCACCATGATCGAAGCGCGGCTTGAGTCGGAGTTCGGCGCGCCTCTTGAGCTCATCACCCATCTGGAAGCGCAGGAAGACCACGAATTGAGACATGGCCGATGAACCTTTCGGGATGGTATCGTAGAGCGGTTAACGGGATTTTCCAGTGACTATTGAAACCGAATCACGGTCGGGGGCGACCCGCATCCTCCAACATCTGAATCATGAGTTGCGGCAGCCGTTATCAAGCATCGAGAGCATCGCCTACTACCTCGAAATGGTACTCGCCGGCTCCAGTCAGGATGTGCTCGATCATTGCGCGGAACTTCGCCGTCTTGTGGATGAAAGCAGTTGGCTTCTGGACAATACAGCCCTGGAAATGAAGCTGGAGGAGGCGAAGACGGCTCCAGTCAGCGCCGCGGAAATCCTGGAAAACCTGACCGCGCAGATGGCGCTTCATGAAGAGCGCCATGTCGAACTGGTTATCGAGCCCGGCGTGCCGAAGGTCCTGGCGCCCGCGCCCCTGGCGGCGCAGTTCTTCGATCACCTGCTGCAATTCTTCCGCACGGTCGCCCAATGCGCCGACCCGATGCGGATTACGTTGCGCCGCGAGGCAATGGCGGTACGCGTCGCCATTCTGGGAAACGTGGGACCCGAACCGGGGGAGTTGAGCAAGACGATCGATCCGCAGCCTCAAGGCAACGGGATCCGCCGTTTCATGGAAGCGGCCGGAGGAACGATCTCGTTCGAATTCGAGGACGAGTTCTTCAAGGCGATTCTGCTATTCCAGCCCGCTGAAGAACCGGCGTAACTTCTCTTACTCGCCATCGGCGGCGGGATCGGCGACGAAAAACGTGAAATCCGCCCTAAGGACGCGGGCGGCGGCGTTGGATTCGACGATCCAATGCTCAAAACGGCCGAGTTCGGCGGCGAGTTGCGGCATCGCCGTATCGAGGTCTCCTTCAACGAGCAGGGCGCGGGCGGCGCCGGCGGCAAGATAACGGCGCGTGTCGCCCTGCTCGCCGGCTTCAGTTTCTTCGCGGATCGAGAACGCTCCGGGGGCGCGGCCGTGCATGTGGGGTGAAAGCTTCACGGCCAGCCACCGCTTTTCCGGAAAGAGCCGCAGGATCCGGCACACCATTGCAGTCTTGCCGCTCTTTCGCCCGAGCCCGCCGACAACGATCTTCATTCGCCCTTCCTGGCTCTCTTGCGCAGCTTCGAAAGATTCGCCAGGTTCTCAAGATACTCCTTGAGAGGGCGCGCGGGCGTGCCCCAATAGACCGCGCCATTTCCGGGCAGAATCTTGCCTGGAAGCACGCCGCATCCCGAGCCCAGGATGGCGCCGCGCTTGACGGTGACGTTGTCGCCCATGCCCACCTGGCCTCCAATCACGCAGTCGTCTTCAATCACCGTGCCGCCCGCGAGGCCCGTCTGGGCGGCGATCACGACCCGCTTCCCGATCGCGCAGTTGTGCCCGATGTGAACCATGTTGTCGAGCTTGGAACCGTCGCCGACCACGGTGAGCCCGAGCGCGGCGCGATCCACTGTGCTGTTGGCGCCGATCTCAACGTCGTCGCCGATCACCACACGGCCCACCTGCGGGAACTTCTCATAACCGAGCGCGGTGCGCACGAAGCCGAAGCCGTCTGCGCCCAGAACGGCGCCCGAGTGGATCAGCGCGCGCGCGCCGATGCTGGCGCCGGAGTACACGGTCACGTGAGGCATCAGAATGGAGCCCGCCCCGATGGTCACGTCGTCTCCGATGGAGCAAAACGCTCCAATGGAGACATCCTCGCCGATCTCGCATCGCTCGCCGATAACGGCCGAGGGATGGATGCCAGGCTTGGGTTTCGTGGGGGGGCGAAGGATCATGATCGCGCGCGCCATCGCGCCGCGAGGGTCCTGGGCGCGGATCAGCGTGCGCGCTTCAACCCCCTCCTGCGCCATCGGCACGATGAGGCATCCGGCCGCCGAAGCCGCCGCTTTCTTGAGACCTTTCGCTGAAGCGAAGGAGAGGTCGTTGGCGCCGGCCGTCTCCAATGGCGCCACGCCGGTCAACTCTCTCTCTCCATCGCCCTCCCAGGCGAGACCCAGGGCTTCGGCCAACTCGCGTACCCGCATGGCATTATCGTAAGCGATGCCCGTCGATCCCACAGCATCCATCGCACCCACTGCCCGCATCCATCCCGCCTCGATCGTCGGCCCCGGTTGCTCGATCGGGGAGTTCGTCATCGTCGAGCAGGATGTGGTGATAGGCGCGCAGTGCGTTCTCGAGCCCTATGTCATGGTCAAACGGTGGACCACCATGGGCGACCGTAACCGCTTCGGCGCCGGCGTGATTCTCGGCACGGATCCACTGGACAAGGGTTTCAGCGGGGAGCGCAGTTATCTGCGGATCGGCTCGGAGAACAACTTCCGGGAACATTGGACCGTCTCTCGCGGCACAGCGCCGGAGAGCTCCACCGAAATCGGCGACGGCAATTACTTCATGACGGGAGGCCACGTCGCGCACAACTGCAAGGTGGGCAACCGGACGGTCATCGCGAGTTGCTCGCTGGTGGCGGGCTACGCCGAGGTGGAAGACCAGGCCTTCATCAGCGGCGGGGTGGTGGTGCATCAGTTCTCGCTCATCGGACGGCTGGCGATGATCGGCGGCAACGTGAGAGTGAACAAAGACGTGCCGCCGTTCTTTCTCTACGCGGCGTTCAATGTCGCGCCGGTTGGATTGAATGTCGTCGGGCTGCGGCGGGCGGGCTTCAGCGCCTCTCAGATTCGCGAACTGAAACTCGCCTACCGGCTGCTCTACCGCTCGGAGCTGAAACTGGAGGAGGCGCTCACGCGGATTGAGGCCGAGTGCCCCGGCGAGCACGCGCGCCACCTGGTCTCGTTCATTCGCCGCAGCAAGCGCGGAATCTGCCGGCCGGAGTCGCGCGGGGCCGGCGAACCGGGCTAATCTGGCTGGAACGTGCAGTTTTTCGAGGGAGTTTTCTCGTCACAGCGCTGGCTGGCGCTTTGGGCCGCCCTGCTCGGCTTCATGCTCGACGCAATGGACGTGCTTCTTTACGTTTTCGCGCTGCAGACGCTGCGGGCGGAGTTCGGGTGGTCCAACGCGCAGGCGGGGCTGGTGAGTTCCGTCACGCTGATCACATCCTCGGCGGGCGGCGTGCTGGCGGGAGCGCTTTCGGACCGTCTCGGGCGGCGGCGCGTGCTGATCTACACGATCCTCCTCTACTCGTTCGCGTCCGCGGGCACTGCGTTCTCTCGCGGGCTTTGGGATCTGATCTTCTGGCGCGCGCTGGTTGGCCTGGGGCTGGGCGGGGAGTGGAGCGCGGGGGCGACGCTGGTGGCCGAATCGTGGCCCGCGGCGCAGCGGGCGCGGGCGGTGAGCTTCATGCAGTCGGGTTGGGCCTTGGGCTACATGGCCGCCGCCGGATTAAGCGCGCTTATTCTGCCCAACTTCGGCTGGCGGGCGCTGTTTCTCGCGGGCGTGCTCCCGGCGCTGCTGACCGTTTTCATCCGGCGCAAGGTGGAGGAGCCGGCGGTCTGGAAAAACCGCGCCTCGCGCACGGGCGCGTGGCGCGACATCTTCCGCGCGCCGCACGGGCGCAGAACGCTCATCGCAACGGTCCTGGCGACGGCTGTTCTATTCGCCTATTGGGGCTTGTTCACCTGGCTGCCTGGTTTCCTCAACTCGCCCCGGAATCAGGGCGGTGCGGGCATGACCATCGTGAAGACCAGCGGTTTCGTGCTCGCCGTGCAGGCCGGCGCGTTTTTCGGTTACATCTGCTTTGGGTTCCTGGCGGATCGCTTCGGGCGCCGGCCGGCGTTCGCGGGATACGTGCTGATGGCGGCGGCGCTCGTGCCGCTCTACGGTCTCGCCCCGGCTTATGGCGAACGATGGTTGCTCGTCCTCGGTCCTCTTGTCGGATTCTTCGGAACCGGGTTTTTCTCGTTGTTCGGTGCAATGCTTGCCGAGCTCTATCCCACTGCGATTCGCGGCTCAGGCCAGGGGTTTGTGTATAACATCGGCCGTGGATTGAGCGCGCTGGCGCCCTATGTTGTCGGCGCGCTCGGCGACCGCCACGGTCTGGGCGCGGCGATTGGGCTCAACGCCGGGTTCTTCCTGCTCGGCGCAGGAATCGTATTCCTCCTGCCGGAGACCAGGAGCGTTGAAATGACTGATACGGACACACGGCACGCGAGAGCTTGACGCGCTGAATCGTCACCAAACCGGCGCAGGGTTCCCCCGCCGGTAGAGAGCGGGCGATTCAATTCCCGGCAATCGCACCGGTGGACCCGCCCCAGGCTCATCGACGAGGACGTTCCACATACGGGGGTCCTGGCCGACGGAAAGCGCGTTCATGTGTCCCACCGGCGAGAAGCTCAATTGAGGATCCGCATTGGCGACAAGGAAATCCTGCGAGGCCAGGAAGCGGAAGATGGGCCACCGCGGCCACGGAGCGCCCACGCCGCCATAGCCGAAAACGCGGATGTTCTGGCACTTCCGCACCTCGAGGGTCGTGTAGGAGCCCTCGGCCTTCAACGAATAGACGCTGATGTTCTTCGCTGAACTGAACTCCACCTGGGCCGTGCTGGCCGAATGTTCGGGATTCAGCATGTAGATGGATAGCGGCTCCGTAGTCCCTTCGACCAGCAAATGACGGTAGTCCGGGCCCTGATTCCACCAGTGCCAGACGGTCAAGTCATACCACCTGCCACCACCCGAGCCCTCGACCTTGACGAGCGGATAGTACGCCGCCGGCCCGTCCGGGTGCCATGCTGTGGCGGCGGGATGGGCGTTGCGGACGACCGAGGCCCGGCCAGCCCGCCAGCGCAGCGCGTAGGCGGCGACGTTTCTGACCGGGACCTGGAGATTGACAAAGGCGAGAACCGTTCTGGCGGAGGGATCGTCGACGGTATCGACCAGGGGCAAGGGCTGGACGACGCTGCCGAAGGCGGGAGTGGTCACGGGGCTGAGGACCGAAAGCAGGTTCGAGACGCCGGACAGCCGCGTTGAAGATTTCAAAACGAGGGGCTTTGAAAGCCGATACTCGCCTTTGGGCAGAAAGACCGCTTCATTCTCGTCGACGGCCCGTTGAAGGGCGGCGGAGTCATCCGTCAAGCCGTCACCCTTGGCCCCGTAAGGAGGTTTTCGGACATTGGCGGTTCGAGGGTCGTCCCATGGGACGGTCATTTCCGGCCAGGCGTGGCGAGTCCGCAAGTCCGGTGGCGGTTCGCGGTCCTTGTGAAGGCGGACTGTCATGCGCCCGATCGCTTTGCCATCCAGGAATAGCTGGTCGGCCATTTCACGGCCTGCTCGAGGCACGGAGTAAGAGGCGCCCGCGGCATACTCCTCGACGAAGAGCCAGCCTCCGCCAGGTGCAGTCAACTCCTGATGGCCGGCGATGCAGGCGGCCCTCTGCGCGCCGTGGAGATAGACGTTGGAAAGATAGACCGAATGATTGCTCGTGATTGCGCAGGAATCCGCTCGCGGCTTGATGACCGTATCCACGATGGTGAGAGATCCGTCCCAGGGCGCGTTGACGCTGCCCTCGGCAACGATCCCGGAGCCCTCGATCCATCCGCCCACAAGCGTGAGCGGACCCCGCCCGTCGTAGAGGACCGCCGCTTTGGATTGGCCCCGGAAGATCGCGTTGCTGATCACGGGGACAGGCTGCGAACCGCGAAGCGCGCCCGCGCCTCGCGCGTAAACTCCATAGCGTCCGCCCTCGACCGTGAGGCCGTGAATCCCGCCGCCGGAACCAGGGATCTTGGAGACCCCCGCAAATCCGCTTCCAGCCAGGATCACGACATCCTGGATGGCGGCACCCTGGGCCGCCTGGTGATCGATACCGACAGCGCCCGGATTTCCTTCTCCAATCGAGATCTCCAGGCCGCCGATCAACTGGTTGAACGAGATATTCGACTGCGGCTTCAGCGGGTCCGCCGGGGCGTCCCTGGCCGTTTCGCTCCGGGCCCAGAAATGAAGGACGGGCTTGGGCGCCTCAGGGTCGCCGAAACCGGCGGACCGAGGCGCCAGGAGAATGCGAGTCCTTCCGGCGCCTGCTCCGCGAAGGACGCAGGGAAACCAGTAGGAGTCGTTCTCGACGACGGGGTCCGAGGGTCCGTAGGGCCAATTGTCCTTTCTCACAACCCCCTGAACGCACTCAAGCGTTCCGGAGACGAGATAATCGCCCGCCGGAAGATAGGTGATTAGCCGGGCGTCGCGCGCGTCGGCCATAGCGCGCCGGATGGCGGCCGTTGAGTCGCTCTTCCCCCGCGGGTCGGCCGAATAGGGCGGCTTGGTGGCGTCGAGGATACCATCCGTGGCAAGGGCCTGATCGGAATAACCCGCCAACACGGCGCGTCCTCGCTCCTCAACTTGCGTGCGTGTCCGGACAGGCGCGGTTTCGGCGCCCGATCCGAACGATGAGGCAAGGATCGTGAGCCCAAGGGCCGGAGAAACAGAAACAAGCACGGCTTTGTTCATGGAGGTCTTTCCTCAAATCCTCCGAGCCGCGATAGTGCGCCTGCGGAAGAGCGTCGCGGGCGCATCATTGCCGGTGAACTCCCGCAACACACGTCAACTCTTCAGCATAGACGCTAGGGAGAGATTCTTACGAGACCAGACGCGGCCGGACCGGCCGCTCAACGGGTCAACGGGCTCAAGAGAAACCGCGTCCGCCGCCACAAGCTCCGGCGCCGCTCGAGCCAGCCGAGCCCGCGCCGATGGCGCAGGCCGAGTACTGGCGCTTCACGTTCTCTGAACCGCATTGAGGGCATTTGAGATCCTGGTCTGCCTCCGACATGCGGCGGAGTTGCTCATATTGCCGCCCGCATTCCTGGCAGCGGTACTCGTACATCGGCATAGTTCTATTCTCATCAATTTGGATGCGACTCAGCCAGCGGCGGTGACAGGTGAACGCGTTGACTTAAATAAGTCGCGGGCGATAGCATCGGGATATGAAGCCGAAACCGGGAACCGTCAGAACCAGCGTCGACCTGCCGGTCGAGTTGCACCGGCGGCTGAAAGAGTTAGCGGCGCGGAAGGGATGCTCTGCGCGCAAGGTCATCGTGGATTCTGTGGAAGCAACCGTGGAGCGGGAGACGTTCACGCGCCCGAAACAGCGTCTGGATCTGCGCAACCATCCGCTGGTCAGTTTAGGTGGCGGTGTCATCGATCCGGCGCCGGAGGAGATCGATGCGCGCCTTTTTCCCTGACGTCAACTTTTGGTTCGCGTTGGCCGTCGAAGAACACGCCCACCACCGTTCAGCGCTCGATTGGTGGGAACAGGATTCCGATCGGATCCTATTTTCCCGTTACACGCAGATGGGTCTGTTGCGCCTGTTGACCACCCCGGCAATGATGCTGGGCAAGCCACTCACCATGAGCGGAGCATGGTCGGTTTTTGACTCGCTGTCGATTGATCCAAGAGTCAGGTTTGTGGGAGAACCGGAGTCGCTGGGAGGGGTCTTTCGCAGCTTGACGTCGAGCGAAATTGTCGCCCCAAAGCTCTGGATGGATGCGTACCTCCAGTCCTTCTCCCACGTCGAGGGCGCCGCCTTGGTCACCTTCGACAGAGCGCTTGCCATGCGCTGCCCGCAATCTCTCCTCCTGGCCTGATTCACGCCGCCTGGATTTTTCTCATGCCGCCCATCAGCGTGTGCATGAGAGTCCAGGCGATCAGGTGGAAGCTGCCCATGATGATGAAGATCGGCACATAGCCGAAGTGGGTGATGACGTAGCCGGGGATGAGCGAGGTGAAGATGACGCCGCCCATGCCTCCCATGAAGCCGCCGATGCCGGTGACGCTGGCGACGGCGCTCTTGGGGAAGACGTCCGAGACGGTGGTGTAGAGATTGGCGGACCAGCCCTGATGCGCGGCGGTGGCGAGGCTGATGAGAATCACCGCCTGCCAGGTTTCGGGCACGGCCACGGCGGTGGCGGCGACAGGCATGCAGAGGGCGAACAGCGCCATCGAACCTTTTCGCGCCTTGGAATTCGACCAGCCGTGGCGCATGAGGAAGCCGGATACCCAGCCGCCCATGACGCTGCCGAAGTCGGCCATCAGATAGATGACCGGGAGCGCCCAGCCGATCTGTTCCAGACTGAGCCCGCGGGCTTCCTTGAAGTACAGCGTCAGCCAGGTCAGGTAGAACCACCAGACAGGGTCGGAGAAGAACTTGGCGAGCGCAAACCCGTATGTCGCCTTGAAGCCGAGAGCCTGCACCCATCCGACCTTCACCTCCACGCGCTCGTCGGGATCACTTTCAATGAGAGCAAGCTCCGCGGGATTTACGCCCTGATGTTCACGGGGTAGGCGGTAGAAGCTCCACCACCATAGAAGACAGAGCAGGCCGGTCGCCGCCGTGATGTAGAAGCAGGTGCGCCAGCCGAAGTGAGAGTTCATCCAGACGAACAACGGCGGACCGATCATGGTGGCGACATTCGTCCCTGCGTTGAAGATGCCGGTGGCGAAGGCGCGGTCGCGCTTGGGAAACCACTCGGAGACAGCCTTGATGGCGGCGGGGAAGTTGCCGGATTCACCCAGGCCGAGCATCGCGCGCCAGAAGCCGAGGTCGAGCCATGTCCGCGAGAGCGCGTGCAGTCCGGCGGAGACCGACCAGAACACGATGGCGATGGCATAGCCGATGCGGGTGCCATGGCGGTCGATCACCTTGCCCATGATGAGAAAACCGATGGCGTAGGTGAATTGAAAGGCGCCGGTAATGTAGCCATACTGCTGTTTGTCGAAGTGCAGATCCTCGAGGATAACGGGGCTGAGAATACCGAGGACGATCCGATCGAGATAGTTGTTGGTGGTGATGGCGAACAGGAGGGCGAGAATCCACCATCGGGTTTTCGTTGCGTGTAACTGCACGGGGGCGATTCTATCGAAGTCCCTCACCACTTCGTGGCTTCACGGATGGCCCCGGCCATGCGTTTGCTGACGACAGCCTCAAGACCGCCGCTCATCTGGAGAAGAAAACGCCTCGAGGTGAGCGGCGATATTTTGCGAATGTGATCGGTGTTGATGATGATGGCGCGGTGAACGCGGCGGAAGCGCGACTGGGGAAGTCTTTCCTCCAACTGGCGCAAAGAGTGGTCCGAGTAGTAGCGGCCCTGCTGCGTGAGGATCAGAACCGTATCGCCTTCGGCTTTGAAGGCGATCACTTCGGCCGGATCGAGCAGATGCAGGTCCGTGCCGGTGCGGCCGACGATGCGGCGCGGATCTTCCTTCGGCGGCGCGAGCCCGGCCAGATGCCGCCGCGCCTTTTCGAGGGCGGCCTGCAATCGCTCCTTCCGGACGGGCTTCAGGAGGTAATCGATGGCGCCGGAATCGAACGCGGCCAGAGCGTGCTGATCGAAGGCGGTGACATAGATCACCAGAGGCAATGGCGAGCCGCGCAGGGCGCGAGCGACCGCGAGACCGTCGAGCCCGGGCATGTGGAGGTCGAGAAGGATCAGGTCCGGCCGGAGGGCCAGCGCCTTCTCGACGGCTTCGTGGCCGCTGGCGGCTTCTCCGGCGAGCGTGACGCCGTGAATCTCCTCCAAAAGCTCCGCGAGAACCTGCCGAGCGAGCGGTTCGTCGTCGGCGATCAGGATCCTCATCGAGCGGCCTCCAGCGGGACTGTGAACCCGGCCACCGTTGTCTCCCCCCTTCGGGTCAGCGTCAGGCGCGCCGATTCGCCGTGGAGCAGCCTGAGCCGCTGCCGTACGTTCTCGAGTCCGATGCCGGCGCCGGGCGGGACTGCGGCGCCGTCAGGCGCCGGCGTGTTCTCCACCTCGACATCCAGCCAGCCCTCGCGGCTTCGGGCGGCAAGACGGACCACGCCGCCCGCGGGGTTGGGCGCGATGCCATGTTTGATGGCGTTCTCAACGAGCGGCTGGATGCTCAATACGGGGATCATCGCAGCCGCCGCTTCCGGCTGGAGGTCGATCTCGACGGAGAGCTTATCGCCGAGCCGCAGCCGCTCGATGGCAAGATAGGCGCGCACGATGCGGACCTCCTCTTCGAGCGGAATCGCCTGGCCGCCGGTGCGCAGGAAATAGCGCAAAACATCGGCCAGATTGAGCACGGTTTCCCGCGCGCCGCGGGCTTGCTTGGGGATGACGCCATAGAGCGCATTGAGTGCGTTGAACAGAAAGTGGGGATGAATCTGAGATTGTAGCGCGCGCAGTTCGGCGTCGGAAACAAGTCTGCGTAACTCCTGTTCCCGGTACTTCTCCACGCGGAGCGAGATCTCCGCGGCGAAAGAAGCGAGGAGTTCGTGATCCTCGCTGAGATAGCGGCGTCCGCCCGCGCGGCGCGTGAGGCCGATCACGCGGGTCGCGCCTTCGGGGAGGCGGATGGGGATGGAGGCCTCAGCGGCCTCGCCCTCCACAGCGCGGGCGTCGAAGAAGCCGGCGATTTCGCCCGCAGCCCAATCGAGGAATTCGGCCTCGTCTCGAACAGGGGCGTTGCGCAGCCGGGTCAGCAGATCCTCCGCCTTGCGCGGCCTGAAAAGCAGCCGCGTGAGGAGGGACTGCGCCGCCTGCCTGGCGATGGCGAACAGGACGAGCGCGGCGGCCGTCGCGATGACCGCAAGCGAAAGCGCATGCGGATCGGCCGCGCGCCAGTCAAACCATCCCGCGGAAGCGGCCAGACGCAGCCCCGCCAAGGCGAAGAGGGCGGCCAGGAGAATGTTGACCAGGAACCGCAGGAACGCGTCCAGGAGCACGAAGCGGTAGTCCCGCATGAGGACGAACAGAGCAAGGGGCAGCCCGGCGTGATGGACGATCACCTCGAACAGCCAACCGGTGTGCGCTTCTTCCTGCGAGAAGTGGGAGAACGAGAGCGCGAGCAGGAACAAAGCCATGGCGCCGATCGACTTCGAGACCCCGCGCCAGGGGAGAACGATGCCCACCGTGGCGAGGAGCGCGAATCCCGCCGCCGTGAGGCTCAGCGTGTTCCGGTGCAGCGCCATGCCGCCGCCGACGTTCTCGCCAACGTGCAGCACCGAGGCCAGCACACTCAATGCGTATCCGGCCCAGGCCACTTTGCGCTTCGCGTCGCCGAGAAGAAGATCCAGAAGGAACGCTGGAAGCAGGCTGAGCGCGATGGTTGAGATCGCAGTCAGCAGCCACGCGCCGCCCGCTGAATTGGGCGGCGCCAGGAGCAGCCACAGTGAGCCTGCGTTCCAGGTCAGCGCCATCGCCGCGGCGGCCAGCGAGAGGTTTCTCGATCGAGTCCCCTGCCCGGAGCGGTCCCGCAGCACGAGGACGACGAAGATGGCGAAGATCAGCGTGCCCGCGGCGTGCCCGAGGACGTTCGGCAGGTACGGCTCATGCAGACGGGAAGCTTCGAGTGCATCCATGGCGTCCGCCAGTCTTGTCAGAGTGTAGCAGCGCGCCGCAAGCGGTCCCGGATGCCGGACCACGCGGGTTCGTCGGGGGGCTCCTCCACGGCGATCCAGTCGTAGCCCTCGCTGTCGAGACGGTGCAGCGTGGCGTAGAGGGCGGCTGCATAGGCGCGCGGCGCCGCCGGCATGGTTTCACCATGCTTCAGGTAAACTCCGCGGCCGCGCCGGCAGGGCGCTCCATGGACGAGCACCAGCGTCGTCTTCGGGCTGTAATGCCTGGCGTGCATGCCCGGCGCGGGGTGGGCCTCTTCGCCGCCCGTCTTCATCACGTCCACCGGGCCCGTGATCTCCTCGATCTCCTCGCGTGAGATCATCCCGGGACGCAGCAATACAGGCCTCTCTGCGGCGAGCGACAGGACGGTAGACTCGATGCCCACGGGCGTCGACCCGCCGTCCAGAATCATGTCCACCCGATCGCCAAGACTACTCCGGACGTGTTCGGCGCTGGTCGGCGAGAGCTCGGTGAAGCGATTGGCGCTCGGGGCGGCGATCGGCAAGCCGGCGCGTTCAATGAGTTCGAGCGCCACCGGATGGGCGGGAATGCGGATTCCTACGGTTGGCAAACCTGCCGTCACTTCATCCGGGATCGCGGACTGCTTTGGCAGCACCAGCGTCAATGGCCCGGGCCAGTGCCTCTCGGCGAGCCGCTCCGCGGATTCCGGCCACGCAGTCACCAGGCCGCGAGCCATCTCGATCGTGGAGACGTGGACAATCAGCGGGCTCGTGGACGGGCGGCCTTTGGCCTCGAAGATCCGCCGCACCGCTGCGGGATCGAGGGCGTTCGCGCCGAGTCCATAAACGGTCTCGGTGGGGAAAGCGACAAGCCGCCCCGCGCGGATGAGCGAAGCGGCACGGGGAATCTCCATTGCAGAGTGGAGCAGATCGAAGTCCACTCCTCAATCTAACAAGGACCGCCGGGCATTCATCAGTACCGGGTCAACGCCCGGAAAGCCCTTTGCTCTTTTCCGAGATCGGCGTGAAGTTCCAGCGTCCGTTTGACGAAGACATCCGACAGGCTGACGTCGTTCAGTGCAAGTCCGGCGCCGAAATGATAGAAGACGGTCGCGGTCTGGAGCGCGTTCAGTTCGTCGACATGAACGGTGATCCCTGCGGGTCCGGAATCAATCTTGGAGGTACGGTTGTAGACTTCACCCCGGCTAACCGCCGAACGAGGGAAGAGCAGCCGGGTATGCTCGGCTGCGGGCGGCAGATCGAGGAACTGATAGTTCGGGTTCCGCTGGAGCGCCGCGCCGTGGGCGCTCCGCGGGTCGAGCGCAACGAGCGTGGCCTGTCGAAAACTGTTATTCACGCCGCCCAGAAGCAGTTCGGGGTGCGAGTCTCCGCCGATGTCGTGGAGGGCCATTGCCTGGAGATGACCAGGGTGCCAGTATTCGCGCAGCATACGTCCGTCGGACGACAGGAAAGCCACTTGGTAGGGAAAGTAGAGCCGGTGGAAGCTGCCCAAGGCGATTCGCGCCGGTCCGGCTTCTGACGGCAGCAGCGTCAAGCCGCAGGCCTTGAATTCGGAACTGAACGAAGAACTCGCGGTGCGCACCGGCCTGCCGGGTGTGAACCTCCACCACTCGGCGCCGCCGGAGCGATAACAGATCAGCGGAACACTGCCGGAGGTTTCCATTTCGGGCGTGGCGGCGAACAGCACCTCATTCGCGCCATCCTCATCGAGGTCGGCGACGAGACCTCTCACGCCGGAGCAGAAACCACTCGTGGCAATCCTGAAGGGAAAAGTCTTCGACCACAGAGCCCTGCCCTCGTCATCGAGGACGGTGAAGCCAGAGTGGCTGACGGTCAAGGCAAAGGGAGAGCTTCGCCTCGCCCCGGCGGTGGCCAGAAAGACGCCCGTCAGCAGGCAAAGGCCGGCAAGGATTGCCATGATCTGGCGGATTCCGATCCAACTTCGCGATGACGCCGGACTAGCTGCCGGCAAGTCGTATCCGTTCTTCCAAGAATCCAACTCGGAAGTCTTGACAATCACACGGTGCCGTCCGGGCAGACGCCGTACCGGCAATCCGCATTCCTTCTCCCACGTTTGAGCCGTACGAATGCTCACTCCGAGGTACTCGGCAATCTCCACCCAAGCGGTTAACTCGCGATCCTCCATGCGGGTTTATGTGAAGAACACTGAGTCTATCCCAGCCGCGACTCGTTTGACAATGGCAGTCAGACGCTTGTCACCGCAAAGCAAAAATGTCCTCTTGGGGCCTGGGCTCTAAGAGCTATGTGCTATTCCGCTCGTGCCGGTGAAGCGGAGACGGGCTCTGGCTGCGCGCTTCGATTCAGACCTGCGTCCAGGGACCACGTCGGACTTGCAAAGGTGTTCCTCGACAAGCTTTCGAATACGCCATATCCAGAAGCGATGATCCGCCCGCAGACCTATCCAGGAAACTGCGGCCCCGGCGGCAGTTGGTCTGGCGAAGTTTCTTGCTCCTGGCTCGCGTAGCGCCACCAGGCGGAGTCATCGTGACGCTGTCAGCGACGAATCCGGCCGCCGGAACAAGTCACCCGCCGGCCGTCGTGTATTCGATCTGCGCAGGCGCGGACTTGGTTCATCCTGGGGAACTCGTAACGTTGGGTGCGACTGTGCTCCCTCTCAAGCCGGGCGTCGCGGACAAAAACCGGATTTCGGCGGTTGGGCCCGCGAGTTCCTCCAGCATCGACCTGCCGATCAAAAGCCCGCATCAGGAGGTTTCCTGCCGCTTCCTGGCGGCCCAGGTGACTTGGGAAGCTCAAGCGGTCTTCACCGCGCAGCCTCCCGCCTCAGGTGGCAACGGTCTCAACGTGGGGGCGGAGGTCATGCCCAGGCAACCGCCGCAGGACTTGAAGGGCGACAGGGGACTACTCCGGCAGGTCGTCTTTGCCGTCGCCGTAGGTCTTGCCGGTTTTCTTCCAGACGAGGTAGGCGTGGATGAGTTGTTCGAGGTCTCCGTCGAGGACGCGGTCCACGTCGCCGATAGGCAGCTTGGTCCGATGGTCCTTGATCATGCGGTACGGCGCAAGCACATAGCTGCGGATCTGGCTGCCGAAGTTGACGTCCGCTTTGGAATCCTCGAGCTTCTTTTCTTCGGCGCGCCGTTTCTCCATCTCGTATTCCCAGAGCTTCGCCTTGAGCTGCTTGATGGCTGAAGCGCGGTTCTTGTGCTGGGAGCGTTCGTTCTGGCACTGCACGACGATGCCGGTGGGCAGATGCGTCATGCGGACGGCGGACTCGGTCCGGTTGACATGCTGGCCGCCGGCGCCGGAAGCGCGAAACACATCGGTCTTGATGTCGTCGGGCTTCAGGTCGATCTTCACGTCGTCGTCGATCT
>CAYWST010000018.1:0-29173 GCA_964461075.1 uncultured Solibacteraceae bacterium | reverse complement strand
CGATCACATCGCGCTTCAGACCAACCTGCTCGCCCTGAACGCCGCCATCGAAGCCGCCCGCGCCGGCCAGTCGGGGCTTGGGTTCGCCGTCGTCGCCGATGGCGTCCGCGATCTTGCCGCCCGCGCCCGCGACGCGGCCGCCGAGTCCACTCAACTCCTCTCCGGCGTCATGGAGGCGGCGCGCCGCGCAGTCGCCACGGCCGGAGAGGCTGTATCCGCCTCGAACGAAATCCAGCAGCAATCGGCTTTGGCTCTTGATCGGGCGGGCGATCTTTCACGCCAGATCGATTCTGCAGCGGCTTGCGCGAGCCTCCCGCCTTCTGTCCAGGCGCCTCTTGAGCCGATCCCCGACCCGGCGGAAACCGCGGACATGCTCGAATCTGCCGCCGCGCGGCTCGAGTCCATCGCCGCCCGAATGGCCGCGACTCTATAATAGTAATTGCTAACCGCATTTCAAGCTGCCTTGAAATTCGAGAACAAATTCCGTTGTTGCGGCGTCTGACTAATTTAGGAGCAGTATTGTGAAGCGCAAGTGGAAGTGGATGATCGGGGTTGGCGTGCTTGTCGCAGCGGCCGGCGGGACCTTCGCCGCGATCCGCATCAAAAACAACGGCATCGTCACCGTCCAGACGGGCCGTTCTGTTCGTCAGGACCTCACCAGCCTCGTCACCGCCTCCGGCGAGATCAAGCCCTTAAAATACATCAACATCGGGGCGAACGTGATGGGCCGGATCACCGACATCAATGTGAGAGAGGGGGATCGTGTTCAGCGGAATCAGGTCCTCGCCAAGCTCGAAAGCGTCCAGGCCGAGGCCGACGTCGCCGCTCAGAACGCTGCTCTTAACTCCGCTCTTGCCGAGTCAGCCGCGGCTGAAGCCGGCCTCAAGGCGATGGACGAGAACATCCGCACCGCCCAGGCTGGTGTCGACCGCGCCAAGGCCGAACTCGAGCGGGCCAGGCTCGACTACGACCGCGCCGGCCAGCTCTGGAAAGAGAAGTTGATCGCCAAGCAGGAGTTCGACGGCAAAAAAGCACAATACGACGCTCTCGAAGCCGCCCTCCGCGAAGCCCAAGCCCGCGTCAGCCAAATGCGAGCCCAACGGGAGCAGACCTCATCCCAACTCGCAGCCAGCCAGCGCCGCGTCGCGCAGGTTCGCGCCACTCTGAACCGCTTCTCCGACGTCCTGCAAAAGCACAACGCGATCGCGCCGATCGATGGGATCGTCACCAATCTCCCGGTCCGCGTCGGCGAGACTGTGGTGCCCGGCATCCAGAATTCCTCCGCCTCCCTGATTATGACCATCGCGGACATGAGCCTCATCACCGCGGAAGTCAAGGTGGATGAGACAGATATCGTCAACGTGAAGCTCGATCAGTTGGCCGACGTCACCATCGATGCGATCCCCGGCAGGACGTTCCGCGGCAAAGTGATTGAGATCGGCAACACGGCCATCCTCCGCTCCACGGGCCTGGCCGCCAGCCAAAGCGCCGTCTCCAGTCAGGAAGCCAAGGATTTCAAAGTCGTTGTCGCGCTCGACAACCCGCCCTCTGAAATCCGTCCGGGCCTTTCATGCACGGCCAAGATCGTTACCGCCACCCGCGCCAAGGCGCTCTCCATTCCCATCCAGGCGTTGACGGTCCGTCAACGTGGCGACCTCGAGCCTGATTCGAAGCCGGGTAACGTTCAAGCCGCCGCGAACGTCGATCCAGAAAAGCACAAAAAAGCCAAGGAAGAGCTGCAAGGTGTTTTCGTCGTCAACAATGGAATTGCCCGATTCCGGGAAGTGAAGACGGGCATCACCGGCG
The DNA here is from genome assembly GCA_964461075.1 of uncultured Solibacteraceae bacterium. Lineage (GTDB taxonomy): Bacteria > Acidobacteriota > Terriglobia > Bryobacterales > Bryobacteraceae > JACADU01. Next base: position 27,367 of record CAYWST010000018.1, on the reverse strand, counting down.
CAACCGACATCGAAGTGACCGAGGGGTTGAAGGAGGGTGAGGAGATCATCACCGGCAGCTACAAGGTCATCCGGACGTTGCGCAACGAAGCCAAGGTGAAGGTGGACAACAAAGCCCCGACCAAGGCAGAGTCATAAGTAGCGGATCTGAAGCGTAACTGAGGAAGCCGAGGAAGCAGCACGATGGCCACCGCCACCCTGACCGATAAGGCCGTTCGCGGCCAGGAACTGAAACGCAATAACATCGTCATCCGGACCTATGACCTCTGGAAGACCTACGTCATGGGCGACCAGGAGATCCACGCCGTCTCTGGCGTTGACATCGAGATCCGCCGTGGCGAGTACGTCGCCATCATGGGCCCCTCGGGTTCCGGTAAGTCGACCCTGATGAACCTCATCGGCTGCCTCGACACCCCCACAAAGGGCGAGTATTTCATCAACGGAAACCTCGTCAGCGATATGTCCGATGACGAGCTCGCGCGGATCCGCAACAAGGAAATCGGCTTCGTCTTCCAGACCTTCAATCTGCTGCCGCGCGCGACCGCGCTGCACAACGTCGAGCTGCCCCTGATTTACGCCGGCATTCCGGCGGAAGACCGCATCGAACGCGCCAAGCACGCCCTCCGCATCACCGACCTCGAAAAACGCATGTACCACAAGCCGAACGAGCTTTCCGGCGGTCAGCGGCAGCGTGTGGCCATCGCCCGAGCCCTGGTCAACGATCCGTCGATCCTGCTCGCCGACGAGCCCACCGGCAACCTTGACTCCGCAACAAGCGTCGAAATCATGGGCCTGTTCGCCCGTCTCCACCAGCAGGGCAACACGATCATTCTTGTCACCCACGAGCGCGACATCGCCGAGTACGCCCACCGCATCGTGACCATCCGCGACGGCAAGGTCAACCGCGACGAAGTCAACCCGCACCCAACCAAGCACTAGACTGGCGGCTCAATTCAGCAGCGGCGCCAGATACTTGAAAACCAGTTCCGCCATCTTTCGATGCCCTTCTGCGTTGGGATGCAGCGCGTCCTGCTGCATCAGCTTCGGCTCGAGCGCCACGCCCTCCATGAGAAACGGCAGGTACGCTGTTTTGTATTTCTTGGCCAGCGCCGGGTAGACGCGGTCGAAATCGCGGATGTAGTCCGGACCGTAGTTTCTGGGCAGCGTGATCCCCGCCAGCAAAACCTTTGCGCCGCTCTTTTGAAACTCCTCGATCATCCGGGAAAGGTTCTCCTCGGTAGAGGCTACTGGCAGCCCCCGCAGACCATCGTTGGCGCCGAGTTCAAGAATGACGGCTTTCGGATTCAGTGAAACCGCCGCTCCAACGCGGGACAACCCGCCGCTGGTCGTGTCGCCGCTGATCCCCTGATTCACGATGCGGAAGGCAAGCCCCTTCTGGTCGAGCATTTCCTGGAGAATCTCCGGCCACCCTTGCCCCGAGTCGACTCCGTAGCCGGCCGTCAGACTGTCGCCGAAGGCGACCACCACGGGCCGCTTGTCGGCGGGCCGCGCCGGTTCGGCGGCCGGAACCGGCGGCGGAACCGGCCGGGCGGTATTCTCATTCTTCGTGCAGCCGAACAGGCCAAGCAACAATGCGGTTAGAAGGAAACAGCGAATGGGCATCTACTGCCATCATAGAGAGTGGAAGCGGCAATCTGAATGAATCATGGCCCTGTCCTCTCCGTCCGCGGCGTCACGAAGTCCATTGACACCGGGACCCACCGCGTCGAAATCCTGCGCGGCATCGGCTTCGAAATCGAGCGCGGCGAGTTCGTCGCCATCATGGGGGCTTCGGGCTCCGGCAAGTCGACGCTACTGGGCCTGCTCGCCGGTCTCGACTCGCCCACATCCGGCTCCATCCGTATTGACGGCGAGGAGATCACCGGCCTGAAAGAGGACGCCCTTGCTTCGCTTCGGAACGCCAAGATCGGGTTTGTCTTCCAAAGCTACCAGCTCATTCCCACGCTCACCGCGGAGGAGAACGTCCTCCTGCCCGCGGAATTGGCCGGTGAAGTCGGCCGGGAGGCCGAAGGGCGTGCGCGGCTCCTTCTGGATACGGTCGGCCTCGCTGAACGCCGCGACCACTACCCCGTCCAACTCTCCGGCGGCGAGCAGCAGCGCGTCGCCCTCGCCCGCGCCTTCATGCGAAAACCGCCGTTGCTGCTGGCCGACGAACCCACCGGCAACCTCGACTCCACCAATGGCAAGCACGTTCTCTCTTTGCTCAAGAGCTTGAACCAGCAGGAAGGGGCGACGCTCGTGCTCGTCACCCACGACCGCGAACTCGCCTCGCACGCCACTCGCGTCATCACTCTCAAGGACGGGCTCGTGACCGCCGACGAGCGTATTCCCGCGCAGGCGGAGAAACTCGGATGACCTCCGGGTGGCGCGCCGCATGGAGGATGGCTTGGCGCGAAGCGCGCTCCTCCGCTCCAAAATTTCTGTTTGTGATCTTCGGCGTCGCCGCCGGCGTTGGAGCGCTGACCGGCGTGCGCGGCTTCTCGTCCGGCTTTCAGGACCTGCTCAAACGCGAAGCCCGCACGCTGATGGCGGGCGACATGCTCATCCGCCTCTTCTCGGCGTTGACACCCGCGCAGGAAGCGGAACTCGACCGCTGGCAGGCTCGCGGCGTGCGCATCACGCCCATCCTCGAAACCGTCTCCATGGTCTCCTCCTCGCCGGACCGCCCGCCGCTGCTCACCTCGATCAAGGCCGTCGACACCTCGGCCTACCCCTTCTACGGAGAGATCCGCCTCGACCCCCCGCAGCGTCTTGCCGGCGCCCTTCAGCCCGGGGCCATCGCCGTCAGTGAAGACCTCCTGATGCGCCTTGGAGTCAATGTCGGCGACTCGATCAAGGTCGGCCAGGCTCAGCTCCGCATCGCCGCCGTCGTCAAATACGAACCGGACCGCATGACCGGAAGCCTCAATGTCGGACCCCGCGCCATGATGTCTCGAGAAGCGCTCGAAACCACAGGACTCATGCAGGTCGGCTCGCGGGCCGCACGCCGCTTCCTCTTCAAGCTCCCCGCCTCGGGCGCCTCGGTGGCTGAGGTTCGCGACGGGCTCAAGAAGGCGTTTCCTGAAGCCCTGATCTCCGACTATCGCGAGACCCATCCGATCATCACGCGCACGCTCGACCGCTCCACCACCTTCCTCAGCCTCGTCTCGCTCATCGCCTTGATCGTCGGCGCGCTCGGCGTCGCGACTGCCGTTCATTCGCACATCCAGCAGCGTCTGGACACCATCGCGATTCTCAAGTGCCTCGGCGCGCGCAGCAGCCAGATCATTCGCATCTACGCGTTGCAGACCACGATGCTCGGGCTGGCCGGCGGCGTGGCCGGGATTGCCGTCGGCGCGCTCGTCCAGCAGTTGTTCCCGCTTCTGCTCGCGAAGTACTTCCAGTTCTCCGGCCTCATCTGGAGCCCGGCGTTCGCCGCTGAAGGGCTCCTCACCGGCGTGCTGGTTTCGCTGCTGTTTACCTTGCCTCCGCTGCTCTCCATTCGCGATGTGAAGCCGGCGCTCATCTTCCGCCGCGAGATGGCCGAAGTGCGTCCTCCATGGAAGGTCCGGCTTCGCCGCCAACTCCCGGCCATCGCCAGCGGGCTGCTGATTCTCGGCGGACTCGGCGCAGTCGCCGCGTGGCTCGCCAACTCGGCTCGCGCCGGCTGGACCTTCATCGGCGGCCTCGCCGCGAGTTTGCTGATCCTGTCGCTTGCCGCGTGGCTGCTGCTCAAGGCCCTGAAGCGCTTCGTCGAACGCGGCCCATTCCGTCTGCCTGTCGCGTGGCGCCATGGCTTGGCCAATCTCTACCGCCCCGGTAATCACGCCGCCTCGATCCTCGTGAGCCTCGGCATCGGCGTCATGTTCACGCTCACCATTCACCTCATCCAGAACGGATTCCTCAAGGAGGTGGTGGGCGCCGCGCCGCCGGGCGCGCCCAACGTCTTTCTGATCAACGTCACGGATCTTGAGAAAGAGGGCGTCCGGCAGATCCTCGAAGCACATCCGGGCAGAACGGGCCAGATTCGCATTCAGCCTTTCGCTTTCGCGCGGCTGCTTCGAATAGGCTCCCGCGAGCCGGCTTCCTGGGGACTCAAGGGCTTCAATCGCCGGTTCCTCTCAGCGCGCGAAGTCACCTACATGGACGCTCAGCCCGAGGAGATCGAAGTTCGTAAAGGCGCGTGGTGGAAAACTGGCGACAAAACCCTGCAGGTCGCCGTCTCCGAAAACGTCGCTGAGTTCTTCTCCATCGCGCCCGGCACGAGACTGCGCTGGATGATCCTCGGGCGCGAATTCGACGTTACGGTCGCCGCCGTCTACCGGCTCCGGCAGGTGCGTATGAGCCCGGTCTCGGATTTCGTTTTCAACCCGCCTGCTTTCGCCGGCATCCCCACTCAATGGGTCGCCACCGGCCGCTGGCAAGCAGAGCAGGTCCCTGCGCTGCAGATGGCGCTCTACCGCAAGTACCCGACAGTGACCGCCGTCAACGCCGCCGACATCCTCAACATCGTCCAGGAGGTCATCGACCAGGTGGCGCTTCTGGTGCGCTTCATCAGCCTCTTCGCCATCGCCGCGGGCGCCATCATTCTCGCCGCCACAGTTGCCGGAACGCGCCTGCGCCGCGTCCGTGAATCGGCCGTGCTGAAGACCATCGGCGCGCGCCGCCGCCACCTCACCGGGATCTTCTCCGTCGAGTTCTCCGTCCTCGGCGCCGTAGCCGGACTGATCGGCGGCGCGCTCGCCATCGCCTTCACGCGCATTCTGCTCACGCGCTTCCTCGACTCGAAGTTCGAGTTGAACTTATTGCCCGCACTCGTCACCATCGCGCTGACGGCCTTGCTGGCCACCGGGACTGGCTGGCTCGCCAGTCTCAAAGTACTCGATCAGCGCCCGCTCGAAGTACTCCGCGACGAATAGGCGTTTCAATACTGGCAGCTCTGGTTCTCCGCCTTCACAAACCACTTCTTATAGTTCTTCGCCTTCGGGTCCATGCAGCCCGCCAGGTTCAGCAGTTCCACCTTGCGGAACTCGATCGGGTGGCTCTCGCTCTGCAACGAAATCGTGCCGCCGTCCAGCAGCTTGCCGTCGGGCTTTTGCTTCGGGTCGTGCCCGCTCACGCTGCCGCCGCCGATCTGCGGCATCGTGTATTCGATCAGCGTCTCGCCGTCGATCTTGTGGCGGATCAGGCTTGCCCCGAGCACGAGCGCCTCGGCGCGGACCCACTGCTCGCCATGATACGTTTTCGATTTCGAGTTCAAGCAGTGCGTCGTGATGAGTTTCGAGTCCATGACGACGTTAGTCCCCGGCGTGCACAGGTTCATCGTCGTGCGCGGATTCGTCCCGTCGCCGCCGAGCAACTGCACTTCGATTGAAATTGGAAAGTCCTGATCCTTGGGCATGGTGAACGGATCCTGCCCGTGGACCATGATGCCGCTGTTTCTGAGCGCCCACGCTGGTCCGCCCTTCGCCTGCTGGCCGACGAAGCGGTATTCCACCGCGATGATGTAGTAGCTGAACTTGTCCTTGTAGAACAGGTGCCCGAACCGTTCCTTGAACTCGTCGTAGGCGTCATAGCTCACCTTCAGCACGCCGTTCTCAACACGAAACGTATTGCCGAAGTTCACCCCAGGCTCGTAGCCCCGGATCTTTGGAATCCATCCCGTCAGGTCCTTGCCGTTGAACAGTTGAATCCAGTCCGAAGGCTCCTGCGCGGCGGCCAGTGCGCCCGTCAGCAGAATCAGGCAGAATGTCTTAACGAACATCGCGGAACACCACCTTTTGAATCTCACCGTCGCGCCAGTCGGTGGACCGGACCACATCATCGGCGCGCCCATCAAAATAGTGCGGCCGCAATCCTTCCAGCGGCGAGCCCTTGCTCAGATTGTAGAAGAGCGTGACCGGCTCGCCGTTCAATTGCTGCGAAGTGATGTAAGCCACTAGCGCGTGCTCCAGCGAGTGGTACCCGTTCTTCCACGTGTACTGCTTGGGCGTGCTGCCCTTTGGCTGGTGCGTCACGCCATCCAGGTTCGCCCAAACCTCGCCGTGCGTCTTGTCGACAAACCTTTCGAGCCAGTAGTTGTAAGTTTGCGGCAGGCGTTCCGCGAACGAGCGGTCCGACATTGCAACGCTCGCGGCGAACTGATCCAATTCGGCATAGACCCACCAGCTCTTGTCGAGGTCGAGCGAGCCGCCTGCCTTGACGCCGCCCGCCCAGCAGCCGCAGCCGGGCTGATAGGCGCGCTCCAGAAGCGCCTTGCCCTTCTCCTCCGCCCAACGCACCAGCGCTTCATCGCCCGAAAGCAGGCCCGTCATACGGGTCATCCACAGCGCCTTGATCGAGTGCCCGAAATCCGCCCCCGTTTTCGCGATGTCGGTGTCCGCCGGAGCGTCCGCGCGCAGGAAGTAGATGTTCTCCTTCTCGACGTAGAAGTGCTTCACCATGATCCGCGTGAGACGCTGCAGATCGGCCAGCCACTCGGAGCGCTCCGGTTCCGCCAACAGCGGAGTCAGCATGATCATGTAAGCGTTCATCTGGTCCAGTTGCGCGGTGAGCCGGCGCGATTCGGCCGGCTGCACGGAGGAAACGGGGTCGAGCGTCCACTGGAGCGCATCGAGGCTCTCGTTGTAGTAGCGCGACCAGATGAACTTCTTGATGGAAAGAATCTCCGCGAGCGCCGCCGCATCCCGCGTCAAGTAGTAGTAGAAGCTCATCCCAAGCAAGCCGTAGGCGAGCTGCTGTGGATCGCGCAGCTTGTAGTTCGAGTCCGGCGCTCCCGCCGCAGTCCGCGTGATGCGCATTCCGCCGTTCTCGCGATCCACCATCTCGGCGCGGATGTAAGCGACCCCGGCGCGCATCAGGTCCATGAAGGTGGGATCGCCGGTCAGATGGAAGAGCACCCCGTAGGTGTAGGTCTGCCGCGACAGGCCGACCAGCGACTGCGTGCTCCAACTGTTCCTGATCGAGACGTTGTTCCAGATCTCCGCGCACGGCTGGGCTGGATCGTAAAGAGCGCCGTTGTCACAGCGCACGGTCGGGAAACTGCCCCACGGCTCGCCCCATGCTGCTGGCTGGTGCCAGAACGGCATCAGGTCACCGATGGCGTGCGAGAGCCACCAGTTCCCATCGGGAACCTGCGCCGGCAGGTTCGTGAGAGCGCAGACGGAGAGCAGCGCCAGACGGCGAATAACGGATGTCACTGTCCAGTTCTATCACAAGGGGCGGCGCCGTCAGGCGATCGCGCGGGCCAGCAGCGGCATCAATTCAGCGCGCAGGTTGACGACGTCGCCCACAACCATCACCGCGGGCGCATGAATCTCCGTGCCGCCCTCGGCGACTTCCTTGAGGCTCATCACGATCACGCGCTCCCTCGAAGTCGTCCCGTTTTCGATGAAGGCCACCGGAGTCGCGCTGCCTCGGCCCGCCGCCAGCAGGCAGTTCGCGATCGCGGCCCGCCGCTCGACACCCATCAGAATGACCAGGGTATCCACCTTCGCGTAGGCCTCCCACTCCTGGCAGCAGCCCGTCTTGCGGTTGCCTGTCACCACCGCGAAGCCGCCCGCGACGCCTCTAAGCGTCGGCGGAATTCCGGCTAGAGCCGGCACGGCGATGGCGCTGGAGATACCCGGAACGAGTTCAACGTCCCAGCCGCGTCTGGCCAGCCAAAGCCACTCCTCGGCGCCGCGGCCGAACACCATCGGATCGCCGCCCTTCAGCCTCACAACCGTCTCATGCTTCCGGGCGCCCTCCTCTAACTGCTCCAGAATCCGCGCCTGGATCTCCTCCTGCCGGCCCTCTTCCTTGCCCACATGGATTCGCTCCGCGGCGGAAGGCACGATGTCCAGCACTTCGGTTGAGACAAGCCGGTCATACAGCACAATGTCGGCGCGCGCCAGAATCCGCGCTGCCCTGACGGTCAGCAGGTCTGCCCGCCCCGGCCCGGCGCCGATCAGGTAGATCCGGCTCATGCGTAGGACCCCAATTCCACGCTTCGCGCGCACCAGTCTCCGAACGTCTCTCCCTCAAGCCTGCCGTCGCGGTATTGGTCGAACAACGGCCGCAGCGCCGCTGGAATCTCACCAAGCTTGACCAGGCGCTTCCAGGGCCGCGCCAGCCGGTCCGCCACCGGCGAGCCTCCCAGGTAGATCGTGTACATCTCCACCGATTCGCCGACGATGCCGATCTCCGCCGTGTAGGGCCTTGCGCATCCATTCGGACAACCGGTGGTTCTCAGAACCACCGGTTGATCGGCCAGTCCAGCTTCGTTCAATTGGCGCTGGATCCCCTCCGCAACCGAGGGCAGAATCCGTTCGCTCTCCGTGATCGCCTGTCCGCAGGTCGGCAGCGCGGGGCACGCCATCGATTGCCGCAGCACCGGAGGCAGCGCCGCCACGTCGGCCACGCCATGCCGGGCCAGGATCCCGTTCACCTGCTCCTTTTGCGAATCCTTGAGCCCGGTGAACAGCAGGTTCTGCTGAACCGTAAACCGCACTTCGCAGCCGGTTCCTTCCACCACTTCGCGCACCGCGGCCCGAATCTCATCCTTCAAGCGGCCATTGATCACGCGCAACCCGTAGAACACGCCGCCGCCCGCCTGCGGATTCCAACCGAGATAGTCCTCCTGGCGCCGCCATAACAACTCGCGCGGAGGCGCCAACGGTCTTCCGAGACGCGCGGACAACTCCCCTCTGAACCACTCCACGCCGCGCTCGTCGAGCACGTACTTCAGCCTTGCCAGTTTGCGGTTCGAACGGTTGCCGAAATCGCGGTGAATCCCGACGACGGCTTTCGCCACTTCGAGAACTTCCTCTTTCGAGGCCCCGATCGAACAGATCGGATCCGCCATCCTCGGATGACTCAGCTTCACGCCGTTCGACTGTCCCATCCCTCCGCCGGCCAACACAGTGAAGCCGGCCAGGCGGCCCTCTTCCACATGCGGGACGAAACCGAGATCGTTGGAGTAGATGTCGATCAGGTTCTCTCCCGGAAATGCGAAGGTGATCTTAAACTTGCGGGGCAGGTAGGTCTCCCCGTAGAGCTCGTCCTTCTCCTCTTCCAGAGAAGCCGCCTTCTCTCCGTCCATCCAGATCTCGACGTACGCCCGCGTCTTCGGCTTCAACTCACGAGCCACCAGCCGGACGTAGTCCATCAGGTCAACCCGGTTGGAACCCGCGATCGGCGTCGAATCGTAGGTCACGTTCCTCACCACGTCGCCGCACGCCGCCAGGGTCGAGAGCCCGCTCCTGTTGATGGCCTGAATCAGCGTCTTCAGGTTCCGCTTGCCGACATAGTGGTACTGAACGTCCTGACGCGAGGTAATCCGCAGCGTTCCGTCGCCCAACTCTCCCGCCAGGCGGTCGAGTTCCAGATACTGCGCCGCCGTGACAAGCCCTCCCGGAATGCCCACCCGCACCATGGAGCTGTAGACCCGCTCCGGTTGCGTCTTCCTCAGATCCCGGTCATCCTGCTGATAAATGCCGTGGAACTTGAGCAGCCCCACGGATGGCTTGCTGAACTGTGGCGCTTCAGTCTGAAGGTCCTCGGCGATCGGGCCTCTCAGGTGGCGGCTATTCGCCTTCAGCCCTTCGGCTGGGGACGGCTTCATTTCAGGCATGGCTTTCTAGGGCCAGCCTATCACTTACTCTAAATCGCTATCAAGTTTATCGGTTTTGAGGTGGATCGGAGTCCCGGGTCCCTTTCAGGCGCTTCCTGAAGAAGGGGTTAGGCAACTTCATCATTGTTGTCAACAACATGGCGAAAAGGGCCACCATGCTGAGGAGCGTCGAAATGCTGCCAACGACGAGATAGTCAACTTGAGAGGGCGACCCAGGAATGAGCTGAAGGCCGACGATCGTGCTGACGGTGAAGATGCAGATGGCGGCGCCTGTCAGCGCGCCCCACCGCAAGAAGCCCGTTCCCATCAGGCAGCTATCGGCTGAAACCGGGGAGGACTTCAGTCGTACTTCTCGACGATCAACTGCTTTCTGTCAAATCCTTTTTGCTTCAATAGATTACGGACCTCATCCACCATCGCCTTCATCCCGCAGATGTAGACATCCAGATCCGTGCGCCCGCGCAGCGCCTCCTCCAGATGAGCCTGAACCCGGCCGATTCGTCCTGTCCAGGACGACTCCGGACGGGTGACAGTCGGTAGGAAGCGGAAGCCCGGCCTGCTGACAGCCAACTCCTCGAACAGGTCGCGGTAGAGCAGGCCGGGCTCATGCCGGGCGCCGAACAATAGCGTCACCTCAGCCGGGGACCGCCTGACATCCTCCGACAGAAGAAACGACCGAAACGGCGCGATCCCCGTCCCTGTCGCGACAAGCACCGAATCCCGGAAGGGCTTGCGGGGGGTGAAGTACCCGAGCGGCCCTTGCATGAGCAGCGTGTCTCCCGGGGCCATCTCGAACAGCCAGGGCGAAAGCAGCCCTTCCTTCACCTTGTTGAGACAAAGTTCGAACCTGTTGCGGTCGGGAGCCGAGGCGATGGAGTAGGCGCGAGTCACCGGCTTCCCGTGGTGGTCGCTGGTGAATGAGACAAACTGCCCGGGTGTGTAATCGAGCCTCTCGACTTCAGCGGCTTCGAAGAGAAAATGCCGGACTTCGGGCGCGATCTCATGAGAACTGACGAGTCGGGCTAGCACACTTGATCGGATGTCTCAGGGCGCCAGAATGATCCCGCTTGGCTCCGCGCCGCCTTGTTGGACCGCCTCGGGCGGAAGGAGGCTGAAAAGGCTTTCGATAAAGGCCCTGCCCTTGGGCCGGCCGTTGAACTGCTGCCACTCCATCCTCTGCCAGAACACCATCACGCCAAGCAGATCGCGATCGCGAACCGAATGCGAGCCGCTCTGCTGAGCCGCCCGCTCACGGAAGGCTGCAATTTCCTGGAGAAATCGCGCCTGGATCTGCGCCGCGATGGCGTTGTTTGGCCTGGTTTCGTAGATCAGTCCCGATTCCGCGGTCTTGTACGTGCGGACGAGCGCATCGAGCGCGTCACGCATGTCGGGATCCACCGCGCCGGGCGTGTCGAGCGCCGCCACCAGCAGCAGCCTGCCGCAGATGACGGCCAGCGGCTGGTTCTCCTGCATGAAGCGATCGCTCAATTCGATCTCGGGATTCGGCATCGACTTCGGATCGCGCTCGGGCGGCTTTTCGTGCCGCCGCGCCTCCCGGAGGAACTCGCAATCCAAGGGGCAATCCATCGTCACCTCGCGCTCCTGCCCGCAGCAGGGAGCGCAGATGTCGGCATGCATCGCGGGGCAGTACCGGCGGGGCTGGCGGGATTCGCAAATCCTGCACTTGTTGGCGTCAGACATGGAAACCGCTATCGTACCATCCTGTACTCTGGAGACTGCCGATCATGAAAGCCGTGGACTATTACTTGAAAGTCGAAGTCGATCTGCCCGAGGGTGAAGACGTTCGCCGTTACGCTGAGGAGTTGTGCCGCCAACTCAGCAGGAACTACGCCGTTCGGAAGGCGGAGGTGTCGAGCGTCACCGAGCACGAAGAGTGACGATTCAAACCCTTCCATTCATTCGCCGTTCGGTCTTGCGAAAGAATCCTTCCGTCATTCCGGCGATGTAATCGCAGACGACCCGATGGATCGGGAATTGGCCGATGCGCTCCATATGTCCCGGCGGAAGCCTCTCCGGATTCTCGAGAAACCAGCCGAACATGCGCGCAACCCGCTCAGCAGACTCCTGGCGCTCGCCTTGCAGCGGTCCGGCAAGGTACACCCGCTCCATCAGGAAACGCTTCAAGGCGAGATTGGTCGCCTTTGCCGCCCTGTTCATTGCGGCGAGCCGGGCGGGACAACGCCGTACGTCCTCCACGGATTCAACGCCGCTCGCCTCGACGCTGGCGGCTGTCCCATTGATCAGCCCTGAAACGAGCCAGTCGATGAGCCTGCGAAGCGCCTCCTGAAAAAGGACGGCGGGCGCGGCGCCTGGGAAGGAGGTCTCCATCTCCAGGAGCAATGAGCCGTAATGCGGAACCTGCTCGGCCACCTCCTCGATCGCGAACAGGCCCGCTGCGTAGCCATCGTCAAGGTCCGCCGTATTGTAGGCCACTTCGTCGGCCAGATCGATCAGCTGCGCCTCCAGCGGCGGCCGCAGTCCGGGCAGGTACTCGTCCAATTCGGGCGATTCGCCCGGCAGAATGTCACGCGAGTGCTTGACGATGCCTTCCCTGACTTCAAACGTGAGGTTCAAGCCCGGAAAGCGCGCGTAGCGCTGCTCGAAGTGCTCGACGATGTGGAGCGCATGGATGTTGTGGTCGAAGCGTTCGCCATGCTTCGCCATTTCGGCATTGAGCGCTTCTTCTCCGGCATGCCCGAAAGGCGGGTGTCCGATGTCGTGGACCAGCGCCAACGCCTCGGTGAAATCCTCGTCCAGGCCAAGCGCTCCCGCTGCGGTCCGCGCGATCTGCGCAACTTCAATCGTGTGCGTCAACCGGTTTCTGAAATGGTCGCTGAGCCGCTCGCCAAAGACCTGGGTCTTGTCTTCCAGACGCCGGAACGCCCGTGCGTGGACGATTCTGTCCCTGTCGCGCTGGAACTCGTTTCTGTATGGATGCGGCAATTCCGGGTAGCGCCGTCCGCGGAGGTCTTCCGTCCGGAGGCGCAAATGCTGAAGCCGCATATTCCACTCGGGACGCGGCTATAAACCGAGCTCGGAAATCATGGAGATGGCGCTGGCCGACGCCGGCCCTGAAACCGAGCGAAGCGGCTCGAGGAGTTTCTTCGCTTCCGCCGGCTTCGTCTTTGCCAACACCCGCGCCAGGCTCAACGTGGCCTGCTCCTTCGGCACCAGGGTAGTGGGCCTTGCGATGAGATCTCGAAGCTCCTTCTCGGCCTCTCCTACTTTCCCATTCGCGGCAAATACGTCGGCCAGGGCCAGCCGGGCGAGAGAAGCGAATTCCCTGTCTGCCTCCTGCGAAGCCTGCCGCAACAGCCGCTCCGCGTCAGCCATCTTCCCCTTGTCGGCGGCGGCAAGGCCAAGCATGTACATCGCCGCCCCGCTTTCATTGGTGCCCGAGTACTTGGTGATGATGTCGTTGAAGGCTTTCTCGACCGCCTTATCCTTGGCTTCCTGCGTCGGGAAACTCTGCTGCCCCTGGGGCGCCTGTCCGACGGGGATATTCACCATCGCGACCGCATCGCCCAGCGCCGCCTGCCTCTGCGCCCGCTGAGAATTGGTGTAGTACCACGCGCCGCCCGCCAGCACAATCACCGCGGCCGCAATCCCGCCGTACTTGATGACCTGGGACTTGTGCTCTTCAATGTACTCAACTGTGTGAGTGACTTCTTCGACGAACTTGTCGCTCTTTAATTCGTGACGGGTCTGACGATCCACAGAATACTCCGCTGCATTGAACTTTCATTATATCAGCCGCCGTCGGATGGCGAACTTCACAAGCGCAGGCACGTCGTGGATGTCCAGCTTTTTCATGAGGCTGGCGCGATAGGTATCCACCGTTTTCGGGCTGAGCTCCAGCCGCGCGGCGATCTCTTTCGGGCGAATTCCATCCACCAGCATCGAGAAGACCTGGTACTCCCGCGAACTCAGGCGCGTCAACGGATCGTCCCCCTGGACGGATAATGAGGGATTGAACAGGGTGCGGAGGTCGATCGAGGGCGACACATAGACACCCCCCTCCAGAACATGATCGAGGCAGTCGAACAACTGCTGCCTGGTGTCCGTCTTTTGAAGGTAGCCCTGCGCCCCGGACCGTAGCGCCTCCAGCACGTTCTTGCGGTCGCCCGTCCGGGAAAGCAGGATGCAGCGGGTCGGCGCCTCCAACCTCAAGCCCGGCGACTCGGAAAGCCGCTTGGCCAACTCGAAAGGGTGGAAGCCAGGCAGCGTCAGGCTGACGATGGCCACTTTGGGACGAACCCGCTGGATCAGGCCCCACGCCTCTTCCCCTGTCGAGGCCGCCCCCGCGGCCTTGTAACGGCCTGTCGATTCACATAGTGAAACCAACGCGTCGCGGAAAAGCGTCACCTCCTCCGCGATCACAATTGGGCACGGTGCGTCCGGTGGCTGCGTGTGCAAGTAGAAACGTAGTGGAGCCCGGCCGGCAGACTCTATTGAAACGTCGCCAGAGCGGCGGCTTCATCGTCGAACACTTCGAAGATCGTGTACAGCTTGGTGATCTGCAGAAGGTCCTGAATCCTCTTCGTCAGGTTCAGCAGCTTCAGGCTGCCGCCGGCGTTGGAGACGGTGGTAAAACCGCTCACCAGTTCGCCGATTCCTGAACTGTCGATGTAGGAGACCTCGGCAAGATTCAACAGCATCTTCTTGTTGCCCTTGGAAACCAGATCCTTGATCGTGTCGCGGAACGCCGAGGAGCCCTCTCCGAGGGTAATGCGCCCAACGGCGTCGATGACGGTGACGTCTCCCACCTGGCGCTGGCTGAGTTTAACGCTCACGGTTGTTCTCTAACCTCCTTCAATCCTTTTAAGACCATTGACCACCAATGCGCTCGGCAGTTGTCAAGCCGCAGGCGGAAGATTCTTCCGCATGGTGACCCGAGTGCCGCCGCTCTCTCTGCGGCTGATGTCGACTTCGTCCACAAAAGCCCGGATAATCATCAAGCCCCGGCCCGATTGGGCAAGGAGGTTTTCCTCGGCCAAAGGATCGGTCTGCCGCCCCTCGTCGAAGCCCCGGCCTTCGTCTTCGATGACGACTTCAAAGACGGACCCCTCCCTCCGAACCATCAGGTGGACCCGCTTGTTCGCCGAGTACTGATTGCCGTGAACCACGGCGTTCACCATCGCCTCGCGCACGGCGTAGCCCAGTTGGTAGGCATCCTCTTCAGGCAAGCCGCACTGCTGGGCCAGCGCCAGCACCTGATTCTCCGTCGTTTCGACAGTGTCCAACGAAGACTCCAGGTACTGATCCACGTTGATGATGTTCGAGTCAGCCATGACCTCACTGAGGGCCGGGAAACTCGTAAGGTATGCCATCAAGTTGCCGGAAGTCAAGCAACGGCCCGGTTAGACTGGCTGACATGATCTCCATTCTTCTGCTTCTCCTCGCCCTTCCGCTGGCCGCGGCCAGCCCGGCGGAGGAACTGCTCCTCGCCGACCGCGCCTTTGATCGGGCCGCCGCTGCGAGCGGCCTCGACGGATGGATGAGTTACTTCGCCGCCGACTCGATCGCCAACGTCCCCGGCGGCCCGCTTCGAGGCCAACAGGCGATCCGTGCGTATTACGCCAAAATGTTCGCCCGGAAAAACTTCTCCATCCGATGGAAGCCTTTCCATGCCGAGGCGTCCAAAGACGGCAGTTTCGGCTATACCCTCGGCACTGCCGTGATCTCATGGACCGGCGATTCGGGCGCGCAGGTCAAGCAGGAAGGGCGTTATCTCACCGTGTGGCGCAAACAGCCCGGCGGGCAGTGGCGGGTCGTATCCGACATGGGGAACTAGGCCTCTCCGCGGGACTTCTCCACCGCTCCGAAATACACCGCGCCCAGCGACGACGTCAGCAGGTGAATCAGCGGCAGAGTCTCTACTCTGCCGGGCAGAGCCGCAAGCCAGATGGTCCGGCCGTTCGCCGGCGGCGCCGATTCCAGTTTCATCGTCGCTGCGAATCCACCCAGCACGCCCACTCCCGCCTCGCTCATGGCCTCGGCGACCATCGCTCCGAATGCCGCGGGCGCGCCTTCCACCGTCCAGGCGAAAAAAGCAACCCCGCCCGCTCCCGCGTTCCACTCAAGTTCGACGGCCCCCCGTTTGAGGAACGGAATCGCCTCTTTGAACTGCTCCGGTTTTCCCGCGAGGAACTCCCTCATGACACCCACCACCCGGCGGGCGTCCTCCAGTTTCGGATCCAGCTCGAAACGGCCGGCTTCCTGCCGTCCATCCTGCAGATAGAAAACTCTCACTTCGAAGCTCATGATCGGGCCTCGATGAGCCCCAGCCGTTCGAGCAGTGGATTCTGGTCGGGATCCCTTCCCATGAACCGGCGGAATAACTCGGCCGGTTCCTCGCTGTCGCCCTTCTCCAGGATCGCCTCCCGGAACGCCCTGCCCGTCTCCCGATTGAACAGACCTTCGCGCCGGAAGCGCGTAAACGCATCCGCGTCGAGAACCTCCGCCCACTTGTAGCTGTAGTACCCCGCGCCATAGCCCACCGGGTCCGCAAACAGATGTGTGAAGCCGGCCAGCATGGCATAGCCGGGCGGCAGCGGCGCGGGCGTGAATTCCGCCAGGATCCGGTTGGCGTAGGCGACCGGATCCCCGTCGCGCTCCGGATCGTATTCGATATGCAGCAATAAGTCGACGGTTGCGAACCCCAATTGCCGCATCTGTGCGTTCGCGCCGCGGAACCTCCGCGCCCGCTTCATCTTCGCCAGCAGCTCTTCAGGAATCGGTTCGCCGGTCTCCCAGTGCCTCGCAAACAGGTCCAGCGACTCCCGCTCCCAGCACCAGTTCTCCATGATCTGGCTCGGCAGCTCCACGAAGTCCCAGGCGACGCTCGTCCCCGCCAGGCTCCTGACTTCTACGCGGCTCAGCAGGTGATGCAGCAGATGGCCGAATTCGTGGAATACGGTTTCCACTTCGCGATGCGTCAACAAAGCCGGCCTGCCTGCCAGTGCGGGCGTCAGGTTGCCGCACATCAGGCCGGTGTGCGGTTTCGTCTTTCCGTCGCCCGTGATGAATGCGTCCATCCACGCCCCCCCGCGCTTGCTGTCCCGTGGATGCCAGTCGGCATAGAAGGATCCGAGCAACGCGCCGTCTTCGTCCCGCAGTTCGTACACCTTCACATCCGGGTGCCACACCGGAAGGCCATCCACCTGCGCCACCGTCACGCCGTACAGCCGCCGCACGAGTTCGAACAGTCCGCCCACGACGCGGTCTAAAGAGAAGTAAGGTCTCAAATCCTCATCGTCGAAGTCATACTCCGCCCGGCGCTGCTTCTCCGCCCAATACCCCACATCCCATGGCTCCAGCGGAGCGCCGCGAAAGCCCGCCAGCGATTCGTTCTCCCGCGCGAACGCCGCCTCCGTCTTCTTCTTCAACTCCCTCACGAACTCCAGCGCTTTGGCCCCATTGTGGGCCATTCTCTCCACCAGCGCGAAATCGGCGAAATCGGCGAATCCCAGCAGAACCGCCTTCGCCCGTCTCAGCTCCAGAATGCGGGCGATCAGCGGCGCGTTCTCTTCCGCCGCCCGCCTGTTATAGGCGCGCCAAACCTGCTCGCGCCCCTGCGCGTCGTCCAGATATGTCATCAGCGCCGTATAGCTTGGCCCCTGCAGGGTGAAGCGGTAGCCCGGCCTGTTCTTGGCGGAAGCCGCCGCGCGCGCCGCCTCCACGGCCGAAGGCGGCAGCCCGGCCAGTCCGCGCTCATCTTCAATCCAGTAATCGTAGGCCGCCGTCGCGTCGACGACGTTTTGCGCGAACTTGGTGGTGATCGCCGACAGCTCGACGTCGATCGCCTCGAGCTTCTTCTTCCCTTCCTCGTCCAGGTCCGCTCCATGCCGCCGGAAACTGTCAAGAGTCTTGTGCAGGAATCGCGCCCGAACTCCGCTCAGAGCGTGGGCTTCGTCCGTGCCGGCGTACTCCTTCAGCGCGCGCCACAACTCCGCGTTGAGCGGGATCGTCGAGTAGAAAGCCATCACCTCCGGCTGCATCCGGGTCCACGCCTCGCGCAGTTCCGGAGTCGTCGCCACGCTCTCCAGGTGCCGGACAACGGAAACCGCCACGTCCAACGCCTCGGTTGCGCGGTCGAGCGCCGCCATCGTATTCCCGAACGTTCGCGCGCCGCTCTGCCTGCAGATGGCCTCCACAGCCTGGCGGGATCGCTCGATTAATTCCCGCAACGCCGGCTCGATGTCTTCGACTCTGATCCGGTCGAACGGGATGGGCGTCATTGCGCCCAGCAGGGGGTTCGTTTCGCTCACTACGATTAGGATAGTAGGTGAGCCGAGCGATGCCGACGAGGACGCCTACCCTGGTCCAACTGATCGGTCTCGCCGTCACGCTCGCCGCCGTGGGACTCTTCGCCGCTTTCACGCTCCGCCAGTTGAGCGGACTGCGGCAGCTCGAGTCCGGGATCGTGGACCGTAACCGGCGGGATTCCCTTCAGTTGCTCCGCATTCAGAACGACCTTCATCAGATCGGCCTCGCATTCCGCGAAATGGCGGAAGGCGCCGAGCCTTACCCCATTTCGGCCTACCGCCAGGAATTCGACCGCCTCAAACTCGACCTGGAGGACGCTCTGCGACGACAGTCTCAACACGCCGTCGCCTCCTCGGCTCCCGCTCAGCGCGAACTCCTCAAGAGCGCCTTCACCCGCTTCTGGTCTCAAACGGACGGCCTCTGGGCTCTCTCCTCCTCAGGCCGTGAAAACGAGGCCAGATCTCTTGTCCGCACTCGACTTGAAGCTGAGCGGACCACCATGGCCTCCGCCGTCTCCAGGCTCCTCATTCTCAATAACGAGGCCGAGGCCGCCGCCGGCCGCCAGATCGAGGAGATCTATTCCAAAGTCGAGCGCAACCTCTACGCCCTCGTCCTCGCCGTCTTCGCCGCAATTCTTCTGACCGGCTTCCTCGTGATCCGCTATGACCGCCATGTGTTTGACGAAGTGCGCCGGCTGAGCGAGCAGCGCCGCGTGCTCGCGATGCGCGTCATCTCGATTCAGGAAGATCAGTTCCGCTCCCTGGCCCGCGAGCTTCATGATGAGTTCGGACAGGTATTGACGGCCATCGGCGTCATGTTGAAGCGCGTGGAAAACAGACTCGCGGCCGGAGATCAAAGCCGCGAAGACATCCGCGAAGTCCGGGAGATCGCCAACCAGACGCTGGAACGCGTTCGCGGAATGAGCCAGATGCTGCACCCGGCCATCCTCGACGACTTCGGACTCGAGCGCAGCATCGAATGGTACATCGGCCAGTTCAGCCGGCAAACCGGATTGAAGATCCACTACCAGAAGTCGGGGGTCGCTCCCTGGATCGGCGACGAGATCTCCATCCATGTTTACCGGATCCTTCAGGAGGCGCTGAACAACGTGGTTCGCCACTCCGAATCCGGCCAAGCCTGGATCCGGCTCGACTATTCGACTCGCTCGATATCCCTCGAGGTGGAAGACCGCGGCGTCGGCTTGCCCGAGAAATTGCCCGAAGACCGCGGCATCGGGTTGATCTCCATGCGCGAGCGGGCGGAGTTGCTCGGCGGACGGATCTCCATCGCGCGCTGTCCGCCGGGCGGTACCTTGGTTTCGCTGAAGATCCCGCTCGCGCGGGCTATGGAAGGAGCAGCTCCATGAGCGATACCCGTATCCGCGTTCTCCTCGCCGACGACCACTCCCTGGTCCGCAAAGGCTTCCGCCGCATGCTCGAGGACGATCCCGAGATCCTCGTGGTCGGCGAAGCCGCCAGTGGTCCCGCCGCCATCGAGGCCGCGCTCCAGCTCGATCCTCAGGTCATGGTCATGGACCTCGCTATGCCCGAACTCGACGGCATTCAGGCCACGGCCCAGATCCTCAAGCTGCGTCCCCGTATCGCCATCCTCATCCTCTCCATGTATTCCGAGGAATCCTACGTCCGCAACGCCTTCCTCGCCGGCGCCAGAGGCTACCTGCTCAAAAACGCGCTCGAAGTCGACCTGCCCTACGCCATCAAGGAGCTCGCCGCCGGACGCAAGGTCCTCGCTCCCGGGTTGCCTGACCCCGAAGCAGGCGACCGGCCCGCCGAGGCCGGCAAGCTCACCCAGCGCGAACGGCAGGTTCTTCAGTACATCGTGCAGGGTAAGTCCAATAAGGAAATCGCCTCCGTGCTCGGGCTCAGCGCCAACACCGTCGCCGTCCACCGCGCCAATCTCATGCAGGCGCTCGGCATTCATCGCACGGCCGACCTGGTCGTCTATGCCATCCGCAAAGGACTCGTGACGCTGCCCGACGCTCCGCCGCCGGACAAGATCGGTTGAGCCGCGCCATGCTGGGCCGCCGCGACTTCCTCCTCTCCCTCGCTCCCGGGCCGCCGTCCGCCGCGGCAAGCTCCGGCTTCCGCCTGACCGACGTAACCCGGCGCGCCGGTATCGGCTTCATTCACAACAACGGCGCCTTCGGCCGGAAGTTCCTTCCCGAAACGCTCGGTCCCGGGTGCGCTTTCATCGACTACGACAACGACGGCTGGCAGGACATCCTGCTGGTCAATTCCATGAACTGGCCCGGGCAGCCCCGCCGCCGCTCCACCTTGAAGCTCTACAGGAACAACCGCAACGGAACGTTCAGCGACGTCACCAAGGCTGCCGGACTCGACGTCGAGCACTACGGGCTCGGCGTCGCCGTCGGCGACTTCAACAATGACGGCTTCCCCGACTTCTACCTCAGTTGCGTGGGACAGAGCCGCCTGTTCCTCAACAACGGCCGTGGCGGATTCCTCGACGTCACGCAGAAAGCGGGCCTGGCCGGCCGCGAAGGTCTCTCCACCTCCGCCATGTGGTTCGACTACGACCGCGACGGCAGGCTCGATCTCCTTGTGGCCAACTACGTCCGATGGACTCCGGAATCGGACATCTACTGCTCCTTCGACGGCAAAGTGAAAGCCTACTGCACCCCCGAGGCCTACCGCGGCGCCACCTGCTGGCTGTTCAGAAACCGGGGCGACGGCACATTCGAAGACGTCACCGCCAAAGCCGGCCTGTTCGATACCAGCTCCAAGTCCCTCGGCGTCGCGATGCTCGACTACGACAACGACGGCTGGCCCGACATCTTCATCGCCAATGACACGCAGCCCAATAAGCTCTACCGCAATAACCGCGACGGCACATTCTCAGAGTCCGCGGTCAAAGCCGGCCTCGCCTTCAGTGAGGACGGCCGCGCCCGCGCCGGCATGGGCGTCGACGCAGCCGACCTCGAGAACTCCGGCTTTTCCTCCATCGTCGTCACCAACTTCGACAACGAGATGCTCGGCCTCTATCGCGGCGCGCAGGGCGGATCTTTCGTCGACCACGCCGCCCGAT
The DNA here is from genome assembly GCA_964461075.1 of uncultured Solibacteraceae bacterium. GTDB lineage: Bacteria > Acidobacteriota > Terriglobia > Bryobacterales > Bryobacteraceae > JACADU01. Next base: position 6,403 of record CAYWST010000018.1, on the reverse strand, counting down.
CCCCCATCGGCCAGGCCACGCGCCGCTCGCTCGGTTTCGGCTGCTTCTTCTTCGACGCCAACCTTGACGGGTTGCTCGATCTGCTCGTCGTCAACGGACACATCGACGAATCCATCTCCCGCGCCCGCCAGGATGTCGCCTACGCCCAGCCCCCGCACCTGTTCCTCAACGAAAACGGCAACTTCCGCGACGTCGCCCCCTCCCTCGGGCCCGATTTCAGCCGCCCCAAGGTGAGCCGCGGCGCCGCCTTCGGCGACTTCGATCTCGACGGCGATCTCGACATCCTCGTCACCACCAACAACGGTCCCGCCTACCTCTATCGCAACGATGTCGAAACCGGCGCAGCCAGCGTCCGCATCCGACTCACCGGCACGAAGTCGAATCGCGACGCCATCGGCGCCATCCTTCAGTTCGAAGCCTCCGGCGGTCTCCGCGGAACCCGCACCGTCAAGTCGGGATCGAGCTATCTCTCTCAATCCGAGCTGCCTGTCACCGTCGGCCTCGGCCGGCGGCCCGCTCTCGACAGGTTGACCGTCCGCTGGCCCAGCGGACGCACTGAAGAATACGGCCGCATCAAGGCCGGCTCACGCATCACCATCGTCGAAGGGAAGGGAATCGCTTCATGATCTCCAGACGCCAGGCGCTCGCCACCCTGTTCGCCCCGCCGGGACCCGAGGGCGTCGAGATCCTCAATCCCCGCTGCCGCGTTCCCGTCTCCTGGATCATCGACGACTCCACCTGCCTCGTCAACCTCAACCGCTTCGCTATCCCGCAATTCGCCGACGCCATGGGCCGCGACCGCTACGGCCACGACTGGCGCGCCATGCCTCATGAGATTCCCGACTCCTTCGTCCGCCGCTTCGCCGAATGGTCCGCCGAATCCGGCGTTAAGGGCAAGTACAGCGTCGTGCCTTTCCCCGCCTGCCTCGGCAGACTCGACCGCGAACTGCCCGGCTGGTCCCGGCAGGAGGTCGAGGCCAGCATCCGCCTCGTCCGCGAGCGCGTCGCCCCCAATTGGGATATCCATCCGGAAATGGTCACGCACACCCGCATCATCGACCTCAAAACCGGCCACCCCGTCGAGCAGCGCGGCCGCGCCTGGATGGAAAACTGGGACTGGTGCGCCGGACGGAGCGTCGACGAGATCGCGAATTACATCGCCTACGCGCTTACCATTCTCAAGAATGTCGGCCTGCCATGCCAGGGAGTCACTTCGCCCGGCGGATTCGGCGCCGGCGCTCTCGCCGAATACTCGGCCGCCGCCGGTCAGGCTCTCCGCCACGTCTTTCAAACCGAGATCCCTCATTACTTCCGCAACCTGTTCGACAAGGGCGCGGAAAGCGTCGCGCCACGGATTGAACCCGGTCCTGTCGTCTCCATCTACGCCTGCACCGGCGACTGGACTGGCAACTGGGACTGCTCCACCCAGCCCGATGCCGCCCGCTACATCTCCGCCGACCTCAAGTCGGGAAGAATGGTCGAGGTCATCGAGCGCGGAGAACCGGCCATCGCCCTCAGCCACTGGACCGGTATCTGGTACAACGGCCGCGAACTCGGCTTTGACGCCATGCGCGAGGTCGCGCGCAGACTCGACTTGCGCTTCGGCCGCGCCATCGCTTGGATGAAGCTCGCCGAAATCGCCCGCTATTGGGCGGCGAAACAACTCGCTGCGGTCTCCATCGACTCGGCCGCGCTTGTCGTCGACGCCCCCTGCGCCTGTCCCGACTTCACCGTCCGCTGGCCGCGCTCCTCCCCCTTGCCGCTCCGCGAAGTGGCCTCCCGCGCCGCCCTCGTACCCGGCACATGGCTTCGCGACGGAGGCCGGCATGTCATCGCCTGCGTCGCGCTGCAAAAAGGCGCCAATCGCATTGGCTGAACCCGCCCTTTTCATGAGAGCCGAAGCCGCCGGGCTACACTACGTATTCGGAGCCCTGGACATGCGGGGCTCTCCGTGATAGTGTAAATAATTACACCGGAAGCTGGCCAGGAGTAGAGACTCGGATGGACCCGAAAGAGAAAGCCCGCCTTTTGAGCGTCACGCTCGGCAACCTCGAAAAGCAGTTTGGCAAGGGGACAATCCAGCGCCTCGGCTCGCACGACGCCATCGCGCAGGTCAGCGTCATCTCTTCGGGATCGGTCTCGCTCGACGCCGCTCTGGGCGTTGGCGGTTTCCCGCGCGGCAGAGTCGTCGAAATCTATGGCCCGGAAAGCTCCGGCAAGACGACCTTGGCGCTGCAGGCCGTCGCCCAGGCCCAGAAGGCAGGCGGCATGGCCGCTTTCGTCGACGTCGAACACGCCCTCGACCCCGCCTATGCCCGCAGGCTCGGCGTCGACGTGGACAACCTGCTCGTCTCCCAGCCGGATTACGCCGAACAGGCGCTGCAGATCGCCGAAGCCCTCATCCAGTCCAACGCCATCGACGTATTGATCGTCGACTCCGTCGCAGCGCTTGTGCCCAAGGCCGAGCTCGATGGAGAGATGGGCGACAGTTTTGTCGGAGTCCATGCCCGCCTCATGAGCCAGGCCCTCAGGAAGCTCACCGGCGTCGTGGCCAAGTCCAATACGCTGCTGATCTTCATCAACCAGATCCGCGAGAAGATCGGGGTCATGTTCGGCAATCCGGAAACCACCACCGGCGGCCGCGCCCTGAAGTTCTATTCCAGCGTCCGGCTCGACATCCGCCGCATCGCCGCCCTCAAGGAGGGCGAAAACGTCATCGGCAACCGCACTAAGGTAAAGGTTGTCAAAAACAAGGTCGCCCCGCCGTTCAGAGAGTGCGAGTTCGATATTCTCTACGGCGAAGGCATCAGCCTGGTCGGAGATCTGCTCGATCAGGGCGTGGAACTCAACGTCGTAGAAAAGAGCGGCTCCTGGTACAGCTACTCCGGGGAGCGGATCGGCCAGGGCAGAGAAAACGCCAAACAGTTCCTTCGCGACCATCCTGAAACGCTGGCGCAACTGGATTTGCAGGTCAGGCAGGCGTTGGGCTTAGCCGTCCCCGTCGTTGCCGCCGCCGCTGCGGCGCCGGACCCGGTTGAAGCCCCGAAGGCGGCCTCAGCTCGATCCCGTAGCTGAGACCTAGGGCTGTTTTCTCCTCAAGGGCGTCGCTCGTAATGCCGATAAGAGCCCATGAGGAAAGCTCTGGCCTTGGCGTTCTTCCTGGCCTTGCCCGTCCAACCCGAGTTTCGCCACCCTCAACCTCTTCCTCCCCTCCCCGCCTGGGCCGACCCCGCCCCCAGGGAGATCCTGTCCGCTCCCATCCTCGACCTGCTCGATACCGTCGCCCTCGACACCTGGACCCTTGACCCGCCCGCGTTCTCTGACTGGGCCCTCGCCGCGATCCTCAGCGACACCCCACTCCGCTCTTGAGCCGCTTCACGAGGCCTTCTTCACGACACATAGATCCGGCAGGTTCCGGTAAGCCTGCTCGTAGTCCAGTCCGTACCCCACCACAAACTTGTCCTCGATCTCGAAACCCACGTAATCGCCCCTGATTTCCACCTTCCGCCGCGACGGCTTGTCCAGAAACGCCGCCACCTTCAGGCTCTTCGGCTGCCCCTGTGCGATCAGCCGTTTCAGGTAAGACAACGTCAATCCCGTGTCGATGATGTCCTCCACGATCAGCACGTCCAGACCCTCGATCGCCGAATCGAGATCCTTTGTCAATTGCACTTGCCCCGTCGTTGTCTCGCCCTCGTACGACTTCGTGCCCAGAAACTGAATCCTCACCGGGCACGTCAGATGACGAACCAGGTCCGCCAGAAACACGAATGAGCCCGTCAGCACTCCAACCAGCAGAAGCGGCCGGTTGCCGTAGTCCGCGCTGATCTGCGCGCCGAGTTCGGCCACACGCTCCCGGATCCGCGCTGCGGAAATAAGAATCTCCAGTTCTTGCGCCGGCATGACTCTCTAGTCTGCCACTCTCAAACGCTGGCTGGGGGGGCCGATGTGAAAATGCGCCGCACTCGCCTTGCCCGCCACCGCGCTGCGAAACGCGTAGTGCGGGATCCCTTCCTTCTCCAGGTACGTCTTCAGCCACTGACCTTCCATCGAGTCCGGGCTCAGCGCGACGTCCATCCGCCCGCGATGATCGTAGCCCAGCGTCTTGTGAAACGCCGTCTCGCCCATCGCGCTGATCGGCATCGGCCGGGCGAACTGCTTCTCGAACGCCAGGATAACCTTCTTGAGCGTCGAGGCCGAAAACGGAACCGTGCCGTCAAACCGCTCCATCGCCGGCTTCTCCGCCGGCTCTCCGGGCTGTTCGTTCTCGGCTTGAACCTCCCGCAGCGCCATCTCGGTCAACTCTCTGAGGAAAGCCGCCCTGGACTGCGCCAGAGCCAACGTCTTCTGCCGGTAATCGAGTTCTTCGAGCACCGGCGTCAGCTCCATTCGCGCCATGATGCCCGCTTCCACGAGCGGCTTCATCTGGTCCAGCCGGGCCTTCACTCTCGCCACGCGCCGCTCTGCCGCCGCCACCATCTCTTTCGCCTGCTCGGCCGTCGTTTCCTCGGGACGCATCACGCCGTACAGCGTCTGCCGCAGGATCGATTCGTCAAGACGGTCTTCCATCGCCGCGCCGGCCCGCTCCAGCGCTGCGCGCGGCGCCGCCCCGGCTTCAACCAGCACGCGAAGACGCTCGATCTCCGCCATCCCTTCCGCGTCCATCGGGAGTCTTTGAGCGGCGGCCTGATCCGCGTGCGCCGGAGCCGTAATTGTCACCAAACCGCAAACAACAAATAGCTTGCGCACTGTTCTAATTGTAGTACGATGCTGGCTAAGGAGAGGTTCACTCGAACTGTTGAGAATCAGGCCGTCCGAAGGGGTAAATGGAGTTGCCACGGCAATCCCCACGTGGCAGATTGCGGTTCGCGCCGCTGAATCCAAGAAGGCCTCCGATCTCACGCTCCTCGATCTGCGCGAAATCACCTCTTTCGCCGACACCTTCCTCATCTGCACCGGAACCAACCAGCGCCAGAATCAGGCGATCTGGGATGAGATCGCCATGCAGATCAAGAAGCTCGCCGGCGAAATCCCGCTCAGTGTCGAGGGCTACGAGAACGGGGAGTGGATTCTCGGCGATTTTGGAGATCTCGTTGTCCACGTGTTTTCACCGGACAAACGGGAATACTACCAACTGGAACGACTCTGGCGCGACGCCAGGCCGATGGAGCTCCCGCGGGAACTCACCGCCTGAACGCCGCTACCGTGATGTCACTTCGGATGCGGTGACCACCGCGCCGCCCAAACGGGCGACTTCCTCGAAAGTCGCCCGGCGCGCGTTCTCGTCCAGGTGGAGGATCGCGTCCGCCACCACCTCGACTCGTGCGCCTCGGGATAGCAGGCCCAGCGCGGCCAGCCGGACGCAGTATTCGGTCACCACGCCGTACACGACGTAGCGCTCAGCCCCCGCCTGCGCCATCGCCTGAGCCATCTCAGCGCTCGTGAAACAATCGAGCGCCTGTTTTCGAACGAAGATCTGTCTATCCACCAGCGTCGGCTCCGGCTTTCGCTGCCCCAGCGTCCCGAGCACGCAGTGCGGCGGCCACGCCGCGAACTCCGCGTCGTCCTCCTCGTGCGCGTCCATGGTCGAGATCACCGGAATCCCGTGCGCCGCGGCCCATCGGTTCAACCCCGCGATTCGCGGAATCAGCCGCTCGGCGCCCGGAACGTATAACGCGCCCGCCGGGTAGAGGAAGTCGATCTGCGTGTCCACGTCGACGAACGCCGTCTTCATCGCGCCACCTCTCCCTCCCGCCGCCGCACTTCTCCCGCCAGCCGCTGCAACTCCTCGCTCAACTCGACGGGCCACGGCGATTCCGCCTCGAAAAGGCTCCGCAGCTTCGTTGGCAGCTTTGCGATGGAAACTCTCGCGTGCTCCCTCGCCTCAGTCGCGCTCTCCACTGGCGCCACCACCTTTCCGCCCAGCACCACCGGCCTCAGCAGCGCCTCGCTGCCCGTCTTGCACTCATGCGCGCACGCAAGCAGATCGTGATCCCCGTACCGGAACACCTGCTTCGCTCCGGGCAGCGTGCTCTTCTCCTCGCTGTACTTCGCCGTGTACCTCTTTTCTCCGCCCGCTTGGATCTCCACCAGCTTGTAGACCGCGCCGTGGCTGGGCGCATCCGAACTCGTCGCAAGCTCCGTCCCCACGCCGAACACGTCGATCGGCGCTCCCCCGGCCACCAGCTCGAGAATCTTGTACTCGTTCAGGTCGCCGGTCGCCATGATCCTGGCCTCCTTGAATCCGCCCCCGTCGAGCACTCCGCGGACCGCCCGGCTCAACTCCATCAGGTTGCCCGAATCCAGCCGCACGCTCCAGAAGGGCTTGCCGATCTCCACCGCGCGCCTCGGTCCGTCCAGCGTGTTGTAGGTGTCGATCAGGTAGGTGGTCGCCGGTCCCAAC
>CAYWST010000017.1:0-29885 GCA_964461075.1 uncultured Solibacteraceae bacterium | reverse complement strand
CCAATCAATCACCCCGCCGCGCCTCGGGAAAGATGGGGTTGGTCTGACGCTTACATTCCACCGGCTCAGCTTTCCGTACTCCGCGAAGATCTCTTCAATCAGAGACTCCTCGGCGGGTGACAGTTCGTCAGTCTCCGGCTCAGCCGTCAACGAAACCTCGTAGTTGCTGGGCGCGGAGATGAAATGCCTCCAAACCGGATCGGCGCCCGGAGGGGGCTCCTCGCGGATCAAATCGTAGATGCGGCTGACGGCCGGACCGTTGTCCATGGATACGTACCGGTCGGTGGTGACTGGCCGGCCCCAACGCAGCAATGCCTCGCGGTCAAGCAGGTACAGGAGCTGAATGAGGTTCAAATAGCTCATCCGGCCGCCACGGAGTTTGACAAACTTCGAGGCAGCTTCGGTTGCTCTCCGTTCGTTGAAGCGCAGAACCATTGACGTCATTCCCATTTCACGGCAGGACGCAAGACCAAAGCACCGCAGTTCTGAGAAGCACCATGGCACAGGGTGGGCACCAGTCTGGTCACAGCGCCGAAATCGCTATTTTGGTTTGTCGTGGGGAGATGCCCGCATCTCTTTGACGGGGCAATGATTAGATGGAGCCACCCGCCGGGATTGAACCGGCGACCTGCTGATTACGAATCAGCCGCTCTACCAGCTGAGCTAGGGTGGCCCGTGACTGTTATGGTATCAACTCCAAATTGGGTGCGCAAAGCGGCCGGTGCGGCGTGTCGGTGCGGCGGTGCGGGCTACTTGCGCAGCGCCTTCAACAATGCGTCGAGCCCGGCCTGGGCCACTTCGGCGTCCTCTGGGGCAGTTGCGCCGGTGACGCCGATCGAGCCGATGACAACACCGCCGTGCAGAACAGGCAGTCCGCCCTCAAAAGGAAATGCGCCGGGCAGGGCGACGACATGCGGTTCCTTGGGGATGCGATCGGCAAACGCCTTTCCCGGACGGCGATACCGGAGCGCGCTTTCCGCCTTTCGCATCGCAATGTCGATGCCGGCGATCTGGACTCCGTCCATGCGTTCGAAGTAGAGCAGATGGCCGCCATCGTCGAGGATCGCCAGTGCAATCGCGAGGCCTTTCGACTTCGCGAATTCCGCGGCCGCTTTGGCCATGACCTTCGCCGCGTCAAGCGTGAGAACGGGCTTTGTCGGGAGTTTCAGGCGAGCCGTCACTGCGGCCAGTATACGGCGGGGCCTACCGGCTCAGCGCGATGAAACCCTTCCAGACCAGTTGCTGGCCCAGGATGGCCATGACAACGTTGAGCGCCAATCTGAGGGCCTGCGCGGGCAGGCGGCCTGCAAACCATGCGCCGCAAAGAGCGCCGGCGACGCCGCCGGCTGAGAGCTTCCAGAACAAAGCGAGATCGGCGTGGCCGGCTGAAAGGTGGAGACCGCCGCCCAGAGTGGCGATGAGCAATCCGAAGACGAGGTCGGTGCCAACGATGCGGCGCGCTGGCAGCCGGGTGGTGTTCAGCAGGGCGAGTGAGGTGAGAGCGCCCGCGCCGGCGGAGGAGAAGCCGACTTCGAGCCCGATCGGGAAGGCGAGCCACGGAAGCAACCGGGGGCGTTCGGCCGCGGGGCCCGCCTGCTTGTTGCGAAGCCCGCGCAGGAAGCTGAGCAGGGCCATGAGCGCAATGATGAGCCCGATGGTGAGCAGGACAATGGGTTGGAGCTTCGTGTGGCCGCTCATGCGGTCGAGCAGCAATGCGCCGAGGATCACGCCGGGCACGCCGCCCATTGCGAGGCGGCGGAAGATCGGCCAGTCGATCTGCTGCTGCTGCCAGTAAACCGTGGTCGCGGCCAGCTTCGTCACCGAGACAAAGAGCAACGAAGTCCCGACGGCTTCGGCGGGCGGCAAGCCGAGGACGAGCATCAACAGCGGCGCTGCCAGCGGCCCGCCGCCCATGCCGGTCATCCCGACAACCCAGGCGATGGCGAATCCGAGGATGATCTCCATCTCAATCCTCCTTCACGGAAACCGTATGCAGGCCGCATTCGAGTTTTGCTCCGCCCCATCGCCCGCTGCGCGCGTGAGCGCCCGCCTCGGGCCGGGCGGTACAGGGTTCACAGCCGATGCTCGTGAAGCCTTCGCTGTAAAGAGAGAGCACGGGAATGTCGTTGGCGGCGAGGTAAGAGAACACTTCGTTCGTGGTCCAGTCGAACAGAGGGCTCGCCTTGGCCAGTGTGCGGCCGTCGGGGAACTTGTGAATCTCTCTCGGCTGCAGGTTCGCGCGCGTGGGGCTCTGCTCGCGGCGTAAGCCTGTAAACCAAAGGTCGTGGCCGGCAAGTCCGCGCATGAGCGGCTCCACCTTCCTGCGAGCGCAGCACTCGTTCGGGTTGGTCTGATTGAGCAGGCCGAACTCGGCTTCCTGCTCCTCCACGCTCTGGCGCGCCTCGAGATTCAGGAGCTTCAGATTCCACTCGCGCGCCAGCCGGTCGCGGTATTCGATGACGGCGGCGAAGTGATAGCCGGTTTCGAGGAACAGGACGGGGATGGAGGGGCGCTCCGCCACAAGCATGTGGAGCAGCGCCACGTCCTCGGCTTGGAAGCTGCAGGTGAAGCAGGGCAGGGAAGAGCCCGCCAGGGCCTCCCGGATGACGGATTGGGCGGATGCGACGGGGTCGCGATGCATTTCAGATTCCCTCTCCTTCCACAAAGGCGCTTGAGAGCGCGATCACACGGCGGATCTCGTTAAGCGCGGCGTGCAGGTCGTCGCTCGAAACAGTCAGGTCGGCTTCGCCGCCGAAGGCCTGCGTTGTCAGCACGATCACGCCCTGCGCGGTCAGTTCGGCGGGGGCGTCGACCAGGACGTGCTTGTGCTCGGCGAGCAGCTCCCGCTCGACGGCGGGCGCGATGTGGGCGACGGCCGAGAGGTCGATGCACGCGCCGCGATGGCCGCGCAGCCGGGCTCTCTCTTCCGCTGAAAGCGGACCACTCGAGAACGTGTTGTCCACGCTGCGCTCGATGAGCCCGGCGCCGACGGTGAGATTGGACAAGCGCTCGATGAGGATGAAGCCGCCGGTGGCGCGGTTCTCTCGATACGGGTCGAAGAAGACGGGCTCGGCGGCCGCGATCTCGACGAGACCGATGTGGTTGAGTTCGAGCGAACCGGCGCGGCGGGTCTGCAGGAGATCGACATCCCAGGCGTGGAGCAGCCGGGTGATTCGGGCCGGGATCGTCCGGGGCCCCTGCTGCAGCAGAAGAGACATCCCCTCGACGGCCGGCTTCTCGCTCATCCACACGACGGTGGCTTCAAAGGCGCGGGCCCTGTTCACTTCGGCCGAGGATGCGACCAGCATGTCGCCGCGGGCGATGTCGCGCTCGTCCTCGAGAGTGAGCGTGACCGACATCGGAGCGAAGGCCTCTTCGAGGTCGCCGTCGAAGGTGACGATCCGCGCTACGCGGCTCGCGTGGCCGCTGGGTAGCGCGGTGACGGCGTCGCCCACGCGAACGCGGCCGCTGGCGATCTGTCCCGCGAAGCCGCGGAAGTCGAGGCCGGGCCGGATGACAGACTGGACCGGGAAGCGGAACGGCAGGGCCGTCGCGTCCACGGCGGGCGTGGCGGTTTCGAGAATGTCGAGCAGCGGCGCGCCATCATACCAGGGTGTTCTTTCGCTCAGGGTGACGACGTTATCGCCGTCCAGCGCGCTGATGGGAATGAACTGCGCCTCCGCGCCCTTGAGCAGTTCCAGCAGCGGCCCCGCCTGGGTTCTGATCCCGTCAAACACCCTCTGGCTGAAGTCCACCAGGTCCATCTTGTTCACCGCGAAGATGAGTGTTCGCACGCCAAGCAGCCAGGAGATGAAAGCGTGCCTGCGCGATTGCGGGAGAAAACCCTTGCGCGCGTCGATGAGGATGATGGCCAGGTCGGACGTCGACGCGCCGGTGGCCATGTTGCGCGTGTACTGCTCGTGGCCGGGCGTGTCGGCGACGATGAACTTGCGCTTCGCCGTGGCGAAGTAGCGGTAGGCCACGTCGATGGTGATGCCCTGCTCGCGCTCGGCGCGGAGTCCGTCGGTGAGCAGCGAGAGGTCGATGCCGCGCGAGGCGCGGTTCACCTTGCTTTTCCGCACATCCTCGAGGTGGTCTTCGAGAACCGAGCGCGAATCAAACAGAAGCCGCCCGATCAGAGTGCTCTTGCCGTCGTCGACGCTGCCGGCGGTGGAGAGCCGCAGCAGCGGCAACTCGGCCCCGGCGGCGGTGAAATGGCTCAAAGGCAGGAGCTTCGGAGAGACGCTGGCCGCCATCAGAAGTAGCCCTCGCGCTTCTTGAGTTCCATCGAGCCTTCCTGGTCGTGATCGATCACGCGGTTTTCGCGTTCACTGCGGCGGAAGCTCACGAGTTCGTCGATGATCGCGCCGATGGTACCGGCCTCGGACGGAATCGCTCCGCTGCAAGGAGTGCAGCCAAGCGAGCGCATGCGGCAGGAGACCACCTGCGGCTGTTCGCCGTCGAGCAGTTTCACGTTCGACTGAAGCGGGACCAGTGTCTGCCCGCGCACAAGCACTGGGCGGGGCTTGGCGAAATACAGGTCGACGATTTCGATCTTCTCCGTCTCGATGTAGCGCCAGATGTCGGATTCAGTCCAGTTGGAGAGCGGGAAGACCCGGATGGACTCTCCGGGATTCACCCGTCCGTTGTAGAAGTTCCAGAGTTCCGGGCGCTGGTTCCGGGGCTCCCACCTGCCTTCTTTATCCCGGAAGCTGAATACCCGCTCCTTGGCGCGGGACTTCTCCTCATCCCGGCGTCCGCCGCCGATGGCCGCATCGTAGCCGCCCTCCTTGAGCCCGTCGACCAGCGCCCTCGTCCGCAGTTGATGGCAGCACTGCGCGGTACCGAGATCATAAGGGTTCGCGCCAGCCTCAATCGCGGCTTTGTTCGTGTAAACCCGCAACTCCGCGCCGATCTTGCGCGTGAAGTAGTCGCGGAACTCGATCATCTCCGGGTATTCGTAGGTAGTGTCGATGTGCAGGAGCGGAAAGGGGATCCTGCCCGGAAAGAACGCCTTTCGCGCGAGGTGGACGAGGCACGAGCTGTCCTTGCCAATCGAGTAGAGCAGGACGGGCCTGGCGAACTGAGCCGCCGTCTCGCGCAGGATGTGGATGCTCTCGGCTTCGAGAGCTCGGAGATGAGAGAGGGTGTTGTGAGCTGTGGTCGCTGACATTCTGACCTACCGCATCAGAATACAGCATTCCCTAAATCCCTATCAAGTTACTGTAGATTATTTGGTCTTGGGTTTTGCCGTCAAGAGCTTAGCGATGTTCTTGAGCGCCTTCTCGCGACCTTCAGAGGCCCAGGCGGCGGTGAGGCGGTCTTCCGGCCAATCGGCAAGGCGTCCGGCGATGAGGAACGCGGGCAGAGCATGTGGCAGGTGTTGCCAAGCGGCCATTTCAAGAAGGCTCGGGACGGCGCGCTCGCGGAGTTGGGCGAAGAGGTGGCCGTCGGCGGTTTCGGTAAACAGTGCGACGGCGCGGGCGCCCTCAAGGCGGTCCTGAAGTTCAACGGAGTTGAGCATCTCGACGAACCAGGTAGGGCGGACGAGGGGCTTTTTTTCCGGGTCGGCTGGCGCATAGGCATAGATGGCTTTCAGCGCGCGGGCCGCATTGGCGCGGACGATGGACGCCGGATCCTGAAGCGCGCTCTGGAGGTCGTCGACCACCGTTTTTTTGGAAGGCGCGTAGCCCATCACGTAGGCGGCGATCGATCGTTGTTCAGCGTCGATGGCGTTGTTGAGCACATCGCGAAGGACAGCCAGGTGGAGTTCGGCGAGCCCGATGAACCGTTCCTGGCAGAGGCGGACCGGGAGATTTGTCATCAGGGAGTGGCCGTCTTTGAGCGATTCGGCGACGTCCCCTTCGGCCGAGGCGCGCGCGAGAGCAGCCGTGAAATCGCTCCAAGCGGTGAGGATCTCAGCCGGCAGTTCGACCTCCTTTTCCGGCCAGACCTTGTACTGGAAGGCCGGGGCGCCTCGTTCTTCGATGCCGACGTAGAGGATGGTTCCGCCCTGCTCGCAGCAGAAAGCCTCGATGCGGGCGCGGAGAACGCCGTCGATGGACTCGAGCTTTTCTTCGATGTCGCCTTTGGAGCGAGGAAGCGGGCCGCCGGGGGCAGCGCCGACTGCCCGAAGGATCTTTTCCCTGCTCACCTTGCGGCTTCCATAGACTTCGATGGCCGCCAGTTTTGGCTGCGCGGCCAACGGAGCGGCGAAAGCGCAGAGGACAAAAAGAGCGGTTGCCTGGGTCATATTCATCAGCCACCTTCAGGATGACACCTCGGGTGAGAAGCGGAGTTGGGTGATCTGCCCCAGCATCAGAATCCCTAATCTTGACTTTCCCTGAAGAAAGTCTTTTTCGATGTGCCACATACGGAGCTTCAACTCCGATATTCTGTAATGGCAGGGTGTTTGCACTAATCAGGAGTTGCGAGCCTACCAATCATGCCCAGAAAGAAAGTCACACTCGACGGGAACGAAGCCGCCGCGTACGTAGCTCATAAAACAAACGAAGTCATCGCTATTTATCCGATCACGCCATCCTCGCCGATGGGCGAGTGGTCCGATCAATGGTCCAGCGAAGGCAAACCAAATATCTGGGGGAACATCCCCACGGTGATCGAGATGCAGAGCGAGGGCGGGGCCGCGGGCGCGGTGCACGGCGCCCTGCAGGGAGGAGCGTTAACGACGACGTTCACGTCAGCGCAGGGCCTGCTGCTAATGATCCCGAACATGTATAAGATCGCGGGTGAGCTGACATCGACGGTGTTCCACATCGCCGCGCGCTCGCTGGCTGCGCACGCGCTGTCGATTTTCGGCGATCACCAGGACGTGATGGCCTGCCGTGCGACGGGCTGGGCCATGATCTCCTCCAACTCGGTGCAGGAAGTGATGGATCTCGCGCTGATTTCTCAGGCGGCGACGCTCGAAGCGCGGGTGCCAATCATGCACTTCTTCGATGGGTTCCGGACATCCCACGAAGTCGTCAAGGTCGAGCAACTCACCGAAGAGGACATGAAGGCGATGCTTCCGCCGGAGTTGATCCGCGCGCACCGCGCCCGGGCGCTCTCTCCGGACCGGCCGGTTATCCGCGGAACTGCACAGAACCCGGACGTGTACTTCCAGGCTCGTGAGACCGTTAACCCTTACTACGCCGCGATGCCGGCCATCGTTGAGAAGGCGATGAACCGGTTCGCCGAGATCGTCGGGCGGCGATACAAACTGTTCGAGTATGAAGGCGCGGCCGACGCCGATCGCGTGGTGATCCTGATGGGCTCGGGCGCGGAGACGGCCCACGAAACAGTCGAAGCCATGACCGCCGCCGGCGAGAAGGTGGGCATCCTCAAAGTCCGCCTGTACCGGCCGTTCTCCGCCGCGCACTTCCTGGCGGCGCTGCCGAAGAGCGTGAAGTCGATCGCGGTGCTTGACCGGACGAAAGAACCCGGCGGACCAGGCGAGCCGCTGTACCTCGACGTCGTGACGGCGATGCAGGAAGCGCTGGCCGCGGGCACGCTGCCGTTCCCGATGCCGCGCGTGATCGGCGGCCGCTACGGGCTTTCCTCGAAGGAATTCACGCCCGCGATGGTGAAGGCCGTGTTCGACGAACTGGCCAAGCCCGCAATGAAGAATCACTTTGTCGTCGGCATCGAGGACGATGTCGCCAACTCATCGCTGGCCGTGGACGCCGCGTATTCGACCGAAGATCCGAAGGTGGTCCGCGCGCTGTTTTATGGTCTCGGCGCGGACGGGACGGTTGGCGCGAACAAGAACTCGGTGAAAATTATCGCCGAGGAGACTGACAATTACGCCCAGGGCTATTTCGTTTACGACTCGAAGAAATCCGGTTCCATCACGGTCAGCCATCTGCGCTTTGGCCCGAAGCCGATCCGCAGCACTTATCTGATCTCGAAGGCGAACTTCATCGCCTGCCACCAGTTCAGCTTCCTCGAGAGGATCGACATGCTGCGGTGGGCCCAGGAGGGCGCCACTTTCCTGCTCAACGCGCCTTTCGGCCCGGACGAGATTTGGGCCGAACTTCCTCGGCCCGTGCAGCAGTCGATCCTCAGCAAGGGGATCAAATTCTATGTGATCGACGCCTACAAGGTCGCCAAAGAGACGGGGATGGGTTCGCGCATCAACACTGTGATGCAGACCTGCTTCTTCGCCATCAGCGGCGTGCTGCCGCGGGAAGAAGCGATTGCCGAGATCAAGAAGTCGATCGTCAAGACCTACGGCCGCCGGGGCGAGGCGGTGGTCCAGAAGAACTTCGCCGCGGTCGACGCGACGCTGGACGGTCTCTTTGAGGTGAAGGTTCCGGCGGAGGTCACAAGCACGCAGGAGTTGAGGCCGCCGGTGCCGGCGCAGGCGCCGGAATTCGTCCGCGAAGTGCTGGGCAAGATCATCTCCGGCGACGGTGACAGCCTGCCGGTTTCAGCGTTCCCGGTTGACGGGACGTTCCCGATCGCCACGGCGCAATGGGAGAAGCGCAACATCGCGCTCGAGATCCCGGTGTGGGATAAAGAGCTGTGCATCCAGTGCGGCAAGTGCGTGCTGGTCTGCCCGCACGCCACGATCCGCGCGAAGATCTTCGACCCGAAACTGCTCGAAAACGCCCCGCCCACCTTCCTTTCCACCGCCGCGCGGTGGAAAGACTACAAGGACCTGAGCTACTCGCTGCAGGTGGCCCCGGAGGACTGCACCGGCTGCGGCCTGTGCGTGGAAGCCTGCCCGGTGAAGTCGAAGACGGAAGTCAAGCGTCGCGCGATCAACATGCAGGACCAGGCGCCTCTGCGCGAGAGCGAGGCGGCCAACTGGGACTTCTTCCTGAAACTGCCCGAGCTCGACCGCACCAAGCTGAGCCAGGGCCAGGTGAAGGACCTGCAAATCTTCCAGCCACTGTTTGAGTTCTCCGGCGCGTGTTCGGGCTGCGGCGAGACGCCCTACGTCAAGCTGCTCACGCAATTGTTCGGCGACCGCGCGCTCATCGCCAACGCCACGGGTTGCAGTTCGATCTACGGCGGCAACCTGCCGACGACGCCCTATGCGATGAATCACGAAGGCCGCGGTCCGGCCTGGTCGAACTCGCTGTTCGAAGACAACGCCGAGTTCGGTCTCGGGATGAGGCTGGCCGTCGACGCCCAGGCGCAATACGCGCGAGAGCTGGTGACGAGATTCGCCGCCAAGCTCGGCGACGAACTGGCCCAAGGCCTGCTCGAAGCCGACCAGTCGACCGAGGCCGGGATCTTCGCTCAACGCGAGAGAGTCGAAGCGTTGAAGAAGAAAGCCTCTGACCTGATCTCGGCGGGCGCCAACGGCTCCGCCGCGGCGTTGCGCGACCTGCTGGCGACGGCCGACGCGCTGGTCCAGAAGAGCGTCTGGATTCTCGGCGGCGACGGCTGGGCCTACGACATCGGCTACGGCGGTCTGGATCACGTGCTCGCCTCGGGCAAGAACGTGAACATCCTTGTGCTCGACACCGAGGTCTACTCGAACACCGGCGGGCAGTGCTCCAAGTCCACTCCGCGCGGCGCGGTGGCGAAGTTCGCCGCCGGCGGGCGCCCGGCGGCCAAGAAGGATCTCGCGATGATGGCCGTCGCTTACGGCAACGCCTATGTGGCCCGCGTCGCGATGGGCTCCAGCGACATGCAGACCGTTAAAGCCTTCCTGGAGGCGGAGAAGTGGGACGGGCCCTCGATCATCATCGCCTACTCCCACTGCATCGCTCACGGCTATGACATGAAATTCGGACTCGACCAGCAGAAGCTGGCGGTGCAGTCCGGCCACTGGCCGCTGTTCCGCTACAACCCCGCGCTGGCGGCCGAGGGCAAGAACCCGTTCGTTCTCGACTGCAAGGCCCCGAGCCTGCCGCTCGAAAAGTACATCTACAACGAGACCCGCTACACGATGCTCGTGCACTCCAAGCCTGAAGTCGCCCGGCAGATGCTGGCCGAAGCGCAGGCCGACGTCATGAACCGGTGGCGGATCTACGAACAAATGGCCGCGATGCCTGGCGCCGGCGGCGAGACCAAGTAGATATCAGAGAGGAACATGAGACCATGATCGACCTTTCTACCAGCTATCTCGGACTAAAGCTTCGTTCCCCGCTGATGGCGTCTTCTTCGCCGTTCTGCAAGGACATCGGCAACATTCTGCGGTTGGAGGACGCCGGCGCCAGCGCCGTCGTTCTTCACTCGCTGTTCGAGGAGCAGATCAACCTCGAGAGCGGCGAACTCGACCGCTTCCTGGTCGAGACCGCCGACAGCTACGGGGAGGCCACGAGCTATTTCCCCGAAATGACCAGCTACAACTTCGGCCCGGAGCCCTATCTGAACCATCTCCGGAAAGCGAAGGAGAGCTGTGACATCCCGGTGATCGCCAGCCTGAACGGCATTTCGACGGGCGGTTGGATCCGCTACGCGCAGATGATGGAGCAGGCGGGCGCGGACGCGCTTGAACTGAACATCTACTACATGCCCACCGACGTGGAGATGGGCGGCACGAAGGTTGAGGAGATGTATTACGATCTCACCAGCCATGTGAAGGCGAGCGTGCGGATTCCAGTCAGCGTGAAGCTGGGACCGTTCTTCACCTCCTTTGCCCATGTCGCTTCGCGCATCGACGCGGCGGGAGCGGACGGACTCGCGCTTTTCAATCGCTTCTACCAGCCGGACTTCGACCTGGAGACGCTCGAAGTGGTGCCCAACCTGGTGCTCTCCGATTCCAACGAGCTGCGTCTGCGGCTCCACTGGACGGCGCTGCTCTACAACCGGATCCGGCCCGACCTCGCCATCACCGGCGGCGTCCACACGGCCGAAGATTCCATCAAGGGCGTCATGGCCGGCGCGCGCGTTACGATGATGACCTCGGCGCTTCTTCGCCACGGCATCCCCTACCTCGAAAAGGTCGAGGCCGATCTGCGCGAGTGGATGGAGGAGCACGAGTACGAGTCCATCCAGCAGATGCGGGGCTCGATGAGCGTGCAGTCGGTTGCCGAGCCGGCCGCTTTCGAGCGCGCCAATTACATGAAGGTCCTCTCCAGCTACTCGCTCAAGTCGGCTCCGCGGTAGTCCGGTGCATGGCCGGTGCAATCCGATTCTCATGGCAACCACCATCGAAGTGTGCAATCCCCGACAAGGAGGAATGTCTGTGTCCTTCCACATCGTTCTGCTGCACCGCAAGGCGCCGCAGGCATGGAGGAATGAATGGCTGGATGACAGCCGCCCTGCGTGGATCACGACCACGCCGGAAATCGCAATGCGCCTGAGAGAAAACGCACAGAAGGGTCTTCCGGTCCGCGTGCACCGTCTGGAGTGGGCGGGCGCGGGGCCGTCGGTCTGCTGCGAGTGCGAGGTTGCGGCGGTCCGCGAAATCGACGAACGCCAGTATCACGTCGATTTCAAGAACCACCGTATTCTGGAACTGCTGCCGCTGGTCCGTCCGGTCCGGGGGCAGTCAAGTTACGACGTGTAGCCGGTTATCATTCACATCATTAGCGAAACAGAGACCGGCCGGGGCCGCCGCGCTCCGGCCGGTTTTCCATAGGCCCTCTGGAAGGGCTTATCCTGAGGTTCGATGACCGCGGGACGAACCATCGCCGTGACAGCGGCTCCAGCCTGCGCGGCTCTCCTGCTATGGGCCGCCGCGGCTCAGGCGCAAACGCTGACGATCTCCGGGCTCGCGCGGGAACGCGAGAAGGCGGCCGCCAGCCGTTCCCTGCCGGAATCGGAGAAACAGCAAATACTCGGTTTCTATGATGAGGCGCTGAAGTCTCTTCAGGCGGCCCTGAGGCACCAGGCGGCGGCGTTGGGCCAGAAACGGAGGGCTCAGGCGCTCCAGCAGGAACTCGATTCGTGGGAGAAAGCGGCAAGTGAAACCCTGCCGGCCGCCCCGCCGGCGCCGCCGCAGACCGAATCGCTGCCGGCGGTGGAGGACGCGCTGGCGCAAGCCCAGACGGAGAAACGGGTTCGGCAGCGCGCATTGTCCGATCTGCAGCGCGTCATGGCGAACCTCACGAAGCGACACGAAGAGATCGGGAATCGCCGCGCGGAACTGCAAGCCGGGATCGAGGAAGCCGGCGACGAGCTTGCCGTTGTTCAGATCAACCCGGTCTCGCCGGCCTGGGAAGCGGCGCAGAGGCTCCGCATCGAGGCAAAGAAGCAGGCGCCACGGGACGAGATCGCGGCGCTGGATGCGGAGAGGGAGGCGCTCGGCGCTCTCCGCGCCCTCGTGCCGCTGCAGCGAGGTGCGGCGCAGTCGCGGCTGGAGGCGGTGGACCGGGAACTCTCCCTCCTGTCGGAGCGGCTTTCCGCGGCGGAGCTTCGGGACGCTGGGCAGAGACTTGGCGATGTGAGGAATGCAGCCGCGAAACTCGCCGCCGGCGAGCCGAGGCTGCGCGACACAGAGGCCGAAATCCTGCGGCTGGCCGCCGGGCTTTGGGGCGAAAACGGCCTGGTCGCCGAAGGGAACAGGATTTCGGTGTTGTCCGGCAAATGGAGCGATCACCTGCTGCGGATTCAGCAGATGTCTGCGTCGATCAAACGCCGGTATCGCGCGGCCGGCGTGCTTGCTCCCGCAGGCGAATGGTTACAGCATCCGCCGGCGGACGTTCCCAGCCGCGAGCAGCTTCGCGTGGCCCGGCTACGGGCCTTCCGCACGATGGCCGTCGCCAGGCGCGTCATGGTCGGCATCGAGGAACGGCGTTCTAGCGAGCCGGCGTTCGAAGCGCAAGTTGAGCGGGTTCTCGCCGTCAAGCGAGGACAGCCGAAACCGGCCGAAGAGTTGGCGGCGAGGGCGCGGTCTCTGATTCAGATGAGGCGGAAGCTTGAAGATGACACCCTTCAGGCCGCCCAATCTCTTGAGGAACGCACAACGCACTTCGATAAGCTCACCGCGCAAATGCTCGCCGAGAGGAACGATATCGCGACTTTTGTCCGGAAACGGGTCCTCTGGTCCCCGAGCGTCTCGGGCGGGTCGGTGTTCTCGCCGGCCGACCTCGGGCAGGCCCTCGCCTGGTTGTTCACCAATCCCGAATGGCCTGCCGCCATGAAAGAGATCCTGACGCCTGGGAGCGCGTGGCTCCCTTGGATTTTGGCCGGACTGCTGGTCGTCATCCTGCTGCGGCGGCGATCCGTGGTCAGGGCCGGACTCCGCGAGCCGATGGGGGCGGATGCGGACAGTCCCGTTTCCGCGTCGAAACGGCTGATCATGGCGACCGTGCGGACCGCGATGCTGGCGGCCGGTCCGGCTTCGCTGGTTTATCTCCTCCATGGGATCTTCGGTTTGGGGGAGTCTTTCGCGCTGACCCGTTCGATCTCTTCGGCGCTCTACTCGACCTGCACTCTGGTCTTCATCCTGAGTTTCCTGCACGAGGCGTTGGCTGAACACGGAATGGTCCGCTCCGTGCTCGCCTGGAACGGAGAATTGTGCCGGGATCTGTTGCGCGAGCTGTCCTGGCTGCGGATTGCTATCCCGCCTCTGGCCGTCGTCATTCTGACGCTGCAGGCGGAAGGCAGCCTCGTCAGCGACGATTTCACTCTTCAGGCGCACAACAACTCGCTCGGACGGCTCGCCTTCATTGCGGCACTGCTTTGCGTTTTCGTCTCCTGCTGGCGGCTCCTTCAGCCCGAGGGCGCCGTCGCCCGCGCAGTCCGCGACCGGATCGAAGAGGCGCGGCGTGGCGCCTGGCGGCTGGTCACACGTCCGATCGTCTGTGGCGTCATCGGCCTTCTGATCCTTCTTTCACTGGCCGGCTTCTACCTGACTGCGCTCGTCATCAGTTTCAGCCTCTGCTGGACCATCGTGCTCACGCTTGGGCTGGGTCTGATCTCCAATCTCGTTCTGCGCTGGCGGCGCGATGAGCGGCGCGCCTTGATGTCGCGCGGCGCGAGTTCGCCGGTTGACGCGGAGAGAGCCGAGTCGCAAGTCAGGCAAATCAGCCGCTTCGGCGTCACGGTGGCATGGATCGTTGGAACCCTGGTGATCTGGGCCGACGTCCTGCCGGCGCTCTCGCTGCTCGATCATGTCCGGGTCTATCCGAGCGTTGCACTGATGAAGCCGGCGGAGGAGCGCGACTCCATGGAACCGGCGGCTCCGCAGGCGCAAGCCGCGCCGGCAGCCGCTCCGGTTCCCTCGCCGGTTCCCGGGCTGAAGCCCGCGGCCGACCAGAAACCCGCTGCCCCGGCGACCCCTCTGTACCTCTCCGATATCCTGATCGCCGTGTTCGTCGGCGCTGTGACGGTGATCCTGATCAAGGACGTTCCCGGGCTTCTTGAGTATATGGTGTTGCGGAGGCTGCGTCTCGATAAAGGCGCGCTCTACGCCATCAGCACCATCACCCGCTATGCACTAACCATCCTTGGCGTGGGCGCGGTGTCCGGCATTCTGGGGATTCAATGGAGCCAGGTCCAATGGCTCGCCGCGGCACTCACTTTCGGAATCGGCTTCGGCTTGCAGGAGATCTTCGCCAACTTCGCCTCGGGCCTCATTCTGCTGCTGGATCGCTCGATCCGCGTCGGCGACGCGGTGAGCGTTGGCGAACTCAGCGGGCGGGTTTCCAACATACAGATGCGCGCTACGACGATCACGCTATGGGACCGTAGTGAGATGATCGTGCCGAACAAGGAGTTCATCACCAACAAGCTGGTCAACTGGACGCTCTCCTATCCGGAGACGCGCGTGGACGTGAAAGTCGGCGTGGCCTACGGTTCCGATCTCGAACTCGTCCGCAAAGTCCTGTTCGAAGTCGCCGCCGCCAACCCCCATGTCCTCAAGGAGCCGCCTGCCGACGTGTTCCTGATGGCCTTCGCCGATAGCTCAATCAACTTCGAACTCCGGGCCTTTGTGATGTTCGAGACCGGGAAGCTCAAGGTCGCCGATCAGCTCTACAGGGCCGTTTACGATGAGTTCAACAAGCACGGAATCGTGATCGCGTTTCCCCAATTGGACGTGCATGTCGACACCGGGCCAGCCGGACTACCCAAGTGAGAGCGTCTTGGCCCCGCCGGTGATCGAACACAAGCTGCGGATCATGTCTCTCGCCTAACCGATGCTGGTTTGCCGGTCGAGCGCGTTCAGGGCGAACGCGTATGCGCCGATCGCCGTGGCCTCGCTCGTGCCCAGCCGTGATACGCCGACGCCAATGCGCTGCATGCCGTCGAATCGAACCGTATGCGAGTTGCCGGGAACCCTCAATTCCCGGGTCTCGCCACTTAGGAAAACCTCCAACTCCGCCGGCTCCTCCAGGTTGAACGCGCGAGGGATTAACCTTCGAAAGCGCTCGCCGTTCGGCGCGGGATACTCGCTGTTCATTTCGCCGACAATCGCCGGCAGGAACTGCTTGTGCGCTCCGGCGATGCCGCCGCCGATCACGACGAGTCCGTCGATCAGCGTCGCCGCGTTCGAAATCGCATCGCCGGCCACCTCGCCCATCCGCCGAAACGCTTCCCGGGCCGCCTGCCGATCGCCTGGCGCCATCCCCTCGGCGATCTCGTAAATCGCCTTCGGTTCAGGCGCATCCCCGAATCCTATTCCCGCCATCTCCGCGTAGACGCGCCGCACGGCCCGGATTGACGCGCCCTCCTCCGCATTCAGGTTCTTTTCGAGTTTGTGCCGCAGCAGCCAGAGCTCCCCCGCCACCGAGTTATCGCCCGTGAACAGTTCTCCGTCGCGTACGATCCCGCCGCCAAATCCAGTCCCCAGCGTGACTCCAAGCAAATTTCGAAACCGCTTTGGGCTTCCCGCTTCCCTCAAACGTTCATTCACCCATGGCAGGAAACCTCCCGTCGCTTCTCCGTAGGCGAAGAGGTCCCCGTCATTGTTGATGAAGACAGGCAGCCCGAACCGATCCTCGAGAAACGCCCTCAGCGCCACGTCCCGATAAGCAGGCAGGTTTCGCGGGGCGATGATGATCCCGTTGAAGTAATCCGCCGGGGCAGGGAAGGCGAAACTGATCGCCACTGCGCGGCTCATGAGCGAGCGCTGCACTCGCGAAAAGCCTTCCACCAGCGACGCCAGCGATTTCTGCAGGTCTGTCGCATTGGAGGGCAGCGCGAATCTCTCGACAACCTGACGGTTGGCCTGCATGGCGGAGAAGACGAAGTTCGTCCCGCCTGCGTCCAGCGTCAGGACAGCCCTGTTATCGTTTGAGAAATCTCGCATATCTCTATGCTTGCTCCGTTCTGTTGATGACCGCGACCCAGGTGATGTAGAGCACCGCCGCGAGCGGTACCAGAAAACTCGTGCTCACTGACGTCCGGTCCGCCACCAGACCCATCAGCGGCGGCAGGAAGGCGCCGCCCACGATCGCCGTCACCATCAGGCCGCTCAAAGCGTTCGTGTGTTCCGGCATACGCTCCACCGCCAGCGAGAATACCAGCGGAAAGATGTTTGCAAACCCCAAACCAGTGACGAAAAAACTCGCCGTCGCCACCCTGCTGTCCGGCACGGACAGCCCCAGCAATCCCAGAATCGAGAGTCCGCACGTCATGAGAAAAAAGCGCCGCGCCGGCATCCAGTTGAGAAGAACGCCTCCGGAGAATCGCCCGATCGTCAGCGCGGTGAAGAAAAGGCCCGTCCCGAGTAATCCCACTTTGTTGATATCGATCCCGAACCGCTCCTTGAGGTAGAGCGGGATCCCCGCACTGACGCTCACCTCCGCCCCGACGTAGACGAAGATCGCCATCACCATTGCCAGCACATAGCCGTTCTTAAGAAGTCCAATGCAGGAAGTGAATGTCGCCGCCCTTCCTTCCGGCTTCTTTTCCTCGATGCGCAACGGAGCGATGGCGAGGATCGTCACCAGCAGACAGACGCTGTAGATGGGGAAGATCACCTTCCAGTCCGCGCCGTAATACCGCGCCGCGATCACGGGAATCATCGGTCCCGACAACGACCCGATGGCTTTTACGAACTGAGCCAGAGACAGGTTGCGCGAATACTTCCCCGGCTCGCTGACATCGCGCATGATCGGATTGCCGGCCACCTGCAGGATCGCCGCGCCCGCCCCCACCATCATCACCGTTACCAGAAACCGCCAGAATTCCGTCAATCCGAACGACGCATTCAACAGCCCCACGAACGCCACCAGCAATCCCATCGATAAGACGAACTTCTTGCCCCGCTTATCCTGCAGCAACCCCATCGGTACCGAGAGTAACCCGAACATGCTGAAGCCCACGAACGGGATGAGCGACGCCACCGCGTTGCTCAATTGAAACTCCGTTTTCGCGAGGCTCACGAAGGGGCCGACCGCATCGGCGAAACCCATCGCCATGAATGCCAGGAAAACGGCGAGCGTTCGAAATGGCATGAAAGAGCCTCCTTTTCGGAGCTGGAAGTCCGGAGCGAAAACCTCCCAAAGTATAACCCGCCGCCTCGTTGCGTGATCCTTCGGCCCTCTATGGCGCCCGCGGCCCTGCAGGGCTTCGGATCCGACTGAGGAACCATGCAGCGTCACCGGTGGTTTCAGGATATAACTCGTCTAGTATGGAATCCGTCAATCGCCGCCGCGTTCTCGCCGCTCTGCCACTCGCCGCCGCGCCTGCCGCATCTCTCGCGGCGCCTGTCCCCGAAACGAACGCCGAAGTCTCCCTCAACGGCCTTTGGCAATTTCAGATCCCGGGCCGCCCGTGGACCGCCGTCACCGTTCCGCACACCTGGCAGGTTATGAACGGCTGCGAAAACCACCGTGGCAAGGCTCTCTATCAACGCGCCTTCGACGTCCCCGCCGCCTGGAGCGCTTCAATAGTTCGGGTTGAATTCGAATCCGTCTTCCACACGGCCGTCGTCCAGGTGAACGGCCAGCCCGCCGGACGCCACGAAGGTCTCGGCTACACAACCTTCGCCTTCGATATCACGAAGCTCCTCAAGTTCGGCGCCGAAAACGAGATCTCTGTCGAGGTGGACAACGCGTTCTTCGACCGTATGCTGCCGCGCGGAAACTCGAGCGACTGGGCTCACGATGGCGGCATCTATCGCCCTGTCCGGCTGCTGGTCACTCCGCGAAACTACATCGAACGCGTCGCCATTGACGCAATCCCCAACCTCGCCACCGGCGCCGCCGCGGTCGAAGTCACCGCCTACATCCAGGGCGCAGGCCTCCTCTCGGCCGAGATCCGCGACCTGACCTCCCAGCGGACAGTTCTGACGCGCGACAACATCGAAGCCAAGGGGCCGGACTTCCGCCTTCCCCGTCTGACTCTCCCGCAAGCACGGCTGTGGCACTTCGATACGCCGCACCTCTACGAGCTCATCCTGAAACTCGGCGGCCACACCCTCAGAGAGACTTTCGGCGTTCGCAGCTTCGAGGTGAAAGACCGCGGCTTTTTTCTGAATGGCGAGCGCATTCGCCTCGCCGGCGTCGAGCGCATGGCCGGTTCGCACCCTGAGTACGGAATGGCCGAGCCCGCACATTGGATCGAGCATGATCACCGCGACATGAAAGAGCTGAACTGCATGTTCACTCGGGTGCACTGGCAGCAGGATCGCCGCGTCCTGGATTTTTGCGACCGCGAGGGCATCATGGTCCAACTCGAGGTCCCGACATGGGGCCAGGCCACCTTCAACGGCATGGGCCCCAGGCCCGGCCAGTGGATCGTCGACAACGGTCTCGCCCACCTGCGCGAGATGATCGCCCGGGATCGAAACCACCCCTGCGTCGTCATGTGGGGCTGCTGCAACGAAATCGGCGGCCAGCGCCCCGCGGACTCAGGCTTCGCCGAGGCCATCTACAATGAGGCCAAACGGCTCGATCCGCGCCGCCCTCGCACCTACGCCTCCTACTCCCTCCGGCAGACCCCCGAAAAGGACGTTTCCCGAATCATGGAGGCCGTCTCTGTCAACGAATACTTCGAAAGCTGGAATGGCGGCGCTATCCCCGACCTGGTGAAGATGCTCGACGGTATTCGCGACGCCTTCCCGCAGAAGCCCATCATCATTTCCGAATACGGCTACTGCGCCTGCAAGCCAGAATGGGCGGAAGGCGACGCCAAACGCCGCCGCATCATGACCACGCATACTGAGGTCTTCCGTCAGCGCCCTGAAATCGCCGGCCTGATCTTTTTCTGTTATAACGACTACCGCACCCATGTCGGAGACCGCGGCGTCGAACGCCTCCAGCAGCGCGTCCACGGCGTCGTCGATGTCTACGGCCGCCGCAAGGAATCCTTCGACCTGCTCCGCCGCGAATTGAGTCCCGTCGAATCCGTCGACATCCGCTACGAAGCCAATAAGCTCCAAATCGCCGTGAAGAACCGCGACACAATTCCCGCTCACACACTGAAGGGCTACACCCTGCGCGTTCTTCTCGAAGGCCCCGGGCCTACAATCCTCGAACGTCTCGAAGCCTCCATCCCAACTCTCGCTCCCGGCGCAACCGCCACCATCGACCTTGCACCGGCTTACGCCAAATCGCCGCTGGTCATTTACGCCGACATCCTCCGCCCCAACGGCTGGTCCGCCTTCACCGAAACCTGGCGCCCCTGACCCCGGAAACTGTGACAGGCACAATTTCCGGTTTTCCGCGCCGCGCGCGGCTGATATGCTCTACCACACGGAGTCAGCCATGCTACGCAGCCAAATCAACCGCCGCGATTTCCTCTCGGCCCTCGCCGCCCAGGCTCTCGCCGCCCCGGCTTCAAAACCCAACGTGGTTATCATCCTCGCCGACGACCTCGGCTATGGCGACCTGAGCTGCTACGGCGCGACCAAGGTGTCCACGCCCAACTGCGACCGTATCGCACGCGAGGGCGTTCGATTCACCAACGCCTATACTCCTTCTTCCGTCTGCTCCCCGACGCGGTATGGCCTCCTCACAGGCCGTTATTGCTGGCGCACCAGCCTCAAGCGGCAGGTTCTCAATCCGCAGGCGCCCCTTCACATCGAGCCTTCCCGCCTTTGTCTGCCGTCCCTGTTCAAGAAGCACGGCTACACATCCGCCGCCATCGGCAAGTGGCATCTTGGCTACGGACCCGGTCCGGAAGTGGACTGGAACAAGCCCCTCCGCCCCGGCCCGCTCGAGCTCGGTTTCGATTACCACTTCGGAGTTCCCTCCAATCACGGCGACGCCACCCGCGCTTATGTCCGCAATGACAAAGCCCTCGGCCTCACTCCGGGTGTGCCGTTCAAGCTCGGCAACCGCAACACCCCCCCGCAAGGCCTCTCCCAGCGCAGAGTCGACGACCGTGTCAACGTCACGCTCGCCGGCGAGGCCGTTCAGTTTCTCGAACGCAGCGCCGGCAAGCCGTTCTTCCTCTACTTCACCCCGGTCGCCGTCCATAATCCGGTGACCCCCAACAAACAGTTCCGCGGCAAAAGCGCGGCCGGGCTTTACGGCGACTACATCGGCGAACTCGACTGGGCCGTCGGGCAGGTTCTCGCCACCCTCGACAAGCTGAAAGCCACCGGCAATACCCTCGTGCTCTTCTCGAGCGACAACGGCGGTGTCGTGATGTCGCGGACTACCGCCGGTGGACAGAAGCAGGCCGCCGATTTCGATCTCAATCTCGAAGACGATACGGACGGCGCGATCAGCAAACACTACCGCGCAGCTCAGGCCGAGGCGGAGCAGGCCGGCCATAAGATCGTCGGCAATCTGCGCGGCCGGAAACACAGCATCTACGAGGGCGGCTTCCGCGTCCCTTACCTCGTTCGCTGGCCGGGCAAAGTCCGCCCTGGCTCGACGAGTTCCGAGGTCGTCTCGCTCGTCGACACGCTCGCTACCTGCGCCGGCGTCATGGGCGAGCCGCTCCCCCGCAACGCTGCCGAGGACAGCTACAACATTTTGCCGGCCATTCTGGGGCAGAAGCTTCCGAAGCCGATCCGCGAAGCCACCGTCGTCCACAACGCCGATGGCGTCTTCGCCATCCGGCAAGGCAAGTGGAAACTGATCGAACAGATCCCGCCGTCGGAGGCGCAGAACAGGTCGTGGACCAAGGAAGGCTTCAATCAGCTTTACGATCTTGAGGCCGACCCCGCGGAAACCACCAACCTCTTCGACAAGCACGGCGATGTCGCCGCCCGGTTGCAAGACCTCCTCAACAAATACAAGGAACAGGGCTACAGCCGCCCGATGGCCTGATCATCAGAGGTTGCGAACGGGAACCGAACGCCCCTTGTCGTGCGGCCTCGGCGGCTTGTGCGCGGCCTTCATCACTTCCTCGATCCGCTTCACCGCTTCCGGATTTGCGGCCGCCACATCTTTCGTCTCACCCACATCCACACTCAGGTCGTACAGCTCCATCGGCCCGTCCGGTTTGTGCCGGACGCCTTTCCATTTCCCCTGCCGCGCAGCCTGCCGCATCTCCCCCTGCCACTTCATCGTCTTCAGGTTGAAGTTGTGGAACTCCCAGTAAAGCGGCCGGCTTGTGTCGAGCTTCGCCTTCCCCATCATCTCCGGCGCCAGGGAAATCCCGTCTACGCCGGCCATCTTCGCGCCTGCCAAGTCGGCAAATGTAGGCCCGAAATCCCAGAATGCGCAAGGCGCATTCGACACCCTGCCCGCTGGGACCCGGCCCGGCCAACGCGCGATCATCGGCACTCGGATTCCGCCTTCGTAAAGCGTCCCCTTTGTTCCTCTCAGGTCTCCGTTGCTTCGAAACCGCTCGAAGCCTTTGTTCGAGCCGTCGTGCGCGCCGTTGTCGCTTGACACGATCACCAGCGTGTCCTGTTCCAGGCCTTCCTCCCTCAACACGCCCATCAACTTTCCGATCTGCGCATCCGCCCGTGACACCATCGCCGCATACGCCCGTTCGTTCTCGTGCCAGCCGGTCCTGCCCGTATACGGCCCGAAATCCGGGACCTCGAACTTCGCGTGGGGCAGCGTCCACGCCGCGCAGCAGAAGAACGGCTTGGCCTTATTCCGGCGAATGAAGTCGTACGTCCGGTCCGCGATCAAGTCGGCCGAATATGTCACTCTGCCGCCGTTGCGATTCCCTGGCAGAAGCACTTTCTGGTCCCCGTTCCACAAGTAGTCCGTGTAGTAATCGTGCGCATGGATCTGGTGCAGATACCCGAACCACTCGTCGAACCCCTGCGCCGTCGGGCGCCCTTCTGTCCCCGCGTCCCCCAACCCCCACTTGCCGAAGCCGCCTGTCGCATACCCGGCCTGCTTCAGAACCTCGGCGATCGTCACGTCTCCTGGCTCAATGGGGGTCGTTCCCGCGTTCGCTCTCACCGGGGCGTGGCCGCCGTGCAGCGCCGTCATCAGGCTCGCCCGCGACGGCGCGCACACCGCGCCGCCTGCGTAGCAGTCTGTGAACCTCGTCCCTTCTCGCGCCAACCGGTCCACTGCCGGTGTCTGGATGATCTTCTGCCCATAACAGCCGAAGTCGCCGTATCCGAGATCGTCCAGCAGCACCAGCACGATGTTCGGCTTTCTTGGCGCCGCCAGCGAGGCGAGTCCGGCCATGAAGTCTCTGCGTCGCATACGAGAGAAAGATATCGTATTAACTATGCGCCGCAGGCAATTCATCTCCTCTCTCGCCGTCGCCCCCGCCGTTCTCCAGGCTCGCGAATCCAGCCGTCCTCCGAACATCGTCGTCGCTCTCTGTGACGATCTTGGGTACGGCGACCTCTCCTGCTTCTCCCACCCCGTCATCAAAACTCCGCGCCTTGACCGCTTTGCCGCCGAAGGCGTCCGTTTCACCGATTGTTACGCCGGCGCTCCCGTCTGCTCTCCTTCGCGCGCCGGACTCGTCACCGGCCGTATCCCCTATCGCGCCGGAATCTATGACTGGATCCCCGAGAAGTCCGTCATGCACCTTCGCCGCTCGGAGACTTCGTTCGCGACCCTGCTCAAGCAGGCTGGCTACGCCACCTGTCACTCCGGCAAATGGCACCTGAATGGCGGCATGGACATGCCGGGCCAGACCACTCCAGGCGACCACGGCTTCTCCCACTGGTTCTCCACTCAGAACAACGCCGCGCCTTCCCATCGCAATCCCCGCAACTTCGTCCGCAACGGCAAGCCCGCCGGCCCGCTTGAAGGATACTCCGCCGAGATCATCGTGACTGAAGCTCTCTCGTGGCTCGATACCCTCGACTCCAAACAACCCTTCTGTCTCTTCCTCTGCTTCCACGAACCGCACGAGCCTGTCGCCTCCGCCGAAGACCTCGTTCAGCTCTACCCGCGGGCGAAAACACCGCAACAGGCCGAGTACTTCGCCAACGTCTCTCAGGTCGACCGCGCCTTCGGCCGCCTGCTCGATGCTCTCGACAAACGCGGCCAGCGCGACAATACGTTCGTCTTCTTTACCAGCGACAACGGCCCTGAGACCCTCCTGCGCTACAAAGGCTCCGAGCGTAGCTATGGCTCACCTGGCCCGTTCCGCGGCATGAAGCTCCATCTATGGGAGGGCGGCATCCGCGTTCCCGGCATCGCCCGCTTCCCTGGCCGCATGAAGCCCGGCCTTGTCTCCAATACCCCCGTTTGCAACCTCGATATCCTTCCTACCGCCTGCGCTCTCGCCGGGATCAGGCCGCCGAAGGATCGCGTTCTCGACGGGACGAATCTCTTGCCCGCGCTTGAAGCGAAATCCCTGAACCGACCGCGCCCGCTCAGTTGGCACTACTTCCAGCCCCTCGGCGAGCCCCGCGCCGTCCTCCGCGACGGCGATTGGAAAATCGCAGGAATACCCGCTACGCCAAACCCGCGTCCCCCGGCGGGAGCCTTTAAGCCCGAATTCATGGAAGAGGTCAAGACCGTTTCACTCGACCGGTTCGAGCTCTATCATCTCGCCAGGGACCCCGGCGAGAAGAACAACCTCGCCTCCTCCGAAACCGCCCGCCTCAAGCGCATGAGCGATCTCCTCGTGCGCCGCCACAAGGAAGTCCAGGCCGAAGGCCCGGATTGGCGCACGCCGCAGACGCCGTTCAGCCCTTGAGGCCCATTCGCCTCTTTCGCCGGGCGAACACCCCGATCGATATCAGACCGATGGCAATCAGGCCCGTTGTCGCCGGCTCAGGATTGCTCACGCCAGATATTCCCGCGTCCATGCTCAAGTTTGAATTCTGCGCCCCGAGCGGGAAGCCGAGTACTGTTGGCGCGTAGGGCGCTAAACCGCCAAACGAAATCGTCCCAGTCAAGAGCCAGTCGCCGCTGGCGCCGGTCCGGAACACCACCGGACTCGTTGTTCCGCTGCTGGCCTCAGCCCCCAAGAACCCCCGCGCCACGTTCAACGTCGTTGTGGAAAACGGTTGCAGCACCGAGACGCCTCCCCCGAGAGCAAGATTGGCAACGGTGATCGACGACGGCCAGATGATGGGCTGCGCCGTCAAGGACAAAGAGCCGATGGGAATTGTCCATATCGAGCCGGCCCCTAAGCCCAAGCCTCCAGGCGAGTACGTCACCTGCTGGCTTGCCCCCGAAGCGTGGGTATAGCGAAGATAAGCCGTGTTGGTTGCGTTGGTGTATCCCAACGCAAACTGGCGCGGCTGCGCGTTCGGGTAGTAAGGCTGCAGACTCGCCGTGCTCGAGCTGCTGTTGCCAGCCGGGCCAATGCCGAGTTCCCAGCTTGTCGTAGTGGTGGCGCCGGCCCGAATCGTCGCTGACAGAGAAAAGTCGGCCGCCGGGCACAATGTAGCGATGCTTGCGATTGCAAGGAATCTGGCAACTGATCCGCAAGTTTTGATTGGACGGTTGTTCTCAGCCATGACGAATGTGACCTGTGGTGTTCGTTTCGCGCATAGAATTCCGCGACGATCAAGCCATCGTCAGAATTGGGACTACTGTCCAGGACCTGGGTGGTACGAAAGTACCCTATAAGGCTTTCGCAAAGCCCTGATCCAGCCCTACGATTGGGAATCCGCCAACGTCGGCCTGCGGCGATCACCTTATCTGCCTGCCCTTACTCGCCGCCGCCGGCCGAACGCCACACATCAGTCGCGTCCCCGAACGCCTCTTCAACCTCACCTTCGGCGGCAAGGACCTCCAAACCCTCTTCATCTTCACCCAGGGGGGCGTAAACTTGGCCCGCCCGTGACCGCGGCGCCGTCTTCCCGAGGAGGAACAATCAGGTGTCCGCGAACGGAGCCTGGTCTCTCCACCTGGAATTTGGTTGCGGCTCCATCACGTGCAGTGACAGCCGATCGCGGAGCGAAAAGGGTCCAACGGGCTCGGATTGAACCGGACTGCCCTCCGCTTCCCTACGCCGAGGGAGAGGATATGGCGCATGCATTCTTCCGGACACGCCTGAAGTAGGCCATCGCCCGCCCAACGTCCAGGAGAATCTGCGCCCGCAGCGCTTCAGCGCTTTCGAATCGCCGCTCCTCGCGAACCCGCCGCAAGAACTCGATTCGAATCGTAGCCGGCGTCTCACCGTCGAAAGGCGAGAGCAGGAAGGTCTCGATGGTCAGATGGCGGCCCTCGAAGGTCGGACGGTGACCGATGTTGGTGATGGAATCCCAGTGCCGGCTGGTGACAACGCAGGTTGTGCGGGTGATATAAACGCCGTCGAGCGGCAGCGCGCGGGTTGCGTCGTCGAGGGAACCGGTTTCGAGATTGAGCGTCGGCACGGTTACCTTCGATCCACGCCCGGCGCCGGGAACTACTCTGCCCGTGAGCGAATAGGCGCGAGCGAGCAATCGGCCCGCCTTGCCCACCTTCCCGGCCGCCAGCAGCCTCCGGATCTCGCTCGAACTCGCCGTCACCCCGCGCAGCCTGAGCAACGGGACCACGTCCATGAGCACTGAGGATGCCGCAGCCAGTTCCACCAGTTGTTGCGTCTCACCGGTCTGGCCATGGCCGAACCGGAAGTTGGCCCCCACCGTAATCGCCCTCGCTCCCAGCAGCCCGCACAGCACCTGGTTAAAGAACGCCTCCGGCTCGATCTCCGACAGCGTCTTCGTGAACGGGAGAATCAGCACCTGTTCAATCCCCTCCGCCGCCATCAGGCCGCAGCGCTCCTCGGGCGTGGTCAGCAGCCGAGGAACGCGCTCCGGATGAACGACCGTCGCCGGATGCGGATGGAACGTGATCGCGGAAGGCTTCACGCGGAGCTGGCGCGCGTGCGCCACGGTGCGGCGCATCAACTCGCGATGGCCGATGTGAACGCCGTCGAAATTCCCGATGGTGAGCGAACTCGGCGCGAAGCCGCGGGCCGCTTCGTCCAAACCGCGGAAGACCCGAGGCGCCGTCATTTGTCCTCCGCCTCGACAGTGATTTCGAGACCGTCGTAAGCCAACCTCACGTTAGGCGGCAGCAGGCTCTCGGCCCGCTCGTGCTCGAGGTCGTGCGAAATGTGCGTAAAGTAGGTCCGTCTGGGTTTCAGGCGCTCCACGGTCTTCAGGCTCTGGTCGACGGTGGAGTGCGTCGGATGCGGCTTATAGCGCAGCGCGTCCAGGAAGAGCACGTCGAGCCCCTCGAGCAGGGGCATCGACTCTTCGGGAATCACGCTGTGGTCGGTGAGATAGGCGGCGCCGCCAAATCGGAAACCGTGACACGGGCCGCTGCCGTGCTTCAACGGGATCGGCAGAAAACTGAGTCCGGCGATTTCAAAGGTATCGCCGCCGAAAATCACCGGTTGGATCCTGGGGCGCGAACTCTCGCTTGGGCCGGCATGGAAAATGTATGCGAAGACGCGCTGGATCACCTCAAGGGTCGACGCCGTGCAATGAATCGGAATGGGCCCGCGCTGATGGTAGTTGAAAGGACGGAGATCGTCGATGCCGAGAATGTGATCGGCGTGCGCGTGCGTGTAGAGGATTGCATCAAGTTTGCTGATGTCCGCCGCCAGCGCCTGCTCGCGGAAATCAGGCCCAGTATCGATCACGACGTTGTGCTCACCCCAACGCACGAGCAGCGATGGGCGCAGCCGCCGGTTTCGCGGGTCGGACGATTTGCACACTTTGCAGGTGCACCCGATCGTCGGGACGCCGACACTGGTCCCCGAACCGAGCACGGTGAGTTTCAGACGAGGCGCCGGATCAGCCATTCGAAGCCGGTTGGGCGGGCTCCGCGGGCGGCGCCTGCCGGCTGGCCATCTGAATGAACCGGAATCGCAGCTCGGTCAGGCTGTTGTCCAGAAGCCGTTGCTCCTCCAGGCTGAGGTTGCCCTTGGTTTTGTCCTGCAAGACCTTGAGCAGGTCGATCGTGTGGCGCGCGATGTTGATATCCGCCTGCGCCCCATCGGGCGCGGGGTAGACGCCAAGGTGGATCTCGGCCTGCACCTTCAGGCTGAGGACGAGGAATTCAAAACTCGCCGGCGGCAGTTGATGTTCGTGTTCGCTCATCGATTCCATTCTACTGAGGCGGGGCCACGCCAAAAGAAACGCGGCCCCGGCGTGAGGGGGGCCGCGCGATGAACGAAAACGAAAGCGTTGCCGATTCCCTACGCCGACGCCATTTCCTTCTTATACATCTCAGCCATCTCGGCCAGCGGGATCGGCGTGAAGTCCTTGGCGTGCCCGGCTTGGCCGAACTCGATCATCCGCGCCATCACCACCTTCTTCATCGCCTCGCGGGCGGGCTTCAGGTAGTCGCGCGGGTCGAACTTCTCGGGGCTCTCCATGAACACCTTGCGGATCGCGCCGGTGATCGCCAGGCGGTTGTCCGTATCGACGTTGATCTTCCGGACGCCGTTGCGGATTCCAAGCTGAATCTCTTCCACTGGTACGCCCCAGGTCGGCTTCAGCTTCCCGCCGTACTGGTTGATGATGTCCTGCAGCTCCTTCGGCACCGAAGACGATCCGTGCATCACCAGGTGGGTCTTCGGCAGGCGCTTATGGATCTCGATCAGCACGTCCATCTTGAGAACGCTGCCGTCCGGCTTCTTGCTGAACTTGTAGGCGCCATGCGAGGTGCCGATGGCGATCGCCAGCGCGTCGCAATTGGTGTCCTTCACGAACTGCTCCGCCTGCGCCGGGTCCGTCAGGTGCTCCATGCCGCTACCGCCCGCGCCGTGGCCGTCTTCAATGCCGCCCAGGCAGCCGATCTCGGCTTCCACTGTCACGCCCTTGGCGTGGGCCATCTCGACCACTTCCCGCGTGACCTTCACGTTGTACTCGTAGCTGGACGGCGTCTTGCCGTCTTCCATCAGCGAGCCGTCCATCATCACCGACGTGAAGCCCATGTCGATGGCCGATTTGCAGGTCGCCGGGCTGTTGCCATGGTCGAGGTGAAGAACGACCGGGATCTCCGGATAGACCTCGGTGGCCGCGATCATGAGGTGATACAGGAAGCGATCCTGCGAATAGGCTCGCGCACCCCGGCTGGCCTGGATAATCACCGGGCTCTCCGTCTCGCGGGCAGCTTCCATGATCGACTGAATCTGCTCCATGTTGTTGACATTAAAGGCGCCAACGCCATAACCGCCTTTGGCCGCCTCATCCAACAGCTGCCGCATCGCTACCAGTGGCATCGAATTCTCCTTGGGGTTGAATCAGGATATACGAATCCCTTATTCACTATTTAGTTTACTACAGCGCCAGCTTTCTCAGGCCAGCGAATGGATACCTCTATAGTACAGATTCCGGCAGCGTCAGTTCGAAGAAAAGCGCCCCCGGAGGCGCCGCTTCGTAATACTGACCGATCTTCTTGAATCCCATGGACCTATAGAGTGCGATGGCGCTCTCCATGCTCGGCAGCGTGTCCAGCCGCAGCGCGCGATACCGTTTGGCGCGGGCCATGTGAACCGCCGCCAGCGTCAATTGGCGGCCGGCGCCGCTGCCCCGCGCTTCCGGCTTAACGTAAAGCCTCTTCAACTCGCAGACCCGATCCCCGATCGGCCTCAATGCGGCGCACCCGATGGCGCGCCCCGCGTCCTCGGCCAGCAGGAGCGCGCCCTCCGGCGCCGCATAGACCCCGGGCAGCGATTCCACCTCCTGCTCGAAACTGACCGCGCACACATCGACCCCCGGCGTCTTCCTGTACTCCAGAAACAGGCGCCGCAGCGCCTCCAGATCCTCCGCCGAAACCGCTTCGCGAATGGCCGCCATCAACCCGATGGTAAGCTGAAGTTTCCACCCCATGCCAGAGCCAACGGACCCGGCCGCGGGCGATCGATTCACCCGTCTTGTCGAAATCATGGCCAGGCTTCGCGCGCCCGGCGGTTGCCCCTGGGACCGGGAGCAGACCTTCGACTCCATCAAGCCCTACACGCTCGAAGAGACCTACGAGGTCCTTGACGCCATCGAGCGCCGCGATTGGCGCGGCCTCTGCGAGGAACTCGGCGATCTCATGCTGCAGGCCGTCTTCTACGCCAGGATGGCCGAAGAAGAGGGGCGTTTCACCATCGCCGACTCTCTCGACGCCATCAACGAAAAACTCGTCCGCCGCCATCCTCACGTCTTCTCCGGCGGCGACGCAAAGACGCCGGACCAGGTTCTCCAGCGTTGGGACGAGATCAAGGCTGAGGAGAAAGCCGGCCGCGGAGAAGCGCACAAAGGATTGCTCGACGGCGTCCCCCGCGCTCAACCCGCGCTCGCCGAAGCCGCCCAAATCTCCCGCAAGGCCGCCCGCGCCGGCTTCGATTGGGACAACCTCGGGCAGGTTCTCGAAAAAGTCCGCGAAGAAATTGAAGAAATCGAGCAGGCCCGGCAGACCGCCACTCGCGAGGAAGTCGAAGGCGAGGTCGGCGACCTCCTCTTTACCGTCGTCAACGTCGCCCGTTTCCTCAAGGTCGACCCCGAACAGGCCCTGCGGCGCACCAACCTGAAGTTCCGCCAAAGGTTCGGCTTCGTGGAGCAAAGCCTCGCCAATGCCGGCCGCACGCTCGAACAGTCGCGCGCCGAGCACGGCATCGCCGAGATGGAAGCCCTCTGGCAGCGGGCCAAGCAGGAGGAGGAGTCCGCGTGAGCGTGATCGAGATACGATCGCTGGTGACGTTGTCCGAGTTCCGCGTAGCCGTCGCGCTACAGAAGGAAATCTGGGGGTTCGAAGTCATCGAACTGCTTC
>CAYWST010000016.1:0-30202 GCA_964461075.1 uncultured Solibacteraceae bacterium | reverse complement strand
CGAGATCATCGACCGGGTCGTCGGCAGCGCCGGTCTCGATGTGGTGACTCTCAGCGAGGCGCGCCGTTACCTCGAATATCAAAGCGTTTTTCAAAACCGGGAACTCGACCTCAGCCGGCAGGCCTACCGCGAGGCGGTCGATCAGCTCATCAATCAGACGCTGATCCGGCGCGAAATCGAGCTCAGCCGCTACACGCCGCCCGCCATGGCGGAGGCCGAGGCCCGGCTGAACGAATGGCTCGCCGATCCCGAACGCGGAGTCAGGATCCGAAAACAGCTTGAGGCTTTCGGAATTACTGAAGACGATCTCCGAAGGAGGCTGCTCTGGTACATCACCGTCATGCGCTTCACGGACTACCGGTTCAGTCCCGGCGTGCAGGTCAGGGACGAGGAGGTGGAGGAGTACTACAAATCGACGTATCTGCCTGAGTTTCGCCGCCGTATGCCCGGCAAGCCGGACCCGGCGCTTGAAGAAAGCTGGCCTTCCATCCAGCGGCTTCTCGTGGTGCAGAAGACCACCCAGGCCACCGAAGAGTGGCTGAACTCGGTCCGTCAGCAGGCAAAGGTCAGGATCTACGAGGAGGCGCTGCCATGAAACGGAGGCGCCTGTTTCTGTTCTTGGCCTGCTTCCTCGCGATGTTGTGTCTGATCGCCGGCGCCCTACTCCTGCTTCTGCGCAGCGATTGGCTCGAAGAACAAGTCCGCCGGCGGATCATCTCCGAAGTTCGGCTCGCCTCCGGAGGGGCGGCGTCGCTGGAGCAGTTCGACTTCGACTGGAAGACCTTGACGGCGAAGGCAGCGGGCTTCACGCTGCGCGGCAGGGAACCGGCCAACGAGGAGCCGCTCTTTCTCGCCGGTCGGATCGAACTCAGGCTGAGCGTCCTTTCCTGGCTCGGTCGCGATATCCGCCTGCGGGCGCTTACTGTCGTCAGGCCCCGGTTGCGAATCGTCGTTTTCCCCGATGGGACCACCAACCTCCCGCAACCGCCCCCGAAAGCCCGCGACGCGAATGCGCTCGAATCGCTGATGCGGCTGAAAATCGAACGCATTGAATTGCGGGAAGGCTGGATGAGTTTCGACGGACGCGCTCAACCATTTAGCCTTCAGGCCGAAAAGCTCAACCTGAACCTCGCATTTGACTCACCGCGGAAACGATACCGCATCGACGGTACAGTGGCGGCTCTCGCCCTGCCGGAAGGCTACAGCCCTTCCCTCGCGCTGGCTGGATGGCTCGAAACCACCCGCTTTCAGGCTGAGATGGTCGAGGCCCGCATGGGTGAGAGCCGGGTGAAGACAGCCGGGCGGGTGGTGTTCAGCCCGCTGCGCGTTGAAGCCACCTATGAGGCCAAACTCTTCTCACGGGATTTCCCGCGGCTTGCCGCCGTGCGCGGAACGGCCGCCGTGACGGGCCAAATGCAGTGGGATAGCGGCGGGGTGACCGCCTCCGGTTCCATCGACGCGGGCGGTATCGGTTTCAAGGCGGGCGGTGTCGCCGTGGAGCGACTCAATGCCGGCGGGTCATTCGACCTCCGTTCCGGCGACCTCGCCCTGAGCAAAGTCTCATTCAGCACCCCTTACGGCGCCGGCAGGTGCGAAGCGCGGCTCAGGCAGTGGAAGGAGTTCGAGGTCGCGGCCGATGTTGACCGGCTCAACCTCGGACGCCTGCAGGAGATTCTGCTCGATACTCCCTACGATTGGAGCGGCGCCGGCTCCGGACACATCGCAATCTCCGGGTCGGTGAGTCCCGCTGGTCTTGCAGTCATCGGCCGGGCCGGCGCCGTCCTGCAGATCGAGCCGGATGAAGGACAGACGCCGCTCAGCGGCACGGTCACGCTCGCCTGGGACAGGGCGGAGGGAGAGTTGAAACTCGACGGCACGTCCCTCGCCACGCCGCAGGCCCGGCTGAACGTCAACGGTTCGCTTGGGCGGCAATTGTCGGTGAACTTGAATACCCGCAGCATCCGCGAGCTCGAGGCGGTGGCGCGGATCGCCGCTCGGGACAGTTCCTTCACTCTACCTGTCCGCCTCGAAAACGGCGAAGCGGCTCTGACGGCCAGGGTCAGCGGGCCGCTTGACCAGCCGGCCATCTCAGGACGGCTGCATCTCGCCAACGCCCGCGTCGACGAAGTCCCGTTCGATTCTTTGGACGCCGCCTTCGAACTCACGTCGAGCCATCTCAACGTTTCCAGCCTCTCGCTGCGGCAGGGCGAAGCGCTGCTGAACGGGAGACTGTCCGCTCAGTTGAGCGATTGGCGGGCGAGCTGGTCGACGCCCATCGACGTTCAGATCCGCATCATGCACGCCTCCATCGAGCCGACCCTGGGCCTCTTCAGGGTCAAGTCTCCGCTGAAAGGCGTCCTCGACGGCTCCATTGAAGCCAGAGGTCCCGCGGGTGCGCCCGCGCTCAAGGTCCGCGCAAACGGAACTTCGCTGCAGCTCGGCCCGGAGAGAGTCCGCAAGGCCTCCTTCGACCTCGATACCGAAGCCGGCGGCCAGTTTCAGGGACGGTTGGTTCTGGATTCCACAACCCATCGCCTCTCCGGACGGCTTCAGCATGCCGAAGCCGACTTCAGCAATGGAACGGTGCGGATCGCAGTGTCGGCTCCGTCACTCCGGCTCGGAGAGTTTGAGACCCTGCAGTCCCAAGGGCCCAAACTCGACGGCGCCGCCAGCGTGGACTTCACTGTCGAGGCCTCTTTCAGCCCCGATGGCTTCCGTCTCATCTCAGTAAACGGCGCGCTGACCGCGCCGGAACTCGCCATCAACGACCGGCGCCTGCAGAAGGTCGAGCTCCGGAGCGAAACCAGAGACGGTTCCGCTCAGCTCACGCTTCGAGGTTTTCTCCGCGGCGAATCCGACCAGAACCTCGACGCCCGCGCAACCCTGAAGCTCGGCGGAGAGCCCATCCTCTCCGGCTCGGCGAAATTGCCCCGCATGAGCTTCGCGTTCCTGCGCGCCGTGGCTCGTGCCGCCGCCGACAGCGCAACCCCCCTGGAGCCTTTGCCGGTCCGCGGGTTCATCGAGGGAGAGGCGGTGTACTCTCTGAACCTCAACAAGCCCGAGAGCCTCAAAGCGAGCCTGACCATCCACAGACTCCAGATCCGTCCCCGCGAAAACCAGCTCCTCGAAACGCAAGTCGACACAAGCGACCTCGTCCTGGCCAACAGCTCGCCGATGCTGATCGGCATCGAAAACGGCCGCGCGGTCATCAGGAG
The DNA here is from genome assembly GCA_964461075.1 of uncultured Solibacteraceae bacterium. Taxonomy (GTDB): domain Bacteria; phylum Acidobacteriota; class Terriglobia; order Bryobacterales; family Bryobacteraceae; genus JACADU01. The sequence goes on along the minus strand of CAYWST010000016.1, from coordinate 26,987 downwards.
TTCGTCGTTCACGGCCAAGGAGACTCGCCTGGCGCTCACCGGCTCCGTTGGTCTCGGCAAAACGGTCCCGCTGAACCTGAGAGTGACCGGGGGCGTCAACCTCGCAGTGCTGTCCACGTTCCGCCCCGAGGTAGACGCCAGAGGCCGCGCCGAGCTCGATGCAACCGTTCGAGGGACCGCATCCAATCCCAGCCTGAGCGGAAAGATGTCAATCGCCGGAGCTTCCTTCTACCTCAAGGACGTGACCAACGGAATCGAGAACGCCAACGGGACGATCTTCTTTGAACGCAACCGGGCCAATATCGAACGCCTCACCGGACAGACTGGCGGCGGCGAGTTTCAGATCTCCGGCTTCTTCGGGATCAACGCCGGCGATTTGAACTACCGTCTGAGCGCCAAAGGCAAGGCGATCCGGATTCGCTACCCCGAAGGCGTCAGCACGACGGCGGACGCCGCGCTCGAACTCGTCGGCTCGCCGGCCCGAAGCCTGCTCACCGGCGCCGTGACAATCCTTCGAAGCGGCTTCGTCGCCGGAGACGATTTCGGCGAGATGATGGGAGGCGCGTCAAGCCCCGTCTCGCAGCCGGGCGCAAGCAATACATTCCTTCGAAATCTGCAATTCGACGTCAAGGTCCGCACCGCCCCCGACGCAACTCTCGTTTCGAGCTACACCGAGGGCCTTGAGACGGAGGCCAACCTGCAGATCCGCGGCAGTCCCGCGAAGCCCATCGTGCTCGGCAACATCGAGGTCAATCAGGGCGTCATCCGTTTCTTCGGAAACCGGTACACCATCTCCCGCGGCGAGATACTCTTTTACAACACCGCTTTCGTGCAGCCCGAGATCGACCTCGACCTCGAAACGCGAATCCGCGGCGTGACAGTTTATATTAATGTCAGTGGGCCCCTCACCCGCCTGAACGTCAACTATCGCAGTGAGCCGCCGCTGCAGTCCTACGAGATTCTCGCCCTGCTCACCGTCGGCAGGTCCCCTTCCGGAGCCGAGGGCAATCTGCAGGCGAGCTCGAGTATCCGCACCGCCAACGTCCTTGAGACGACCTCCTCCAACAGCCTGCTCGGTGGCGCGCTCAGCGCAGGCATTTCCAGCCGTGTCGAGCGCTTCTTCGGCGCCAGCCGCATCAAGATCGACCCTCAGGCGACTGGCGTGGACAACGTCGCGCAGGCGCGCCTCTCGATCGAACAATCTCTTTCTCGGGACGTTACCGTCACCTTTATCACCAACCTCAGCCGGACCCAGGAGCAGATCGTGCGCGTCGAATGGGATGTGAGCCGGCAGTGGCAGGTCATCGCGGTCCGCGACGAACGCGGCGTCTTCGCCGTCGACTTCATCTTCAGAAAGCGGTTCAAATGAAGATGCGTCTGCGGGCGAACCAGAACAAGCTGAAGATCGAACACTCCATCATCGGCGGACTGCGGCCCGTGCTCGACCGGCTGGCCGAATCGGACGCCATTCGCTTGATCGTGCCTGGCGTGATCAAAACAGTTCGCGACGCGCGCGGACCGGTGAAGATTCGCGTTACGGTTCCCGTGCAGAACGGATGGAAGGCCATCGCGCTTTCCGCGGGTTCGCGGCAGGAGTTGTTTATCAGCACCCCGGCGCCGCAGGCGGAGTTGGAGAGATTGATCGCCGAAGCCCTCCAGGAGTAGCCGCGCTATCTCCGGCCTGGAGGCTCCGCCGGAACATCGCCGCGAAGTTCTTTGAAGAACCGTTCCCTCATCTCGCCCAGCCAGCGATCCATGTAGCGCCGGTTCAGATCGATCGTCGCGAATGCGACTGTCCCGTTCTCCTCGGTTCGTGCCAGCGTCTCTCCGAGAGGGTCGTAAACGAGCGACGGGAAACCATAGCCCGACGCCGCCAGGAAGATGTGGTTCTCGATGGCGCGCGCCCGAGCCAGCACTTCGTTGCCTCCCCAAATCGGCATTAGCACCAGCTCCGCGCCGCGCAGCGCCAGGGCTCTCGCCGGATCGGCGTATTGAACGTCCCAGCAGATCATCATCCCCACGCGGCCGAAATCGGTCTCGAAAACCGGATAGTCATCCCCAGGGGTCCCTCCGCCTTCGTATTCTTCACGAGGGATGTAGACCTTCCGGTATTTACCGGCCAGGCGTCTCTTCCGATCAGAACGGCGGTGTTATAGATTGCCGCGCCGGCCCTCTCCAGGACGCCCGCGGCAAGCCATGCGCGCTGGCGCTTCGCCAGAACACCGAGCCGCTCTGTCAGCGGTCCGGTTACGGGTTGGCGACGTCCGCATACTTCTTCCCCGTTCCCACCAGCGGAACCCCCTCGGGCAGCAGAACGATGTCCGCCGAGCCGGCTACGATCTTGGATTCGACCAGAGACTCGAAACTCAAGACGGGCGCGGGTCCCTTTGGCCGAAGGCGCACCGACGCAATCCGCACCAGTCTGCTCTTCGGCGTGTTGATCCTCTCGAACCTCATCCCTGACCAGGTCACCTTGCCCGACGGCGCGTTGACGAGCAGCAACTGCACTTTGACCGAGGCTGCATCCTCGGGTGCGGGCGCCTCCATCGCCAAGCTCCTCCTCGCGCCTTTTGACGTCACGCGCCATGCGTAGTCCGGCTGCCCGGCACGCTTGCCTTCGGCGCTCTGCCAGTCCAGACGTGCGACCACTTGCCGCGATTCATAGGAGAGGCTCTGCGCTTCGTAGTCTGCGCTGAATCGGTACCACGCTCCCGGCTCGACACCTGCTCTGGCCTGCTCGGCCCCTCCGAAAACCGCCGCGTTCCCCGCGCCTGAAAGGACAGCACTCCCATCCGCCAGGACTTCCACCCGTGGCGCGATCTCTGCTCGAGGAGTCCACGCAGCCCATGGGCCCGTCAGCCCCTCCAGCAGAACAAGAGCCATGCTCGCGATGAACATGGCTCCGATTCTATAGCCGGGCCGCCCGGTTTTGCTAGAAGACGAGCGTCAGGGAAAACTGCCACGAGCGCGGCGGCTCCTGCGCCGTCACCCTCCCGAACGCCGTGTTGATCGGATCAGTATTGGGCGCTCGAAGCACCACTTCATTCCGGGCGTTGAACGTGTCGGCGCGGAACTTCATCTTCATCCTCTCCGTAATGCGGAAGGTCTTGTTCGCCGAGAGGTCGAGCCGGCGTTGCGAGTCCGTGCGGATGTTGGAGTAGCGCAGCGGCGCTGTCCGGATGTTCGAGGCAAGCACATCAGTTGACTTCCGGTTGAAGACCGAGGTGTTGAACCAACGGTCCGTGTTCCGTTGATCCGAGGGAAGAACGATCTGAGAGGAATCTCCGATAAAGAGCGCCTGCCCGAAGCCCATCGGCGCTCCGCTCTGGAACTGATAGACGCCGCTGATCTGCCAGCCGCCGGCGAAGAACTCAAGAAACTTATTCATGTTCGAGCCGAACTTGCGTCCCTTGCCGAACGGCAGCTCATAGATGCCGCTCCCGGTGACCCGGTGGAGCCGGTCTAGGTCCGAGAGAGACTCGTACGGCATCTCGTCGACGGAGTTGAGGAAGGAGTTGGCCGCCATCGTCTTGGACCACGTCCAGGCCATCTGCAATGTGTAGCCTTGCGAGAATCGCTTCTCCAGGCGGTTCTGCAGCGAGTGATACCAGGAATAACCGACTGGGTCGGCAAAGTTGACGTTGGAGAAATGCGGGTATGCCGCGAGCAACTGCCCGCGCGAGATGTTCGACGAGGTGAAGTTCGGATGGAGCCCGAAGAACGGATTCGGGAAGTTGGCGCTTAGATAGTTGATCGTCGCTTGGTCGCGGGTGGGTGACGTGCTGAGGTACTGCCTCGGCGTGAAACTCAACTGCCGGGTCACCGGGAGCCTCGTGCTCCGATTACCCACGTAAGAAGATTCCACGACGATGCCGCCAACGATATCCCGTTGGAAGCCGAACGACCACCGCTGGGCGTACGACATCCGCCGCTCCGCCGGGAAGAAAGATGTTCCCTGTCCCAGCGTTGTTTTCAAGCCGTCGCTCGTTCCCAGAACCGGCAGCTTGCCGTTCGGGAGGGGGTTGGCGAGCGTCGCAATGAAGGTGAGTCCACTGTCGTTGGAAGCGACGATCGGGGTGCCCCGCGAGAAGCCGGACTGAATCGAGTTGACCCGGAGAATGCCGTTCGGCGCATAGAACAGGCCATACCCCCCGCGGATGACGGTCTTGGAATCGAGTTGGTAGGCCAGGCCGATTCTTGGAGACCAGATCAAACCCTGATCGTTCCAGTAATTGCGCTGCGCGCCTTGATCGCCCGCGAACAGCACGCCGCCCTTGACGTTGAAGTTGGCCGGCGAAAGCTCGGGAATCGGGTTCCTGGCGTAGTTGGCTTTCGCCTGCGCCTCGATCGGGTTCGACGTCACGCCGTCAAACTGACTCACCGACCGGTTGAACCGCTCGGTGATCGGCGACTCATGCTCCATTCTCAGGCCCAGCGTCACTGTCAGCTTCCGGTTCAGCTTCCAGTCGTCCTGCACGTACAGCGCGTTATAGACATCCTGCTCGGCATAGGACGCCGTGGTGGAAAGGCTTCCGCCGGGAATGCCGGCCAGCAACGCGATGAACTCCGCTCCCACCGGTGGCGCCGGCGAGTTGTCCAGCGGTCCCCGCGCCCATCCGTTGGAGAAGCTCAGGTCCGGCGAGACATCGCCAGGATACCGGGCGCGGAACTCACGGAACACCATGAAGTCCCACCCGAAACGGACGTTGTGGTTGCCCTTCATCCAGGCAATGTTGGCCACCGCATTGTGGCTGATGGACGAGGTCGTCCCGTCGCCCGACTCCCATCCGCTCAAGCTAGTCAGTGAGCCGACGGCCGTTCTGGGAATGGTCGCCAGGCTCTTATCCACCAGGCCCGTGAGCGTTGAACTAAAGCCGAGAGAGCCGAGGTCGAATCCCCTGCTCACCCTGCGCTCCGGAAACTCCTGTGCCGAGATCCCGTAGCGGAGGTTCAACACCATCGTCGAGGAGAGCATGAGCACGTCATCGAGACTTATGCCCCGGTTGATCCTGTTCAAAATGATCCCATTGACGTCGTTTCCGAAGGAGCGGTTCTTGTCCTCCTCCCAATAATCCCGATGGAATCTGACGAACATGCGGTTCTTCTCGTTGAAAGCATGGTCGACCCGCCCGATCATCGTCCAGTAGTCTTCCTGGGCCGGCAGCGAATAGAAAAAATTCTGCCTGCCGTCCGCCGTGCCTGGCTGGTTCGGCAACGGCCAGAGCGCCAGCAGGTTCTTCGCCACCGGGTCGATTCTGCTCGCCGGGAAGAGATTGCCCGGCAGCGGCTGACGGCTGAACCGGCCGCCCGGCGCGACAGCGATCGTCGCGGGATCGTACAGCTGGTAGTTTGCGCCCAGCCTCAGCAGGTCCGAAAGATTGCCCGTCCGCCACGCGGCGCTCGGTACCGTCGAAATCATCGAACCCCCGACGTTGGGGTCGCCGAACTTGTTGGCTTCCCACGTGAAGTGCCAGAAGGTCTTGTTCGTCCCGTTGTACACCTTGGGGATGTAGACCTGCGACCCCCCGGAGACGCCATAGCGGTTATCGCGATAGACCGGAATCTTGATGCCGGAGCGGTTCTGGTAAATGGTCGGCGTGTCGAATGCTGAGTGCCGCAGCCACCACCACGCCTGCCCGTGGAAATCGTTCTGGCCGCCCTTGGTGCTGACGTTCACCGTCGCTCCGGCGGTACGCCCAATGGAGGCGTCAAACGCCGACGTCTGCACCTTGAACTCGGAGAGCGCCGCTTGCGGCGGAGAGAACGCAACCCGCGGGCTCGTTCCGTCGGAGTAGATGTTCGCTACGCCGTCGATCGTGAACGCATTGCCGTAATTCCCGCTCCCGTCGGTGGCGAACTGAGACGGCGCGTTGTTGAAAGGCGCTTTTCGAAGCCGCATGTCCGTTCCGTTCACCGTGCCCGGCGCCAGGTGGACCAGGTCCATCGCGTTGCCCGCGAACAGCGGCAGCTCCATGATGCGCCGCTCGTCGATCACCTGGCCCAGCGACGCTTCCGCCGTCTGGAGCAATGGGGTCTCCGCCGTCACCAGCACCGATTCCGTCACGTCGCCCACCGTGAGTTGTATGTCCAAACCGACATTCTCGTTCACCCTCACCTGCACGTTCTTGCGCTCGAATCTGCGGAATCCCTGAATCTCGGCGCTCACCGTGTATATGCCGGGCATCAGGAGCGGCAGGACGTAGTTACCCGCCTCGTTCGTCTTGGTTGATACCGTCACCCCGCGCGATTCGCTGACCGCTTTCACCTCGGTGCCGGGCACGACCGCTCCGGTCGGATCGATCACCCGTCCCACAATGTTGCCGCGCGAGTCCTGGGATTGAGCGTTGGCGCAAATCGGCACGGCCAGCAAAAGCCCTGCAAAAAAAGCGAGATTCTTCGGAAGCATTCGATCCCTCCATGACCCGCCACGGGTCAACCCCGTCGCTCCCCGATCAAATATGATCAGGGCATCGTGATTCGCCTTCAACCTATCACACGGTAGCCGCCGTGTGAAGCTCAGTTCAGTGCTGTAAAGACTTAGCCGCCGCGCGCCGCACAGCCGGAAACGGGTCGGAAGCCGCAGCCCGCTGGAGCGCTTCATCTGCTCCTCTGCCCTTCAACTGAGCCGCCGCCCACAGCCGGCCCATCGCGTCATCATTCTGGAGTTGATAGACCAACTCATCCACGGTCTTGTCGAAATCCAACTCCATCAGCAGGTGGTCGCCGTGGTCGAACCGCACCATCAGCGGGCGCGAATCGCAGGCAATCTCGAAACTCTGCTCCTCGACTGCGGCGATGTTGAGCCGCTCGATCTTTCTCCCCGCTCCAGTCACGATGCCGATTTCAACCTGGGTCTCAAACAGCGGCTTCTGCGTTTGAGTCACCTGGAGCCGCGCCTTGCGTTGCGCGTCGAGCCACTCCCACCGGACGGCGAAGACGGGGTGGCCCGGCCCATACACCCACTGTTGGAAAAACCGGTCCACTGGATACTGAGTGACTTCGCGAAACGCCGCCTCCAGATCCTTGGTCTCCACGGCCTGGAAAGCGTTTCTCTTCAGGTAGAGCGTCACCGCCCGCCGGAAAGCGCCGTCCCCGAGAATCCAGCGCAGCATATGCAGCACGGCCGCCCCTTTTTCGTAGGTGTGGCGGTTGAAGTTCTCGTTCGGCCACTTCCAGTCCTTCCAGACGAGAGGGCGCTTGAACTGGCCTCTTGCCTCGTCCAGGTACCGCTGCCGCTTCCGCATCAGGTTGAGGGCCCCCTCCTCCTCCCCGAGTGCATGTTTCGAGTAGAGGTACTCCCCGAATGTGGCGAAGCTCTCGTTGAGCCATGTGTGGCTCCAGTCCTTCGTCGTGACGAGATTGCCCCACCACTGGTGCGCCGCCTCGTGCGCCACCAGCCAGTCGTGTGAGGCAGGGTCGTCCATCGGACCGCTCCGGAGCACTCTGTCTCCGATGACGGTTGCCGTCGTCGCCTCCATGCCGCCCCCGAAATCGGGGTTCACCACCTGGTCGTATTTCGCCCAGGGATAGGCAACTCCGTACTCCTCCTCGAAGAACTGGATGATCTTGCGCGTCCGGCCGAAAGTCTGTTCGGCCACCTTCTCCTTCCCGGGGTATACCCAATAGCCAACCGGCAGCCCGCCGCCTGGATCGCTGACCCGCACGTAGGGCCCCGCCGCCAGGACGAAGAGGTAGGTCGAATGAGGCTTTTCCTGGGCCCAGTGGAACGTTCTCCACCGGCCGGACGGGGTCTCCGACACCAACCGCCCGTTCGAGAGAGCCTGCCACTCGCTCCGTACTGTGACAATGACCTCCGCGGTCGCTTTGTCCTCCGGGTGGTCGTTCGAAGGAAACCAGTGCCGCGCGCCCTCCGGAAAGGTGAGCGTCCGGACTAGCGCCGGGTGGTCCGCTGTCTGATCCTTGAAGGTGAGTCCGAGATCGTAGCCCTTCGGCATCCCGTACCGTTCCGGATCGACACGCCGGTTCTTCGCTTCATAGCCGACAGTCAGCGAGATCCGTTCGCCGCGTGACAACGGACGCCGCAGGCGCACCGAAAGCTTGCCGGGCGTCTGCGTGAAACTTAACGCTCCTTCTTCGTCCCGCACCTTCCTGACCTTGAACGTCTCCGCGTCGAACTGGCACTCCTCCAGCGAGTCCCTCAGCGGCCTGAGCGTGATCGTGGTTTCCGCCTGAAACGACCGCGTCCGGTCTTCCAGCTTGATCGCGATCCGGTAGTGCTCGACGTCAATCGGGTGAGCTTCCTTATGCGTCTGCCCTGCGAGCAGAAGCGGAGTCAGGAGCAGCCAGGCCGCCCTCACTGAACGCCCGTCCTCATCCACTTCTCGATCTCGTCCGGCGAAGCCGGCATCGACGCCGTGAAGTTCTCCATGCCGTCCGCCGTCACCACCACCACATCCTCCATCCGCATGTACAGCCGCTCTTCATGCACCCAAAGCATCGGGTCGATCGCAATGACCTGCCCCGCTACGAGAGGCGCCTTGCGGTAATCGCCCACGTCATGCACCGTCATGCCCACCGGATGCGAGAGATGGCCGCGGAAATCGAGCATCTTGCGCGCCGCCGCCCGCCACGTTTCCTTGGAAACCGCAAGCTTCTCCACAAGCGGAGCCATCTCCGCACGCGCTCCGTCCTGCACGCCATCCGCGGTGACGCCCGGCCGGATTCGCTTCAGCAGCGCGTTTCGATAGGCCAGAATAAACTCGAACATCGCCCGCTGATCGCTCGTGTACTTCCCGCTCACCGGCCACATCCGCGTGATGTCGCTCGTGTAGTAACGGTAGTCCGGCGCGAAATCCATGAGCACCATCTCTCCAGCCTTGAGCCTGCTTGAGTTCGCCATGTAATGGCCCATGTACGCGTTGGTTCCGCCCGCGGTGATGGATGGATAGCCTTCGTACTTGGCCCCCCGCGCGAGAAAGACCGCCCGGGCCGCGGCGTCCAGTTCGTACTCGAACTTGCCCTCGCTCGTCATTCGCATCGCTTGGAGGATGCCCTCCGCCGCAATCTTCGACGCCTCCCGAATCAGCGAAATCTCCCGCGGCGACTTCACCAGCCGCATTTCGTCCAGCATCGGCGTCAGGTCTCGAATGCCGAACGACGGAAACCTCTCCCTGAGCAGCGCCAGGAAACGCGCCGACCTCGACGGCCTCCCGTCCCAGGGGTCTGACGCAATCTCCGCATGCGACCGCAGAACTTCATCCCGGCTCCCCATCACTCCCTGCAGGGGACTGTGCGGCACATAGAGCGCGGGCGGCGGTACGCGGATCTGCATCGACCCCAGCCGCACGGCGAGCATCTCCACTCCAAGAACCTCTTCGACGCCTGAGAGCTTCTTCACTTCCGCCGCGTCTTCCGCTGAAAGCGTCTTCCCCTGATTGGCGTCCCGCGCCTCGTCGCGATGCGGCAGGAAGAGCGTGCTCTGCCGGTTCCTCCCATTCATCAGCAGATAAGCGTGCGGGGTCTCAATCCCTGTCAGGTAGTAGAAGTCGTTCGATTGCCGGAAGACGCCGAACCCCTCCGGCAGCGCGGCCCCCTGAACCACGGCAACCGAGGCGGTTCCAATCTGGTCGAGGACTTTGAGCCGGCGCGCATGAAACTCTTCCGCCGGAAAATCCGCGGCTGAAGCGAGTGTGGCTGCAAACAGTGTGACGAACAGGAGCATGGGTGTGTTTTAGCACACCGGATCGGTCCCTTTCCCCGTCACCCCTCCGCGTAGGGAAAGCGTTCGATCTCTTCGATGCACTGGCTCAGCGCCTTGAGCAGCGTCGGCCCCCATCCGGCGGGCAGATAAGGAACACCGGTGTGCTGATTGGTCTCTTTGTCGGCTTCGGCGTAGAACTTCATCAGCGGATCTCGGGGCGTCAGGTACTCTTTGACCGTGATCTTGAACTCGATCTCCCGCCCTTCCTGCTGCTTGACCACCGAGTAATAGGAAATGACCGCCAGCCGCTGCTCGGGCCGGCGTTGCGCGAACTGCCACTCGCTCATCGATCTTGTGCTCCCTTGCTTCGGCTCCTGGCCGCGAATCTCTTACTCTAGCGGGATCTTGGCCGCGTTGCCTCTGAGCCACTCCCGAAGATTCTGCAACTTCGGGTTCAGCGCCTTGGCGATGGCCGGATCGCGCGATTCGCAAAACAAATGGTTGAAATCCCGCTTGAACTGGAACATGTTGCCCAGATCCTCCGCCCCAGGGAACCCAAAGCTCCGGTAAACCGCGGGTTCCACGGCGTTGTACTCCACCGGTTCTCCAAGCGCTTCGCTCAACGCCGCTGCCATCTCATCGCCCGAAAGATGCTCCCCCGCCACGCCCACGGTCCGCCCATGCATCTCCGCTCCGCGCTTGAAAATCCCGTATGCGCACCGCCCAATGTCCTCGGCGGCGATGCCCGGCAGTTTCTTGTCGCCCATCGGCAGCGTCAGCCGCAGGCGGCCATCGGCGCCCCGCTTCGGCCCCGACCCGAAATGAATGAAGTTGTCCCAGTAGAACGAGGTCAGCAGAAACGTCACAGGCAGTCCTAGGTCCGAAAAGAAGTGGTCCGATTCGCCCTTTGCATCGAAGTGCGGGACTTTGTATTTGCTCATCAGCGTCGGCATCCGAGCGTCGCTCAGCGGAAGGTATCTCCGCGTGTCTTCAAGAGTCGACCAGATCACATGACTCAGCCCCGCCTGCTTTGCCGCGCGGGCCATCGCCGCCGCCTGCGCCTGCTCCTTCTCCGGCGAGAAGTGGTCCCAGAAGAACGTCACGCAGTATGCCCCATGGGCCCCTTCGAAGGCGCGCGCGAGCGTCTCTTCCCGGTCGACGTCAGCCGGCACGACCTCAGCGCCTGCCTCCGCGAGTCTCCTCGCCGCCGGCGAATCCACATTGCGCGTCAGCGCCCTCGCCGCGAATCCGCCCTGCGGGTCTTCGACAATGGCCCGCACTAACCCGCCCCCCTGGGCGCCTGTCGCACCTATGACGGCAATCACTTTGTTCTCGCTCATTGCATCTGCTCCTCTTCTTTGCGAACAGGCATTATGGTACCGCAGACACCTGAAGTCTTTGCTGTCTAGGACTTATCTGTAGTACTATTGATAGTCCTAAATCGTTTTTCCTATTGGTTCTACAGTATTTGATTGACGCAGTGTTGGAAATCACTTACAACTAAAGTGCAGTGCCTGAGCAGCGACGAGCCCGTCGATACGATCTCATTTTGCCCATGGAGCTAGTCCGCTCCGGCTCCAGACGTTTACACAATGAGCTGGAAACGAAGAACTTATCGAGCGGTGGCGTCCTGTTTGAGTCGCCTCCCGTCGAGTTGGAGATCGGTCAGGCTGTGGAATACTACATCACTTTGCCCGTGCGGGACTTCGACGGGCCGGTAAGACTCCGCTGCATGGGCAAGGTGGTTCGACGGGATCCTCCACGGGGCGCTGTCGCCGCGACTCTGGAGCGGTGGGAATTCGTACGCGGCCAATCTGCTGCGGAAGTTGATTCACAATCGAACATTCGCTAAGCTGGGCTGGCGGAGACGCAAAGAAAAGGCGAATCCACCATGAACCTCACGCTTGGCTTTCCAGAGCCCGATAGCGAACTCGGTCTGGCCCGCCGCGCCGGCCTGGAAGCGGCGATCGCCCGGCTGAAGGCCTGGATGGAGGAGCCTAATTCACCCATCCGGGCCATCCGGCATCAGCCCGCCCGCCCGGGCGTTTACGAACCTTTTCCTGAAGACGTTCCCGCCCGGTTGCGAAGCGTTCTTGCCCGGCGCGGGATCGAGCAGTTGTACTGCCACCAGGCCGAGTCCTTCCGAACCCTCGCCACCGGCGCCAACGCCGTTGTGGTGACCCCCACCGCGAGCGGAAAGACTCTTTGCTACAACCTGCCTGTCCTTTCGCGCCTGCTCTCGGACCCCGAAGCGAGAGCGTTCTATGTCTTCCCCACCAAGGCGCTCGCCGAGGATCAGCTCCACGAGTTCCATGGAATCGTCGAGGAGATGGGCGCAGGGATCCGGGCCTTCACCTATGATGGCGATACGCCCCAGGACGCCCGCAAGGCGATTCGAGAACGCGCGAACGTCGTGCTGACCAATCCCGACATGCTCCACGCCGGGATCCTGCCGCACCACACCAAGTGGACCAAGGTCTTCGAAAACCTCCGCTACATCGTCATCGACGAATTACACACCTATCGCGGCGTCTATGGCTCGCACTTTGCCAACGTCCTTCGCCGGCTGAAGCGCGTTTGTGAGTTCTATGGCGCCAGGCCGCAGTTCATCTGCTCCTCGGCCACCATCGCCAATCCCCGCGAACTCGCCGAGGCGCTCACCGGCGAGTCGTTCTCGCTCATCGACTCAAATGGAGCCCCGGCGGGGGAGAAATACTTCGTTCTCTACAACCCTCCTGTCGTCAACCGCCAGCTTGGCATCCGCCGCAGCTACCTGATGGAAACGCGCCGGCTCGCCTCCGAGCTCGTCAACCGCGGCGAGCAGACCATTGTCTTTGCCAACAATCGCCTCGCTACCGAGATTCTGCTCACCTACCTCAAGGACGCCTGCGCCCGCCCTCCCAAACCGCCGGACTCCGTGCGCGGCTACCGGGGCGGCTATCTGCCGCGCGAGCGCCGAGAGATCGAACGGGGCCTTCGCGACGGCGACATTCGCTGCGTCGTTGCCACCAGCGCGCTCGAACTCGGAATCGATATCGGTTCGCTCGACGTCGCTATCCTGGCGGGTTATCCGGGCGCGATCGCCTCCACCTGGCAGCGCGCCGGACGCGCCGGCAGGCGGCTCGGCACGTCGCTCTCCATTCTGGTCGCTTCCAGCGCGCCGCTCGATCAATACATCGTCGAGCACCCCGAGTATTTCTTCTCGAGCCCCCCGGAACAGGCGCAGGTCAACCCCGACAACGTCGAGATCCTGGTAGGCCACCTCAAGTGCGCCGCTTTCGAACTCCCCATCCGCGACGGAGAGCGCTTCGGTCCCCACGACACGGCCGAGATGTGCCGCTTCCTCGAAGAACTCGGCGTCGTCCATCCGAGCGCCGGCGCCTGGCACTGGACCTCGGACACTTACCCGGCCGACGCCATCAGCCTCCGCTCGGTGACCAGCGACAACTTCGTCGTCATTGACATCACGCGGGAGGAGAAGGTCATCGCGGAGGTGGCCTTCCCCGCCGCCCTCGTCGAATTGCACGAAAAGGCCATCTACCTCCACGAGGCGAAGCAGTTCCAGGTGGAGAAGATGGACTACGCGCAGCGCAAGGCCTTCGTCCGTGAAGTGGAGTGCGACTATTTCACCGACGCCATCGACTACACCCAGGTCAAAGTTCTCGAGGAGTTTGAAACGCTCGAAACACATGGCGCCGGCGAAACCGGTGTCCCCAAAGCCCGCGCCGCCCACGGCGAGGTTCGCGTCAACCGCCAGATCGTCGGCTTCAAGAAAGTGAAGTTCTACACCAACGAGAATGTCGGAGCGGGCGCGCTCTCCCTGCCCGAGCAGGAGATGCACACCACTTCGTTCTGGCTGCACTTCCCCGCGGCGTTTCTGGCCCGGTTTTCCGATCTCACCGCGACTGAAAAGCTCAACGCCATCTCCGGCATGGGCAATGCCATCCGGACGGTGGCGGCCCTTCTGCTGATGTGCGATCCGCGCGATCTTGGAGTCGCGCTGACCGAGGAGATGCGGCCCGGCGTCGAGGCGTTCGAGCCCAACCTGCATCTCTATGACTGCTATCCCGGCGGCATCGGCCTCAGCGCGCCTCTCTTTGAGCTGCGCGAGCGGTTGCTTGCGGGCGCGCTGGATCTCATCCGCGCCTGCGCTTGCGAGGAAGGCTGCCCAAGCTGCGTCGGCCCGATGGGCGAAACCGGCGTCCACGCCAAGGAAGGCGCCATTCGGATTCTCGAAGCCCTCGCGAGCTGATTCAGAGCACGATCCGTCTGTCGGCGAGGCGGCGCGTCACGCGCCCGCGATCCAGATACTCGAGCAGCGGAATCGCATACTTGCGCGACACGCCCGTCCAGTCCTTGAACTCGCCCACCGAGAACGACTGCCCCTTCTTCGCCGCCAGCAGTTCCATCAGGCCCTCGATCGCCTCGCGGTGATACACAAGCTCCGGTGAGATCCGCACCAGCGTCCCTCTCCGGATCAACAGCTCCATCAGAGATCTCGCCCGCGCGCCATCGATTCCCGAGCCGGTGAGCGCCTCCCCCCCCCCTGGCACGGCCAGCCCCGCCTTCCGGAAAACGTTCTCGATGCGGCCGGCCGCTTCCTCTTCGGCGCCTGCAAGCGCCAGCCGGTGACTGGCCAGCCTCACCAACTCGTTCTCCGCGACGAAAAGATCGCGGCGTTCCGCCAGAATCGCTTCCAGCAGCCAAGGTTCCAGGGCGGCGGAGCGCTTCGGCATTCCCGCCTTCAGCGGTTCTTCGCGGTGCCACTTCGCCAATTGCGCCGAGAGCGCATTCACGCTGTCCCGCAAGCTCTCCTCCGGGATCAGCCTCGGCTCGGGGTCCCGCACCAGACGGCAACCCGCGGGCTCCGTCTGCGACAGGATCTCCTCCACTGTGACGCCGCACCGGGCCGCCAGCGCCGATGCTCGCGCGCCGTGCGGACCTTCCGCCGCATACAGCCGGACCTGCCCCGCGAGCCCCGCCGCCGCAAGCGCCGGCAGACGCTCCACAACCGCCGCTCTCTTCCACCGCGGCGGAGGCGAGATGTCCACGATGACGCCGCCTCCTATGGTCACCACAGGCGAAAACATCCTCACAATGAACCGGTCGCCTGGCAGTACAAGAACCGGCTCCTTCAGCACAAGGCGCACCCATGCCTTCGAGCCCGGCTCGACCGGCTTCGAGAGATCTCCGAGCAGCCGCGCTTCGGCCTCCACCGCCGCCGTGCCCGAGTGAAAGTGCAGTGGGGCTCTGTGCTTCAGCGGACGTGCGGTACGGAGAAGTTCGAGCTCGCAGTCAATCGTCGTCGCACACTCGAACAGACCTTCCGGCGCCAGCGTCACGCCGCGTTTGATCGCTTTGGCCTCAACTCCTGCCAGATTGACCGCGGTCCGCTGTCCTGCCGCTGCTTCCTGAACGGTGTCGCCGTGGACCTGCAATCCCCTCACGCGCACCGCTCGGTTGCCCGGATAGAGCGCCGCCTGCGTCTCAAGCGTCAGCCGGCCCGTGAGCATCGTTCCCGTCACCACCGTGCCGAAGCCGCGGATCGAGAACGCCCGATCCACCGGCAGTCGAAACGCCCCCCGCGCCGCCCGCTGCCTCGCTTGCGCGGCCGCGGCCCGCAGCGCCGCCTTCAGTTCGTCGAGCCCCTGCCCGGTCACGCTCGAAACCGCCACTCTTGGCGCCGGCTCGAACCGCGACCCTGCCAGCAGTTCTCCCACTTCCATCTCCACGATCTCCAGCATCGCGCCGTCGGCCAGATCCGCCTTGGTCAGCGCCACCACCGCCTTCGAGATCCCTAGCAGCCGGCAGATCTCGAAGTGCTCCCTGGTCTGCGGCTTCACGCCTTCATCGGCAGCCACAACCAGCAGGACGATGTCCACGCCCCCCGCCCCGGCCAACATGTTCCTGACGAAGCGCTCATGCCCCGGGACGTCCACAAACCCCGCTCGGACTCCGCCGCCAAGATCGAGATGCGCGAACCCAAGGTCGATGGAGATGCCGCGTTCTCGCTCTTCGGCCAGGCGATCCGGCTCGATCCCGGTCAGCGCCCGGACAAGCGCCGACTTGCCATGATCGATATGGCCTGCTGTGCCGACGATAATGTTGATCATGCGGAAGGTTTTCCTCCTCATCGTCTCCGCTCTGGCCGGTCTTGCGCAAACTCAGGAGACGGCCACCTTCCGGACGGGCGCCGCCCTGGTTCGCGTCGATGTCCAGGTCATCAATAACGGGCGGCCCCTCGGCGGTCTTGGCCCATCCGATTTCGTGCTCCTCGAAGAGGGCGCCGAGCGGCGCCCGGATTTTTTCGGCCGGGAATCGGAGCCGCTCGAAGTCGTCGTGGTGCTCGACGTTTCCGGCAGCATGGGCCGGATGCTCAAACAGATGGCGGAAGCAGCCAGGCAGGCGCTCTCCAAGCTCGCCCCCGGCGACAAGGTGGGCGTCGCCTTCTTCGCCCGCCGCGTCACCATCGCTGAAGAACTCACCGAGGACCGAGTTCTCGTCGAGCGCGTCATCCGCGACGCCCCGCTCGCGCGCGACCTCGGCGCGGGCACATCCATCAACGAGGCCCTGCTCGAAATCGCCGATTGGTGGCGGCGGCAGCCCCCCTTCGCCGGACGGCGCGCCATCGTGATTCTCACCGACAACGGCGGCATGCACTACCAGGCGCCGGACGGCAAAGTGGTCGCCGCGCTCTCCGAGTTGAACGTCGTCCTCAACGCCATCGTGCCCGAGGACGCCAAACCGCCTAAGCCTGTGGGCAGGCCGGGCGAGGACGTCAATCCCGATTTCACCCCGGCCAACGTCTTCCATCTCGCGCAGCAAACCGGCGGCGAGGTGATGAAGACCGACAAGGCCGGCCCCAAGTTCGAGGAGATGCTCGAACACGTCCGTACCCGCTACACGCTCGCCATCACGCCTTCGAAGGCTCCTTCAGGGACTTACCGGCGGTTGAGCGTCAGCCTGGCTGAGTCCACCCGGCGCAAACTCCCGAAGGCCTCCGTCCGCGCCCGGGCCGGTTATGTCACCCCTTGAGCCTAATCGTTCCCCGTCTGCCCGACCTTGAGCACCGCCAGGAAGGCCTCCTGCGGGATCTCCACCCGCCCCACGCGCTTCATCCGCCGCTTGCCTTCCTTCTGCTTCTCCAGCAGCTTCTTCTTGCGCGTGATGTCGCCGCCGTAGCACTTGGCCAGGACGTTCTTCTTGAGCGCCGAAATGTTCTCTCGCGCGATGACCTTCGTGCCGATCGCCGCCTGCAGCGCCACTTCAAACATCTGCCGCGGGATCAGTTTTCTCAACCGCTCGATCAGCGCCTTGCCCCGGTCATAGGCGAACTCGCGGTGGACGATGATTGAAAGCGCGTCGATCGGCTCCCCCGCGACCAGAACGTCCATTTTCACCATCGGCGACACTCTGTGCCCGGCCAGGTGATAGTCCAGCGAGGCGTAGCCTCGCGACGCCGATTTCAAACGGTCGTAGAAATCGAGCACGATCTCGTTCAGCGGCAGCGAGTACACCAGCATCACGCGCCCGCCGCCAAGGTATTCGAACTTGCGCTGCTCGCCGCGCTTCTCCTCGAGCAGCTTGAGGATCTCGCCCAGATACTCCTCGCGCGTGATGACCGTCGCCTCGATAATCGGCTCTTCGATCTTCACGATCTCGCTCGGATCCGGCCACTTCGCCGGATTCTCCACCTCCACGACCGAGCCGTTCCCAAGCGTGATCACGTACTTCACGCCGGGCGCGGTGGTGATGAGGTCGATTTCGAACTCCCGCTCCAACCTCTCCTGCACGATCTCCAGGTGCAGCAGCCCGAGGAATCCGCACCGGAAGCCGAAGCCCAACGCAGCCGAGTTCTCCGGTTCGAAATTGAACGCCGAATCGTTCAGCCGCAGCTTCTCGAGCGCGTCGCGCAACACCCCGTGCTCATGGCTCTCCACCGGATACAGCCCGGCGAAGACCATCGGCTTCATCTCCTCAAAGCCCGGCAGCGGCTCGGTGATCAGGTTCGCGGCGTCATAGATTGTGTCGCCCACCTTCGCGTCGGTCACCGTCTTGATGTTGGCGAACAGGAATCCGACTTCACCCGCAGCCAGCTCGTCACACGGAATCGGCTTCGGCGATTGATATCCGAGGCCGTCTACTTCATACACCGTGTCGGTCGACCACAGCCGGATCTTCTGCCCCTTTCTCAGCCGCCCGTCCACCACGCGCGCCAGAATGATCACGCCGCGATACGGATCGAACCAGGAGTCGAAAATCAGCGCCCGCAATGGCGCTTCCGGATCTCCCTTGGGCGGCGGCACCTTGTGAACCACGTGCTCCAGAATGTCCCGGATGCCGATGCCGTTCTTCGCGCTCGCCAGCACCGCGTCAGATGCGTCCAGGCCGACGATTTGCTCGATCTGCTCCTTGATGCGCTCCGGTTCCGCCGACGGCAGATCGATCTTGTTGATCACCGGGATGAGTTCGAGTCCGTGGTGGATCGCCAGATAGGTGTTGGCCAGCGTCTGCGCCTCGACGCCCTGGCTCGCGTCCACCACAAGCAGCGCCCCTTCACAGGCTTGCAGCGACCTGGATACTTCATAGGTGAAATCCACGTGGCCTGGAGTATCGATCAGGTTCAACTGGTAGGTCTGGCCGTCGTCCGCCTTGTATTCCAGCCGCACCGCGTGCGCCTTGATTGTAATGCCGCGCTCTCTCTCCAGGTCCATGGAGTCCAGAACCTGCTCCATCATCTCCCGTTGGCTGAGCGCGCCCGTATATTCCAGCAGACGGTCCGCCAGCGTCGACTTGCCATGGTCGATGTGGGCGATGATCGAGAAGTTCCGGATGTAGGCGGGGTCCATTCGTAGCGCTAGTGATAACTGCTGTTATGATTGGGGAGGAAAGACCCATTATCCCATATGCAGCCAAAGGTCTATGAGGGCCAGATCGACGCCAGGGGCCTGAGATTCGCCATTGTCGTCAGCCGCTTCAACAGCTTCATCAGCGAACGGCTGCTCAGCGGAGCCATGGACGCGCTCGCCCGCGCCGGAGCCGGAGCCGAATCTGCGGAGCTGGTTCGAGTCCCAGGCTCGTGGGAAATGCCCGTGGCCGCCGCCGCCTTGGCCCGCTCCAAGCGCCACGACGCGATCATCTGCCTTGGCGCCGTCATCCGCGGCGAAACACCCCATTTCGACTATGTCGCCGGCGAAGCCGCCAAAGGCCTCGCCCAGGTGACGCTCGAGACCGGCATCCCAATCGCTTTCGGCGTCCTCACCACCAATACTCTCGAACAGGCCATTGACCGGGCTGGGGCCAAAGGCGGAAACAAGGGATTCGAGGCGGCCATGACCGCCATCGAAATGGCGAATCTGTTACGCAAGCTCGACCATCCCAACGATTGAAAGCTGAATCATGCCAGCCCGACGCAAGTCCCGCCAACGGGCTCTCCAGGTCCTCTTCCTCTGCGATTCCCGCTCCATCCCCGTCGATGAAGCCGTCCAGCAGTACTACTCAACCCTGTTCAGCAGTGAGATGGAAGCCGAACCTGGAGACGAGCCCCCCTCGCCCATGGCTCCTGACCCTTTCATGGAGACCCTCGCGCGCGGAACCCTCGCCCGTCTGAGCGAAATTGACGCCCACATCACCCGGCGCGCGACCAACTGGCGCCTGGAACGTATGCCATTGGTTGATCGCAATTTACTACGCATGGCGGTTTTCGAAATGATGGTGGTTGGAACGCCTCCCGCAGTCGTCATCGACGAGGCTCTCGAACTCGCCCGCCGCTACTCCGAAGAGGAAGCTGTCCCCTTCATTAATGGCGTCTTAGATGCGATCCGCAAAGTGATCCTCCCCGCAACTTCCTCTGCCCGACAATAGTAGAATCACTTCCCGATGCAGAAGGTGGAAAAGATCCGGTTCAGGATGTCATCTGCCGTCGTCGCCCCGCTTAATTCGTCCAGTGGGCGGAGCGCTGCATAACAATCAAGCAATAGAAGCTCATGCGGGAGCCCGAATCCCACCGCACGCTCCGCGTTCCGAATCGCTTCCAGTGATTCCGACAATAGAAGTTGATGGCGAGCCGTTGTGATCAATACTCCCTCTGCCCCGGTCGCCGAACCCGGCGCCAATGCGTCCACGATCGCCTTTCTCAGCTCGGCGATCCCTTCGCCTGCCGTGGCTGAAACCCGATGTGCCCCCTCCACGTCACCCGACAGATTGGGCAGGTCGATCTTATTGAGAACAATCATCGATCTTCCCAGCTCCGACGCACGATTCAACAACTCCATGTCCTGCTCATGCAGCGGCGCTGAGGAGTCAACTACTAATAATGTAATATCTGCGTCGGCGATCGTACGCCACGTCCTCTCAATCCCCAACGATTCCACCGTGTCGTCGCTCTCGCGCACCCCCGCAGTGTCGACCAGCCGGACGGGAATCCCTTCGAGATCGAAGGATTCGGAAACGGTATCCCGCGTCGTTCCGGCGATCGGCGTCACGATCGCCCGGTCCTGGCCCAGCAAAGCGTTAAACAGGCTGCTCTTGCCGACGTTCGGCCTCCCTGCAATCGCCAGCGTGAATCCGTCGTGGACGTAGCGGCCGTAGGCGAAACTGCGGGTCAACTTCTCGAGCGGATCCCGGATCAGGGCGATTCGTCTGAGAATCTCCGCCGGCGAGGCGACGCTGACATCGTCGTCGGCGAAATCGATGCCCGCTTCGAGGAGCGCGATGAGTTCAATCACCTGGGCCTTGACCGGTGAGATGGAGTGAGAGACGGAGCCATGCATCTGGCGGGCCGCTACTCGTGCCTGGTGCAGCGTTGTCGCTTGAATCAGGTCATGCACCGCCTCGGCCCGCGGAAGGTCGACTTTTCCGTTCAAAAAGGCCCTGAGCGTGAATTCTCCCGGCTCGGCGGCCCTGGCCCCGTTTTCCATGGCCTGACGCACGGCCTGCAGCAGCACAACCGGCGAACCATGGCAGGAGATCTCCAGGACATCCTCGCCTGTATAGGAGTGCGGCGCCGCAAACCAGGTCACCAGCGCCTTGTCGATCACCTGCCCTTCCCCGTCCAACAATTCGGCAAGAGCCGCGCGCCACGGCGACCACACATGCGTTGCGGCGAATCGAAGAAACGGCGCCGCGATTGAGCGTGGATCGGGACCGGAGAGCCGCACGATCCCGAGGCCTCCTCTCCCAGGCGGAGTCGAGATGGCGACGATGGTGTCCAGTGGGGGCATCGCCGGATGCCGATCGGAACCGGGAGCCTAGTGGCGCCCTCTCCGGGGTGGGAGGCCATTGCCGCGCCTGCCGCGGTCTCCGCCGCGGTCGCGGTCTCCGCCGCCTGGCCGAGGCCCGCGAGCCCCGCGGTCATCCCGCCGGTCTCCGCCTCGGTCGCGATCACCCGCGCGCCTTGCCGATGGCGGCGGGGGAGGCGGTTCCGGCAAGGAGGGCATCCCGGCCGGATAAACCACCACGTGCCGGTACGGTCCCGTTCCCGAACTCTCGCTTCGGAGATCCGTTGCGTCTCGCAGCGCGAGGTGAATGATCCGCCGCTCCCGGCTCGTCATCGGGTTGAACCGGAAAGGATTCCCCCCCTGCCGGACCTGTTCCGCAACCGTCAACGCGCTGATTCGCAGTTCCTCCTGCCTCAACAGCCGGTAATCGTTGGCGTCGAAACAGAGCAGGGCGTGTTCGTCTCCCTCCATCCTCAACAGCTCCTGGGTGAGCTGCTCCAGCGCGAGCAGCCCCTCGCCCTTGTTAGTCATCAGGAACTTCAGATCCTCGCCGGAGAACTTCACCACCAGGGAGGGCTTCTCGAAGTAGTTGCCCGCGTCTTCGCCGTCCATGATTTCGTAATCGACGTCGAAATCGGCGGCGTCCAGAATCGCATCGAGAAAGTCGGCGATCTTCTCGCCAACCGTTTCCACGGAGTATTTTTCGTTGCTCATACAGGCACGGCAGACGGTCTGCTCATAGCTCTTTCCTGGCTATTTTTTCCCGGGCGCGACGGTGCCTTTGCCCGCGGCGGCCGGCGTGTGAGCCAATTTGTTAAAGAAGTACTGCTGCACGATGCCGACCACGTTGCCAGTGAGCCAGTATAACACCAGCCCGGACGAGGCTCCCCAAAACATGATCGTCAGCATGGCCGGCATCAGGATCATCATCATTCGCTGCTGAGATGGATCGGGGCTCGTCGCGGGGGTCATCTTCTGCATCCAGACCTGCGTCACCAGCATGCCCACCGGCAGCCAGCGGATCACCGCCGTCTCCGGCTGCGACAGATCCGTCACCCACAACCACGACGCGCCGCGCAACTCAATCGCCACGCTCAGCACCTTGAAAAAGGCGAAAAAGAACGGCATCTGCAGCAGCAAAGGAATGCAGCCGCCCATCGGGTTGATTCCTTCAGCCTGGTAGAGCGCCATCAACTCTTCGTTCTGCTTCTGCTTGCGCGGATCCCGCATCGGCAGGTTCTTATACTTGGCCTGAATGGCGGCGATCTTCGGCTGCAGCGTCGCCATCTTCTGCGTGCTCTTCAGCGAGCTGTACCGCAGCGGAAGCATGAGAATATTGATCACGACGGTGATCAATACGATCGCCCATCCCCAGTTGGCCGCGATGTTGTCGTAAGTCCAATGGAGCGCCGTGAACAGCGGCTGCGCGATGAACCAGAACCACCCCCAGTCGATGATCTGCGTCAGCTTCGGGTTCGTTGCCTTGAGAATGTCGGTGTCCTTCGGCCCAAAGAACAGTTGCGCTCCATGTTCCCCCTCTCCTCCGAAGCTCATGCCCGGATAGCGCACAGGCTCGGCGCCCTTCTCGAGAACGACCGGATCGTTCCAGGTCACGAAATCGATCTGCTTGCCTTCCGGAAGAACCACGCCGGCGAAGTAGGTGTCCATCATCCCGGCGAACTGGAAGATCCCGCTCACCTTGTGCGGACCGTTCTCCGCCACCTTTGCCGTCTCCTCCACCAGCTTGTTCTCGGCGACTGAAAAATAGACAGACTTCTCGTTGTCGGCCGCCGCGTGAATCGTCGGATCGCCGAAGCCGCCCCGCCAGGCGAGTTGGTGAACCAGCCCCTCCCCTCCCGCCGAGACCTTCGATTCGTAAGAAGCCGAATACAGCTTGGCGTCCACTTTGAACGCCTTCCGCGCTTCCACCTTCCCGTCGTTGTATGTAAAGACCAGCTCCAGCGGCGAAGGCTGTGCGGCCGCGAACAACGCCCCATTGAGATCCGTGGCCGGCTGCTCTTTGGGGAAGACATACGAGAACGCCCATCCGAAGGGCCGGTCCGCTCCGGCGTGCGCGTTCACCAGATCGACGGGCTTCCCCGTTGAGTCCTTATAGTTTTTGAGGACCCAACTCCGAACCGTCGCTCCGCGGTTCGAGAACGCGATCTTGTAGACCGGCGTCTCGATGATGTAGGTCTCCGCCTTCTCGGCCGAAACCAGGGTGGGCGTCTCCTCGGGACGGGCCTTGCCCGCCTTCATGGCGGGCTGAGGAGCCTGTTTTCCGTCTTCCCTGGCCGGCGCCGCAGGCTCAGGCTTGGCTTGAACCGGGGCTTGCGCCGAAGCCTGCTTGGCAGGGGGAGGGGGAGCCTTCGGCGCCGGAAAGAGATAATTCCAGCCGAACAGCACAAGCCCCACTAGCGCGAAGGTCAGCAGGAGCCGCACCTCCATGGTGAGCTCTGTCGGTCGGCCGGGCGTGGGAGTTGGATTGGACATGGACACTCTAAGGGACGGGGTCGAGCCCGCCTGCGTTCAATGGATGGCAGCGTGCCAGCCGGCGCAGGCCCATCCAGACACCGCGCGCCGCGCCGTGCCGATGAACGGCTTCAGCCATATACTCGCTGCAGGTGGGGTGAAATCGGCAGGCGGCCGGCAGCATTGGGGAAATCGCCCGCTTGTAGGCAAACAACAACATGAGAATCAGGCGCTGCATCGGGCGAGCACCTTTTCCACTTCAGTGATCAACTGGCTGTAGGGAACTGACAGCGTCCCGCGCCGGAGATTCCAGACAATCCGCCATGCGGGGTCAAGAGCGCCCAATCGCGTGCGAACGGTCTCTCGCAACCTGCGCCTCATCCGATTTCGCTGTACAGACTTGCCCAGGGCGCGCGGGGTCGTGAACCCGACCCGTGGGCCGTCATCGTCCCCGGAAACTCCGGGATCGCGCCAGCAGAAGGCCACGAAACAGCCTGTTGTCACCTTGAAGCCTTGATCGTAGACGGCCCGGAATTCCGAGGGTTTCAGGATTCGCCGGGTCTTCGGAAAGCAACCTGCGCGGCCTGCCACGAACCTTTCCGTCCGGCGGCTAGTCCAACTTGGCGTAACGAACGGCGCGCTCATCGCTCACCGTCAGCTTGTGCCGGCCCCGCGCGCGGCGCCGGGCCAGGACAGCCCGCCCGTTCTTGGTTTGCATCCGGCTGCGGAAGCCATGTGTTTTCGCACGCTTACGATTGTTCGGCTGGAATGTTCGCTTCGGCATCTTCTTCCTCAACACCCTCCCGTTCCCGGAAGAGCAAAGCCCATACGCGATCCCGTAGCCGAGCTTGGCGTAAAGGCACAGAGATTCCCCAGCGCCTGAGGGCTGAATTCTCAGTATAGTGAGCACGAGACAGGCCTGTCAAACCGGCCTGCATCCGCCTAATTGTGACAGCCACCATTTTAATTGTGGCAGGCACAATTTCCAGGCGGACAAAAGCGTGGGTGGTGGACGGCATGGGATTCGAACCCACGACCCCCGCGTTGCGAACGCGGTGCTCTCCCAACTGAGCTAGCCGCCCACGTCTTCTCCAGTATACATCAGAGGCCCAAGCTGCTTGCTCGGGGCTACAATGAGGATTCACCCCCATGGATCCCAACCACCTCGAAGTTACGCTCGACAAGATGCGTCGCGACTGGGACGAGCGCGCCCGGGAGAACGCCCGTTTCTACGTCAACACCGAACGCACCGATTGGACCGACGCCGAGTTCTTCGCCTCCGGCGAGCGCACCGTCGCCGAAGAGATCCTCACCGACATGACCAACATCTGCCAGGGGCGTGACCCTGCCTCCATGCGCATCATCGAAATAGGCTGCGGCGCGGGCCGCATTACGCGCGCCCTTTCCAAACTCTTTGGCGAAGTCCACGCAGTCGACGTGTCGGGTGAAATGGTCGCTCAGGCGCGCCAGGCTTGCTCGGACCGCTCCAACGTCCACATCTACCAGAACAACGGCATGGATCTCTCCGTCCTGCCGGACCTCGGCTACGACTTCGCTTTCTCCACCATCGTCTTCCAGCACATTCCCAGCCGCGAGATCATCGTCAACTACGTCCGCGAAACCGGGCGCCTTCTCAAGCCCGGCGCGTTGTTCAAGTTCCAGGTGCAGGGCGACGCCAGCATCAACACCGACCCTGACGACACTTGGCTCGGCGTCCCGTTCACCGATGCGCAGGCCTGCGAAATGGCCGAGGAATGCGGCTTCGAGCCCCGCTACCGCCACGGCGCCGGAGAGCAATACTTCTGGCTCTGGTTTTTCAAGAAGTAGATCAACGGGCCAGGAACGGCCACTGCCACACCCAGCGCAGGTTGTACCGCGCCATCGCGGTCCACAGGATCGCCGCAACGATCGCCAGCGCGATGGCCAGCACCACCAGAACTTTGGTCCACGGGAAGCGCTCGCCTTCACGGTGCAGCACCAGCAGGTAGCTGGCGAATACGCCGACGAAGTACAGCAGAATCATCGGCGCCGCGAAGATGATCAGGTTGTAGATGTCCGGCGTCGGCGTGATGATCGCCGCCAGCAGGACGATGATCAGAATCGCGTACCTTGAGTGCGCCAGCAGGAATCTCGGGCTCGCAATTCGCAGCAGCGTCAGGAAAAAGATCAGCACTGGCAGCTCGAAGACGATCGCGATGCCGAGGATCACGTTCACGAACAGGTCGAAGTACTCGGTGATCGAAATCATCGGCCGCACGCCAATGTCAACGCCGATGCCGAGCAGAAACGTCAGCGCGAAGCGGAACGCCACGAAGTAGGCGAACGCGCCCCCCAGAATGAACAACGTGGCCGTGCTGAAAATAAACGGTACCGCCAGACGGCGCTCCCGCTTGTAGAGCCCGGGAGCGATGAACGCCCAGACCTGATACAGCACCCACGGCGAGGAGACGAACAAAGCCGCCAGCACCGGCAGCTTAATCCAGATGATGCTGAAGGCCTCGGTCGGCGACAGTTGCGCCAGTTGCTCAGGGAGCTTCAACGCACGCAATGCGCCTGCCGCCGGAGCCATCACCGCCTTCCACAGCTCATTCGTGAACAACACGCAGACCACGAATCCCAAGGCCAGACCTAGCAGCGCCTTCACGATGCGCGACCGCAGCTCTTCGAGATGCTCGAGGAAGCTCATCCGCAGCATGCCCTCTTCCTCGTCGTCCTCCTCCTCCGCCTTGGCCTCCACTTTCGGGGGCGGAGGAGGAGCCGGCGTTACCGGGGCTGCTTCCACAGGCGCGGGCAGCGTCTCCACAGCCGGGGCAGGATCGGCGTAGGCATACGGATCCCCAGCCATGCCGTAGCCTTCATCCTGGTTTTCGGCTTCCTGCCCGGGAGCCAGCGCGCTCTGCTCCGGAGTCAGACGGCCGTCGTGTTCGGCGTCAGGCTCAGGCTGCGCGCTTTGAGGATCTTGATTCTCCGGCATTCTCGAGGCTGTGCGAACTTCCTTCCGGCGTGAGAACAGGCGCGGACTATCGCGTGGCCGACTCCTTCGGCGAGTCTGCCATCGCTTCCGGCGTTCCGTTGGCCGGGACCGTGTCGGCGGCGGCCATGATCGTCGGCGCGCTTTCGGCCGCCTGCGCCGGTTCCGCCGCGGCGCTCTCGCCCGTCATCCCCGGATCCGGACTCTCAACCGGGGCCGCGGTGGCTGTCTCCACAGGCTGGTCCCCCGCCGCCGCTGCGTCTGTTCCATCCGGGTAGCCATAGGCCCCGTAGTCGTAGGACGAGTCGTAATTGTAGTGATAGTCGGAGGAGTACTCGTTCGTCGTCTCCGCGAGCGCTTGGGCTTCCTGCTTGATCTCCTGCGTCTCACGCTCCATGGCCGCCATCTCGCGGTGCCACGTGTCCTTCAACTCGTTGGACGCGCGCCGGAACTCACCAATCGCTTTGGCTACCTGCTTGCCGACCTCGGGCAACTTCTTGGGCCCGAACAGAAGCAGGGCGAGCACAAAGATTACCATCATCTCCGGCCAGCCCAGGTTCCACATGAATAGGGACTCCTCGACGAAATCTCAGCTTTAGTCTATCTGACCCGGCAAACCGGCCACAACCTGACAGACTACGCCGGAGTCTGCCAGCGGTCACGC